>JAENWD010000274.1 GCA_016650245.1 Vicinamibacteria bacterium
CTGCCGCCGTTGTCGAGCACGCCCACCAGCTTGAAGATCGTGTCCTGTCCGTTCAGCGGCAGCAGGTCGCTGCCCGTGCCGAAGAACAGGTACTGCTGCGTTCCCACCGACACGGTGGCCATCGACGCGAAGATGGGCTGATCCGGTCCGAGAGTCGCCAGCTTGATCGGCGCTGACGGGAAGCGCGGGTTGTTGCTGCCGTCGAGATCGATGTCGAAGCGCCAGACGTTGCCGTCGAGGTCGCCGATGTAGGTCGTGCCGATGAACCGCGAGCCCGACGGCCCGGTGGCGACCGGGTCGGCCTGCAGGGCGTTTTTCATCTTGGTGCAGCCATATGCGGCGGCCGTGCAGTTGTCATCGGCCTCGGCCAGGCTGTCGTTGGAGGGCGTGGATTCCTTCCGGTCGAAGACCGTGCCGTCTTCGGCATTGAGCAGGTAGAGCGACCGGCCGGCCGAGGCGCCGCCGCGGTTGGCGCCGGTCTCCTTGGAGCGCGGGAAGAATCCCGACCCGGCGATGACGGTGTACTTGCTCAGGCTCGTCGTGACCTGACCGACGGCCGGGTCAGACCACGTCTGCCCCACCGACTTCTCGTGGTCGGTGGCCGAGGCCGAGATGTCGCCGTACTGGCCCAGCGTGACGTCGAAGATCGAATACCTGGGGAATGACCACAGAAGCGGGATTCGGCCCGTGCTGTTGAAGTACGACAACACCGACGACACGTTGTCCGAATCGGGCGCTACGGTCGCGCCCATGCCGGCGAGGGTGACGTCGAAAGCCTGGTAGAACGTGCCGCCGGCCCCTTCCCCAAAGATGATCATCGTCTTCCAGACCCCGCCAAGCTTCACGTCGGCGACCTTGGCCGACGAATCGACGAAGTAGTCGAAGCCGTCGATGCCCTGTCCGTCGCGCAGCGTGCGCAGCTTGGGCAGCAGGTTGAACGGGATGAAGGCCCAGACCTCGACGCCTGTGCGGCCGTCGATGGCGTGGATCATCCCGTCGTTGGCACCCACGAAGATCAGCGACCGCCGGTCCTTGTTGTCGTCTGCAAAGCCCGGGTAGTCCACGTCGGGCGGCGGGTCCAGCGATGGCGGATCCATGATTGCCGGGGTGGAGCTCAAGACCGCGCCAAGCGGCTGGCGGCGCACGAAGGTGATGAGCCCGCTGACGTCCCACGTGTTCATGTAGGGCGTCAGCGCCGCGCTGTTGGCGTCCGTAAAGGCGACGGCGGTGCCGTTGGGCAGCACCGTGAAGATGTTGCGGCAGCTCGCGGTCGCGTCGTTGCAGTAGTCGGCCATCGGCGTCTTGGCCAGCCACAGCGCCGTGCCGTCCTGCGTGAACTTGTAGCCGGCGGGCTTGGTGACGTCGGCCACGGGCTTGTAGACGCGGAACGCGCGCAGCCGCCCATCGAAGCCGGGCATCGCAAAGCCGGTCGTGACCATCACGTTGCCGCGCTGCGGGATCTCGGCGCCGCTGGTTGGATTGGTGATGTCGGTGTTGGGAAGCGCTGCCCCGGCGATGCTGACGGCGTTTTCCAGGTTCACCGTGCCGACGATCGGGCTGGTGACCATGAACTCGCTCTGCGGCCCGTAGGGCAACTGCGCCGTGGGCGCGGTGTTGAAGTCGGCGGGCTGCGCGAAGCCGTGCTGCACGGCCGCCGTGATGGCGCTCACCATCTCGGGCACCGCGACGTTGTTGGCAGCGGCCAGGTCGATTTGCGCCTTCGTGATCTCGACATAGCGGCCGCCGCTGTTGGCGGCGATCGCCTGCAGCTCGGCCACAGCCGTCGCCGGCGGCGCGATGGCGATGACGTAGATCGGGACGCGACGGCCGGCCGAGACCGTGAGGAACGTAGAGGCGATGCTCGAGGCGCTGGGCACATGCCCGCCAGTGCCTTCCCCGCCGCCGGTGATGAGCACGGCCACGGTGTTTTTGCACTGCGTGTCCAGACCCGACAGCCGCGCGGCCTCCGTGCGCACGTCATCGAGCAGGTGCGCCAGTGGCGCATCGTCGACGCCGTAGGAGTCGTTGCCGGCCGGCATGAGGGCCGACGCCGAGGAGAATGCCTGGCCCAGGATGGTCTGAATGGAAGCGTTCGGGCTGGCGCCGTCGGGGCTCACCAGCGGCGCCGTCGACGTCTCGAGGCTGCGGTTGTCGCCGTCCACCACTCCGCGGTACAACTTCCAGTAGCCCACGCCGACGCCGTCGGTGGGCAGCTGCTGGCCGGGGTCGGAGTTGTAGACCGGACCGTCGGCCGGCGACACGACCCGCTGGTTGGTCTGGCGCATCTTGAGCAGGCCGAAGCGCACCGAGGTCGTGTTCTCGCTGATTACCTGATTGAGCGCCGTCTTGGCCACCCCGAGCCGGGTCTTCTGGTAGAAGTTGGTGTAAGGCGTGCTCACCGCGTCGCCCACGATGTCGATGCGCGTCGTGTTGAACTTCTGAGGCGCCGAGGCGCTCCACTGCAGGCTCTGGTAGATGCGGCGGTAGCGCGCCGTCGTGTTGCCGGCGGTGACGCCGAGCGAGGTGTCCCACAGGTTGCCGCGCACGTACTCGGTCGGGTCGTAGTAGTGGCCGTCGGCGTCGTACTGCATCCGCGGCGCGACGTCGACGGCGACGAGCACGTTGGCGCGGTACTGCGGTGTGGTGATGTTCGGGATCGACCGCTTCAGCAGCAGCAGCGGGTCAAGCTGCGCCTGGGCGGCCTGGGGCCAGCCGACGACCAGCAGCGTCAGCAGCAGGCCAAACGCGCCGCGGCGCGGCGCGCCGGGCGGGACCAACGCGAAGGCGGTGTGCACAGGTGTCTTCGTCATGACGTCTTGTCCGGTTCGTTACTGGCTTACGAGTCCGCCGTTACTCGACATCGTGGAGCGCCCCAGACTGGTGCCCGGGTTCTGCACGGATGCCTTGCGGGCGCGCCGGTTCTGCTCGTCCTGCCCGCGCTGGCCCGTATAGCCGCGCTCGAGCTCGGTGCTGTCGGTGCGGGCGATCGTGGCCTCGATGACACGATGCGCGCCGCCGGGGCCAAAGGCCTCGGCGCGCAGCGTGAGGACGCCGGATCCGGAGTTCTTGTCCATGCCGTCGGCCGCCCACGCGGCGCTCACCGGACCGCCGTCCTCATTCGGGTTGTCGTCGTTTTCGGCGCCGTCGTCGGCAATCCACACGGCGATGTAAAACGGCGAGTTGATGGTGGCCGTAGGATTGAGATCGTTGACCGGGCCCCAGGCAAAGAGGCGGAAACGCGGGTTGTTCTTGCTCCACTGCCGCTCGCCGTCGTTGGCGTCCATGTCCGCGTCGGAACAGCTCGAGGTCTTGTTGCAGTTGATCATGTTGGTCGCACTGGTCAGGTTGATCGTGCGGCCGTCGGCCAGCGTCGGGGTCACGGTGCCGTCAATGAAGCCCGAGGTCACGCCCGCCCGAATGTTGTCGGGCGAGGTGAGAATCGCGTTCCATTCGGGGATACTGAGCACGTCCTGCATGACGCGCTCGATGCCCGCGTCGGCCACGTAGCTGGCTTCGACGCTGTCGCGGTAGTTGGCACCGATCATCGACTCGGTTTCCGAGACGAGCACCAGCGCCATGCCGAGCGCGGTCATCAGGAGCATCGCCAGTAGCGCGATGACCAATGCGACGCCGCGTTCGCTGCCGCCGGCGCGAGGCGACGGTGTCGACGGTGAGGAGCAACAGGGATCGGTCATCACAGCCTCCTCAGCGTCCCAGGTTCATGTTGCGCGGCGAGACGTCGAAGCGGACTTCCTGGTCCGGGACGTAGCGCTCCCCGCCGATGGACCGGCCGCCGTGGCGGAAGAGCACGCCGGCGGGGCCTCGCAGCACCTCGTTGGCCACCTGCACGCGAAGGGTCACGCGGACCTGGCGCACGCGCAGCAGGTCGGCGTCGAACTTGTTCGGCATGGCCTCGCCGTCGGTGTTGGTCTCCGAGGGGCACCACGGGCCGTCGGTGAGCATGCTGGCCGTGAGCGACACCGGCCCATCAAGCGCCGTGCCCAGCGTCTGGATCTGCGGCCGGGCCACCTGAAGCCCGGAGGTGCCGTCGACATGGAAGACGCAGTTCTCGCCGGCGCCCCACGGGTCCTTGTCGTTGTCGGTGCCGATCGGCGGCGGCTTCGGACCGTACGTGGTCCAGGGACCCACCAGGTCGCCGGCGGGGCGGACCATCTGCGGCGGCAGGGGATCGCCGAAGAACTCGATGCGGAAGTCCACGACGTTGTCGGCGACAGGCAGGTCGGTCTGGTAACCGTTGTAGTGGCGCAGCTGATAGGTGTTGGTCGCCGGCACTTCGCTGAGGTAGTAGGTGTGCGACTCCACCTTCGTGATCCAGGCGCCCGTGTAGTACTTCTGCGTGAACTTGTCGTCGCGGTGCTGGAGGTGCAGCGCGTCGTCCTGCACGTTGGTGATCGTGAAGATGTCGTACGCGCCGCTGGGGTCGAAGATGAGCACGCGGTCGCCGTCATTGAATCCGCACAAGTCGCGGTCGTCCTGGCCACACCCGGGCTGCTGGTGCACCTTCAGCTCGGCCGACGGCGTGGGCATGTCGTTGCTGATCGTCGTCTGCGCGTTGGTGTTGGGCACGTACATGATCGTGATGGCCGTGGCGCACTTGGTGGGGCACAGCGGGTTGGCA
>JAENWD010000275.1 GCA_016650245.1 Vicinamibacteria bacterium
CAGCGTCACGCCCTTGGGTGTCAGGTTGTGCGTCTCGATGAAGTTGCGCACGGCCTTGCCCAGGCCGGCGCGCAGCCCGTTCTCGTGCGTGCCGCCGCTGCCGGTGGGGATGCCGTTGACGTAGCTGCGCAGGTGCTCGTCGGTGGCCTCGGTCCACTGGAGCACGACGTCGAGTTTGAGGCCGTTGCCGCGGGTCACCGCAAACGGCGCCTCGTGGACGGCCCTGCCGTCGCGCTCGCCGACAATCTTGCGCAGGTAGGCGACCAGCCCTTCATCGTGCGTGAAGACGTGTCTGTCGCCGGTCGCCTCGTTCTCGAAGGTGACCTTTACGCCCTTGTGCAGGTAGCTGACCACCTCGAGGCGCTCGCGGATGACGTCGGCGTCGAACTCGATTTTCGGAAAGATCACCGGGTCGGGATGAAACCGCACGGTGGTGCCGGTGCCGCGTGCGGCACCCAGCTTCTTCAGTCCGCCAACCGGCTTGCCCTGCGCAAAGCGCAGTTCCCACTGGTGGCCGTCGCGCTTGACGGTGGCGACCAGTTCCTTCGACAACGCGTTGACGACCGACGCGCCGACGCCGTGCAGGCCGCCGGCCGTCTTGTAGTTGGTGCCCTCGAACTTCGCGCCGGCGTGCAGGACGGTGAAGATCACCTCGAGCGCGCTCGTGTTGGTCTTCCCATGCTTGTCGACGGGGATGCCGCGGCCGTCATCGGCGACGGTGATGGTCGACCCGTCGTCGTGCAGCGTGACGGCGATCGTCGAGGCATAGCCGTTCATGGCCTCGTCGACGGCGTTGTCGAGAATTTCCCAGACCAGATGATGCAGGCCGGCGCTGCCGACGCCGCCGATATACATGCCCGGCCGCTTGCGGACGGGCTCGAGGCCTTCGAGAACGGTGATGTCTTTCGCTGAATACGACACGGAGGCGATGGTACAACGAACGGGATCGGACAGGTTGGGGCAGGTTGGGGCGGGTTGGGGCAGGTTGACGACGGTTAGTCGCGTCTCGCGTTGAGCAGGTTGGCGACTCGCTCAGGTCACACGCCTGCGCAGATAACGCTTCAATTCCTCAGCCGCGCGAATCGCGCGCTTGGCCAGCGTCCTGAATCGCTCGTGCCAATCGGAAGAGACGTAGCGCCGCTCGAGCCCTTCGTCGATGTGGTTCTCGGACTCCCTCAACGAGCCAAGTGCGATGTCGAGGTAGCGCATGAACTCGCGGTTGGACCGGTTGAATCCTTCGGCGATGTTCGCAGGTGCCGACCTCGTGGAGTCACCGACCTGATCGCAATATTTCACATTGCGCCGCACCTGCACGCGATCAGTTACCGCGATCATGTCTTTGCGGAGTTGTGCGGATAGCTGCCAACAGATCAGCTCGCGATAGTTTTGCACGGTAGCCATGCACCGCCCGTAGCACGGCGCATGCCATAGGCGGACGTCCGAGACGCCGTCGCGAGCAACCAGCCCAACCCGCCCCAACCTGTCCGATCCCGCCCCAACCCGTCTTAGGTCTTCTTGCGTGCCCGCGGTGCCCGCGGCGTCCTGGGCGTCCGTGGCGTGCGCGGCGTTGCGGTCTTTCCAGCCGGCGCTGGCCCGCGCGAGCGCGTGCGCTTGCGTCCGGTGGGCTTGCGTACGGCCTCGTTTCCAGGCTCGGGCGCGACCTCGCCGTCTACTACCAGGGTCAGGTCGTCCACGACGATGTCAGCCACGATGGCCTCGTCGATGAGCACGCTTTCGATTCGCGGATCGCTTTGCGCCAGCTCGGGTGCGTCGATGTCCTCGATCCCCTCGGCCACCGGGCCTCCGGCGGACACAGTCGGCCGCGAGAACTGCGGTCCGGGGAAGACGCGCAGCACGCCCTGGCGATCGCGGTCGAGCCGCAGCAGCCCTTCCTTCTGGCAGGCGCGCAGGAACTCGACGATGCCGGCAAAGCCGAACTTGCGCTCGTCAAACGTCTCGTCGGCCGTGCGCAGGTACTGGCGGACCTGACGGATGTACATCGGCCAGCGCGGGTTCTGCCTGGCCGCGGCAAACAGCCTCGAGGCCGTCTGCACGGCGTCGAGTGCCTGTTCGGTGGCGGCCGCTGACACCGGCACGGCCGCGCGCGGATCGGCGATCTCGTCCACGGGCGTCTCACGCGTCGGGCGCTCCCGCGTGACGGCCACCGGTTCGACGACGTCGGCCAGCGCCGCCGGCGGCAACGTGTCCGGCACGGCGGCGCTGACGGCGTTGTCGGCCAGCTCCACGAGCATGCTGCGTCCTGCCTGCTTCAGCGACACCAGGCCGCGCTCGGCGACCTTCTCGATGAAGTCCCGGAAGGTGCTGGTGCCGTAGTCGCGTTCAGAGAAGGTCGAGTCCAGCTGCAACAACGTGCTCTTGAGCAGGCCCAGTTGCGGGGTGACCTCGCGGTCGGCCAGCACCTTCAGCGCGCGCTTCACCAGCGGCAGGGCCTTTTCGATGTCGGCCGCGGCCGGCGCGGCCGGCGCGCCCGAGCGGCTCCGCCCGCCACCGCCGCCGCCGGTGCTGACGGTGCGGCGCGTGCCCAGCAGGTTCTCGTAGGCGATGAACTCGTGGCAGTTGCGCTGCATCACCAGGCTGGTGAACTGCCGTCCGCCGACGACGAACACCTTGCGGTCGTACTGCTTGAGCTTTTCGACCAGCGTGATGAAGTCGCTGTCGCCGCCGACGATCACAAAGGCGTTGATGTGGGCGTGGGTGAAGGCCATCTCGAGCGCGTCGAGGGCCAGGTTGATGTCGGCGCCGTTTTTGTCGCCGCCCGGGGTGAGGTTGCGCTGCACCATGCGGATGGCATGCTGCGAGAGCAGCCGGCCGTGGTCGCCGGCGCGCTTCCAGTCGCCGTAGGCGACCTTGGTGACGACCTCGCCGCGTTCCTTGATGGCCTCGAGGATGAGGCCGATGTCGAATTGTCCGCCCAGGGTGGTCTTGACGCCGATCTCGATGTTGTCGAAGTCGACGAAGACGGCAATCTTCAGTCGTGTGTCTGTCAAAGGGAATCCTGAATCGTCGTGCTCGTGACGTCTGGTTAGGCGCCTGGCCGGGTCGACCCGTCCACCCCTCGAGGTGGCATGGGGAACCTGCGTCATTGCAGGGACCAGGGCGCGTTGGTGAATCTACGCAGCGCCTCGGGGCCGGGCGTTGGCCGGGCCCCAGGCGCGCCCCTTAAGCATAGCAGAGGGCGCGGCCTCAGGGACTGACGCTGTATAGCCTCGGGAACTGACGCAGCTAGCCTCAGGCCTCCGGAACTAACGCTGCCAGCCTCACGAAATTGCGCGGATTGCCTTGAGGCTGGCTTCCCGGCCTCCTGAGGCCTGAGGCTAGCAGCGTTAGCTCCTGAGGCTAGCAGCGTCAGCCAATGAGCGGCAGTTCCGGCGTTGAGGGCACCACGCGGGTGAACTGGCCGCGCTGCAGCAGCTCGCGGCCCTTGCCGCCGCGCCCGGTGACCTCGTACTTCGTGGTGCTGATGGTCTGCTCGACGCCGCGGCTGGTTTCCACCACCATCAGGTCGCGGTCGCCGACCGAGGCGATGAAGCCGAGCACGCGGTCGTTCTCGTCGTTCTGCAGCTTGATGAGGATCACGCCGCGGCCAGGGCCCGAGAGGAAATTGATCTCATCGGCACGGCACAACATCGCGCGCGCAGCGCGTGTTGCGGCAATCACGATCTCGCTGCCGGTGATCTTGGCGACGCCCACCACTTCGACGCCGTCGCCGGCCCTGGCGTACTTGCGGCCCGCGCGCGTGCTGGGCTCGATGAAGCCGTCGAGGCCGAACCGCAGGCTGTAACCGTCGCTGGTCACTGCCAACGCGTGCACCGGCGGGGCCTCGCCTTCCTTGACGGTTGCGATCCTGCTCGCCACGCGCGGGTCCAGGCTCAGCGCGGCGACCACGCGCTCGCCGTCCTTGAACTTGAACAGCTTCTGGATGGGCTCGCCGTACCCGGTGCTGGCCGGCACGTCGATGATGCGGCACGTGTAGGCGACGCCGAAGTTCGAGAAGAAGACCGCGGTGGCGCGTGTGCTGCCGGCCAGCACCACCAGCACCGAGTCGCCTTCGCGCAGGCGCGTCGTGGAGAGGTCCTTGACCTCTTTCTGGCGCTTCACCCACCCGTCGCGCGAGACGATCACGACGTTGTCTTCGTCGACGATGAAGTCGTCGGCTGTGTACTCGATCTCGTCGGCATCCGAGGCCAGCTCGGTGCGGCGCTTGTCCTTCCTCGGATCGCCGTAGGTCTTCAGGATGTGCTCCAGCTCGTCGCGCACGACGCTCCATCGATCCTGCTCGCTGCGCAGCAGCCCCGAGATCTGCCTGGCGCGCTTGCGCTTGTCGGCGAGCTCGGTGGTGATGACGAGGATCTCGAGGCGCGCGAGCCGGTAGATCTTCAGCTCGAGGATCGCATCGGTCTGCTCGGCGTCCAGATCGAAACGCTTCATGACCTGCGCCGCGGCGTCGGCCTTGCCCTCGGACTTGCGGATGATGCGCAGGATCTCGTCGAGCGCGTCGAAGACTTTCTCGAAGCCCTCGAGGATATGGATGCGCTTTTCGAGCGCGCCCAGCTCGTGCTCGAGCCGCGCGGTGACGACGTCGAGCCGGAACCTCAGGAAGTACCAGAGGATCTGGTGCAGGTCGAGCCGCTCGGGTCGTCCGACGTCGACGTTCTCGGTCGGCACCAGGCACGTGAGGTTGACCGGCACGCTGGTCTGTAACGGCGTGTGCTTGCACAAGTACGCCATCACCAGCTTGGGGTCGACGTCTTTCTTGATCGTCAACTCGATGCGCACGTCGTCGGTGGACACGTCGCGCACGTCGACCAGCGGCGGCAGCTTGCGCTCGATGACGACCTCGGCGATGCGCTCGACCAGCGTCGCCTTGTTCACCATGTAGGGCACGCTGGTGATGAAGATCGTCTGGCCGGCGCGCGTGGCCTCGCCCATCTCCCACGTGCCGCGCACGCGCACCGCGCCCGATCCGGTGCGGTAGATCTCCTTGAGCTCGTCGGGCGAGTTGAGGATCTGGCCGCCGGTGGGGAAGTCCGGGCCCTTCACCCACCGGCACAGCTGCGCCGTGGTCAGGTCCGGGTTGTCCAGCAGCTTCAACAGCGCCTGGCACACCTCGCTCAGATTGTGCGGCGGGATGCTGGTGGCCATACCGACGGCGATGCCGGTGGCGCCGTTGACCAGCAGGTTCGGCAACCGCGCGGGCAGCACGACCGGTTCGGTCTTGGTGCCGTCGTAGTTGGGGCGGAACGGGACCGTGTCCTGATCGATCTCGGAGAGCAACTCGTCGCTGATGCGCGCCAGCCGGCACTCGGTGTAGCGCATCGCCGCGGCCGAATCGCCGTCGAGGCTGCCGAAGTTGCCCGATCCATCGACCAGCGGATAGCGCAGCGAGAAGGACTGGGCCAGGCGCACCAGCGTCTCGTAGATCGCCAGGTCGCCGTGCGGGTGGAAACTGCCCATGACGTCGCCGACGACTTTGGCGCACTTACGATGCTTGACGTCGAAGGTGAGGTTCTGCTGCCACATCGTGAAGAGGATGCGGCGCTGCACCGGCTTGAGGCCGTCGCGGACGTCGGGCAGGGCGCGCGAGGTGATGACCGACAGCGCGTAGTTGAGATACCGCGACTGCGCGGCCTCGTGCAGGGCGACCGAGTCGCCGCCGAAGCTGCCGCCCGACGCGCTGGCCGGCGGGGGCACGCCGGCCCCCCCGTTGTCATTGCCATCCCCGTCGGCAACGGGCAAATCCCACAGTGACGGTTCGTTGCCGTCAGAAGACCGTTTCGCCAATCGTCACCATTCTTCTGTAGGGGCGCACTGCGTGCGCCCCTACGAAGACCCCGCCAATGCCTTCAACGCATCCCCCGTCACCCGGCACGTCCGCCAATCCGGCAGCACGTCGGCGCCCAGCTTCCTGTAGAAGCCAACGGCCGGTGCGTTGCAGTCGAGCACGTTCCAGTCCATCCGGCCGCAGCCGCGCGCGACGGCCAGGCCCGCCAGGTGGCGCAGCAGCGCTTTTCCGACCCCCAGACCGCGGACGTGCGGCTGGACGTAGAGATCCTCGAGGAACAGGCCCGGACGTCCGAGAAACGTCGAGAAATTGTGGAAGAACAGCGCGAAGCCCACGGCGGCGCCGTTCACCTCGGCGATGATCACTTCGGCGGCCGGACGCGGGCCGAACAACTGCTCGGCCAGCAGCGATTCGGTCGCCACGACCTGGTGTTCCAGTTGCTCGTACACGGCCAGTTCTCGGATGAAGCCGAGGATGCGCGGCACATCAGCCAGCGTTGCCGGTCGAAGCGTGGCCGCGGACGAATGGGTCGAGTCAGGCATCCTGGGCAAGCATAAGGTACTCAACGCTGATGTGCCGAAGTCCCGAAGTCCCGTAGTCCGAAGTCCGTAGTCCGTAGTCCGTAGTCCGTAGTCCGTAGTCCGTAGTCCGAAGTAGACTATTCACGATTCAAGGAGGTACTGGTGCGATATCCGAAGCTGACCTCGTGTGCCGCGGCGATCGGACTGGCCTGGGC
>JAENWD010000276.1 GCA_016650245.1 Vicinamibacteria bacterium
CACCCAGATATTCCTGAACCTCACCAAATCCCCGTGGTCCTGCAGGCCGATGGGCAGCTTGTCGGCGTGTTTCTCGTAGTAGGGCGGGCGGTCGTGCGCGGTCACGCCCATCACCTCGACGTGGTCCTGCACCAGCACGCCGTTGAGGAACGCAGTGAACGTCGCGCGCTTCAGCAGCTTGCCGTCTTCGTCGAACTTCGGCGCGTTGAAGACGATCTCGTAGACGTTCCACTCTCCGGGCTTGCGGATGGGGTTCACCAGCGGCTTGTGCTGCTTGTAGATCGAGCCGGCCTGGCCGTGGAAGTAGGTGGGGTTCTGATACGAGTCGAGCACCTGGATCTCGTAGGTGTTCATCAAGAAGATGCCGCTGTTGCCACGGCCCTGGCTGCTGCCCTTCACCACGGTGGGCGTCGCAAACTCGATGTGCAGCTGCACGCTGCCAAAGGCGTCCTTCGACTGGATCCCGCCGGTTTTCGGCTTCACCTGCATCGCGCCATCCACGACATCCCACGCCGCCGGGGTCGTGCCGTCCTTCTGGCTCACCCACTTCGACAGGTCCGTGCCGTCGAAGATCACGATGGCATCAGAGGGCGGCCCCCCCGGCGTCATCGAGGGCGTCACGACGACGGGCTCCTTCGACGGGTCGGGCATCTGCCCGGGCACGCGTGCCGGTGGCGGCGTCTGCGCCGCGGCCGACGCGGCGAGCGAGAACACGACGGCCGCGCACAACGACGCGCGGAGGATGACGGACTGCGACATTGGAAAGACCTCCGGGAGGATTATAGGAGTGCTAAATGCGAAGTGCGAAGTGCAAAGTACGTACTTTGCATTTCGCATTTTGCACTTCGCACTAGTTCTCGACTGGCAGTCCCGCGTGCCCCCACGCGGCCATGCCGCCGGTGATGTTGACGACGTCCTGGAAGCCCGCCCGTTCGAGCACGCTGGCGGCGACGGTGGAGCGGTAGCCGCTGGCGCACACCAGCGCAACTGGCACGTTGCGCGGTAGTTCGGCGAGGTATTCGGTCAGCTTGCCGCCCATGATGTGGCGGGCGCCGCTGACGTGGCCGCCTTTCCATTCGTCGCTGGTGCGCACGTCCACGACGTGCATGGGCGTGTCCTGCCGGACCTCGACGAACTCGGCCGGCGTGAGCTGGCGGACGTGAGTCACCGGGTAGCCGGCCGCGATCCACTTCTCGATCCCGCCATCCAGGTACCCCCGCACATCGTCGAGGCCGACGCGCGCCAGCGAGCGGACGGCGTCCTCCATCGGCTCGTTGCGCGAGCCGACCAGCAGGATCGGCGTGTCGTAGGGCACGACCCACGCGGCCCACGTGGAAAGGTTGCCCCAACTGCCGATGCCGAAGCTGCCGTGGATGTGGCCCGCGCCAAACGCCAGCTGATCGCGCAGGTCGATGACGACGTGTCCGCTGTCGATGAGCTGATGGAACTCTTTCGCACGGACAGCGTCGATCTCGCGATCGGTGTCGAAGGGTTCGGCGCCGCGCGAGTTCAGCACCTTCATCAGCTTGTAGTACGGCGGAAACGGCGGGAGGTGGCCGAGGATCTCGCCGATGAACGCCTCGCGCGTCAGGCCCTTGCGCAGATATGGATTGGCCAGCCGCTCGAAGCCCAGCGTGGTCATCGGCCGCGAGCTCATGCCCGACCCGCACATCGAGCCGGCGCCGTGCGCCGGGTTCACCTCGACGAAGTCGGGCAGCGGCCCGAGCTTCACCGTGACGCTGTCGAAGAGTTTGCCGGCCAGCTCGCGCTTCACGTCCTCGCCTATCAGGTCGGGGCGGCCGAGCGAGCCCACGAACAGGAAGTCGCCCGACAGCAGCACCTGCGGCACGTCTGGCGCGCGGGCGAGGTCATAGACGAGAAACGACAGGTGCTCGGGCGTATGGCCGGGCGTGTGCAACGCTTCGATGCGCGTCTTGCCCATCGTGATCGCGTCGCCCTCCCGCATCGGCGTGTGCGGGAATGCGGTCTCGTAGAGCTGACCTTCGTCGTACGCGGAGACGTGGATGTCGGCGCCGGTGGCCTCGGCGAGCGTCTTGGTGCCCGCCGCGAAATCGGCGTGGATGTGGGTTTCCAGGACGCCGACGATGCGCAGATTCCGGGTATGGGCGAAGTCGAGGTAGATGTCGATGTCGCGGCGCGGATCGACGATGACGACCTCGCCCTGGCCCTCGCAGCCCACGGCGTAGGAGTAGTGCGACAGGCCCTTGTCTTCGAAACGTTCGAGGAGCATAGCCGTATCATATTCCTGTGACCGGTCGAACTGTCATCCTGGCGCTCCTGCTGCTGCACATGGCACCTCCGCTGTCCGCTCAGCCCCTGACCGCGACGGTGCTGGTCGAAGTCGTGGATTCCACGGGGGCGGTGCTGCCGGGCGTGGGGTTGTCGGTGGTGCACCCCGCGGCGGGCGTGGAACGCGTCGCGACGACGGGGCCGACGGGGATGGCAGTGGTGTCGCTGCTGCAGCCGGGCGACTACACCGTGCGCGCGACGCTGGCGGGGTTTCGGCAAACCAGCATCGAGACCTTCCACCTGGAAGCTGGCGCCAAGCGCAGCTTCACCCTCGTCCTTGGGCCTGGAGATGTCTCGGAGACGGTGACCGTGACGGCCGATGCCGCGCGTGCGCGGACCGGCGCGACGGCGGTGGGCGAGGTGTTCAGCGGCCAGGTGCTGATGATGACGCCGGTGGCCAGCCGCGACGTGGGGGAGTTTGCGTGGCAGGCGCCGGGCGCCGCGCCGCCGGCTCCTGGATCGCGGCTGTCGGGCGAGGGCGGCACGCCGGTGAACGTCGCGGGGGCGCGCGAGGCGTCGAACAACTTCCTGCTCGACGGGGTGGACAACAACGACCTGTTCCTGAACCGCGTGCTCGTCACGCCGAGCCTGGACGCGGTGCAGGAATTCACGCTGCTCACCAGCAGCTACGACGCCGAGTACGGCCGAAGTGCGGGCGCGCAAGTCAACGTCGTGCTGAAGTCGGGCGGCCAGCGCGTCTCGGGGTCGGCCTACGAGTTCTTTCGCGACCGATCGCTCGAGGCCCGCGGCGCGCTGGACGCCGCCGACCAGCCAGAGCCGTACCGGCGCCGCCACCAGTTCGGCGGCACGATCGGCGGCCCCGCGCCGCTGCTGCGGGGGTTCTTCTTCGCCGCGGTCGAAGGCGTGCACGACCGCACGGCCGAGACGCGCCTGGCGAACGTGCCCACGGCGGCCGAGCGCGGCGGCGATTTCTCGGCCAGCGGCGTCACAATCTTCGACCCGTTCACCGGGCAGCCGTTTGACGGCAACCGCATCCCGGCCTCGCGCATCGACGCCACCGGCGCCGCCATCGCCTCGCGGTACCCGCTACCAAACCTTGAGGGTGGGGCCGGCAACTACGTCTCGTCGCCGCTCGGGCCGCAGGACACCTGGCAGGTGACCGTCAAGACCGATCACCGCGCGTCCAGCCAGTCGCCGTTCTTCATCCGCTACACCGTGTCGCGCGACGACCGCACGGATCCCTTTGCGAGCCCGGACCGCGGGCTGTCCGGCTATGGCACCTCGACGCTGGACGTCGGGCAGAACCTGGCCTTCGCGCTCACGCAGTCGTTCAGATCGCGCGTGTTTCACGACCTGCGCGTGGGTTGGAACCGGCTGCGGCGCGACGTGTATCCGGTCAACCGTGGCACCGATGGCTTCGGCGCACTCGGCATGACCGGGCCGTCGCTGCCCGCCGACGACATGGGGTTCCCGGCGATCTCGGTGGTCGGCCTCGATGCCGTGGGCGACGACGTGTCGTTGCCGGTGGTGCGCGGCACGCACACGCTGCACCTGTCGGACACGGTGAGCGCCGAGCGCGGCCGTCACTTCGTCAAGGTCGGCGGCGAGGTGCGGCACTACCGATCGGATGGCTACAACCACGTCTTCCCGCGCGGGCAACTGAACTTCTTCGGCGCGTTCACCGGCAACGGCATCGCCGACGTGTTGCTGGGCTATCCCACCGTGACGCTGCTGGCGGCCAACGACAACCCGCAGAAGCTGCGCACGACGGCCCTGAACCTGTTCGTGCAGGACGACTGGCGCGTGACCACGCGCCTCACGGTGAACGCGGGGCTGCGTTACGAATTCAACAAGCCGCCGGTGGACGCCGACGACCGCATGGCGATCTTCGATCAGGCGTCGGCGACACTGCGCCCTGTGGGGCAGGACGGCGTGCCGCGCGCGGGCATCAACGCGGACTGGAACAACCTGGCGCCTCGCGTGGGCGCCAGTTGGCTGCTGCGCGACGACGGCTCGTGGTTGCTGCGCGGCGGCTTCGGCATCTACTACGACGCCAGCACGCTGATCGAGAACTCCGCGCTCTACTTCAACCCGCCGTTCTTCACCTTCCGCGTCTTCGTGCCCGGCGGCCCGGTACCGCCGACCGCCGCCGACCCGTTCCCCGAGGCCGCCGGCTTCGAGCCGCCGATATCGGTCAACACGCTCGCGCCGGCGTTTCCGACCTCCCATCGACAGCAGGGCAGCCTGGGCATCGAGACGCGCGTGCGCGGCATCGACGTCTCGGCGCGCTGGGTCGGCGCGCGTGGGACGTCGCTGGTGCGCAAGCGGAACCTGAATCAGCCGCCGCCGGGTCCCGGCCCGGTGGACCAACGCCGGCCGATTCCCGGCTACGGCGACATCCTGCTGGTGGAGACCGAAGGCGCCTCCGTCTCGCACGCGCTCCAACTGCGC
The DNA here is from genome assembly GCA_016650245.1 of Vicinamibacteria bacterium. Classification (GTDB taxonomy): domain Bacteria; phylum Acidobacteriota; class Vicinamibacteria; order Vicinamibacterales; family JAENWD01; genus JAENWD01. Next base: position 4,723 of record JAENWD010000276.1, read on the forward strand.
GTCGAGCGGCCCCGCGCGCGTGGCCTCTGGCTACGGGGCGCGTACACGTGGGGCAAGTCAATTGACGACGGCTCGGCGTTTCTGGCCAGCGAGGGCAACGACAACACGCCGCAGTGGAGCGACCGGCCCGACCTCGAGCGTGGTCTTTCCGACTACGACGTGCGCCATCGCGGCGTCGTCGCGGCCATCTGGGAAGTGCCGGCGATGGGCAGCCGGGCCCTTGGACGCGACTGGCAGATGAGCGCGCTGCTGTCGGTGCAGAGCGGGCGGCCGTTCACGCCGCGCGTGACCAGCGACAACAGCAACACCGGCAATCTTGGCGGCCAGTTCGGCTACGACCGGCCCGACGAGGTGCCGCCAGGGACGCCCGGCGCGGTGACGTACAACGGACGCGCGTTTCAAATCGCCGCGCCGTTCACCTTCGGCTCGGCCGGCCGCAACATCCTGATCGGCCCGGCCTCGGCCAGTCTGGACATCGCGATCTCGAAGGTCACGCGCCTGGGCGGCACTCGACGTCTCGAAGCCCGCGCCGAGATCTACAACCTGCTGAATCGGACCAACTTCGGCCTGCCCGACAGCTTCGTGGATCACCCGACGTTCGGGCAGAGCCTGTCGGCCGGGCCAGGACGGATGGCGCAGGTGGCGGTGCGGTTTGCGTTCTGACGCACGGCGGGCCTCGGGAACTGACGCTGATAGCCTCGGGCCTCGGGAGCTTCGCTGATAGCCTCGGGAACTTTCGCAGCTAGCCTCAAGAGCACCCCCGTAGCACCCCGTAGCACCCGAGAGCACCCCGTAGCACCCGAGAGCACCTCTCCCTGTTATAGTTCCGACCCATGGCGGTCTGGCGCGACGCGATTCGGGCGATGCTCAGAGAGCGCGGGATGACCCAGCAGGAGCTGGCGAGGCTGGCCGGGATCAGCCGCAGCACGGTCCTGCACATCGTCAAGGGCGGCCACTGCGGCACCGACACCCTCGAACGTATCGCCGGTGCACTGGAGGTCGACGTGGCCGAGCTGTTCACGGCACCGCTCGACCTGGGCGTGCGGCGCGACCGCATGATCGCAGCCGTGCTGCGCGAGTTGTCCGATTCGGTGTCGGCCGCGGTGATGGCCGATCTGAAGCAACGGCGCAAACGTCAGATTGGCACGACCCGCAAGAGCGATCGGCGCCTGCCGTTCGCAGAATAGCGTCGAGGCCCGAGGCTAGCCCCGCGGCTTCACGATCCAGAGGCCGCACCTCTCCGTCGCTTCGACTCCGCCGGCCACCCGGCCGCCTCGAAGTGCACGGTGACGTTGCGAGCCGCTGAGGTGGTGACCCAGACCAGCGTGCCGATGCGCTCGGGCCAGATCGTCGCGGCGTCGCGCTGACGCGCCGGTTGGCTGTAGGCGCCGGAGAGGTTCCGCTTCATCAGCTCCAGCAGACCACCTTCCGGGTCGGCGGCCAGCATCACCACGACAAACTTGGCCAGCCCATCACCGGCAAACATGGCGGCAACGCCGGCATCGCGGCCGTCCACGCGGCCCTGGAACTGGTCGTCGCCGTCGGCATCTATCTCGATGAACGTGAAGCCGCGGGCTTCCAGGCGCGCGCGCACGTCGGCGCGCGGCGTCCCCCACGGAATCGACAGGAACTGGTAGTCGCCATCGGTGGGCTGGCTCGGCGCCATCGTCGCGGCCTCGGTGGCCACTTGCGCCCTGCCGCCGCCGCCGAGCCCCACAAGAGCGGCGCGGTTGCGCGTCACCAGCAGGACGCCAATCACCACGAGCAGCAGCCCGATGACGACAAACGCGCCGATCGAGACTTTGTTGGGACGCGAGTCCACATGGGCGCGGGGGAGCGGCGGCGCCTCGGCCAGCGTCTCGCCGTGTGCCTCGGCCTCCGGCGGTGCGCCGCCCGGCGGCCAGTGGCCGATCATCGACCCGCAGTAGCGGCACTTCACGGCCGCGGCCTGAATCTCTTCCGCGCAGAAAGGACACTTCTTCATAGAATTTCTCAAGCCTCAGACCTCAGGAGCTTCGCACTTAGCCTCTGGAGCTCTCGCACCTGGCTACCATCAGTCTTGGGGCTGCGGCGGCTGGGGCGTGGCGGTCGCAGGTGCAGGAGATGCCACCGCCGCGGGGTCGGGCACCAGCGTCGCGACGGTGTAGCGGTTCATCGGGTAGTACTTCTGGTACGCGGCCTTCAGACGTTCCGGCGTGATCGTCTCGATGCGGTCGCCGCTCGAGGAGAGCAGCGCAGGATCGCGCTGCAGCGTGATCAGCGTCTGCAGGCCGCCCAGCCAGTAGCCGTTCTGCTTCAGGCTGGTTTCCAGCTCACGTTTCTCCTGCTCGCGCACCTTGGCGGCGTCCTCGGCGGTCGGGCCCTCCGCGGCCAGGCGCTTCACCTCGCCCATCACCGCGGTCGTCAGCCTCTCGGCATTCTCCGGCGAGCTGCCGAAGCTGATCGTCGAGGTGCCGTATCCCGGGCTGGGCAGCGTGTTGCTGTAATCGGCCGAGACGCTGTAGGTGCCGCCCAGGTCTTCGCGCAGC
>JAENWD010000277.1 GCA_016650245.1 Vicinamibacteria bacterium
CCCTTCGCCACCCGCGCCATGACCTCGACCCGCTGCAACTCCCGTACACTCATCGCCGTCCTTCCCAACCGGAACCTCCTCAGAGGTCCCTACGTTAGGGGACATTTCTAAAGTGGTGGGAAGGGGACATTATCAGCGAGGCACAACAGGCACGTGGATCACCGAATCCGCCGCACGGGGACGCCCGCATAGACCCCACCGCCCTCGAGCGTCGTGTGCTTGGGCACCAGACTCAACGCTCCCACCTGCGCGTCGGGCCCGACCACGACGCCGATGTCCACGACGCTGCCCAGGCCGATGGTGACGTGGCGGCCCAGCCGGACCGCCGCCGTCTTCACCACGCCGCCCTCAACGGTGTGGCCAGACAGATGCACATCGCCGCCGATCACCACGTCGTCTTCGAACTCGAGCAGGTTGTGATCCCCGATCGACAGCGAGTTCACGAAGACCCGGCGACCGATCCGCGCGCCGTTCATGCGCAGGTAGAACGCCCAGAGCTGCGTGCCACGAAGCAGCGGACCGGCCAGCAGGCGGACGACGTGCGCCGCAGCCATGTAGCGGACCCATCGCATCAACGGCCAGCCGGCATCGGCGATGCGCATCTCGGCGTTGGCCGGCGTTCGCGCGCCGGTGAGCCAGGTGGCCGCCGGCGACACGCAGACGAGCGCGAGCGCGAAGACGACATACGACGGTACCGCCAGCAGGCTCACGACCATCACATCGAGCAGGGGATACCCGGAGGTGCGGCCGGCCAGCCACCACCAGAACGACACCACCGGCATGGCGGCCATGGCGCAGACCAGTGTCTCGATCAGGACGACCGCCGCCATCGTGCAGCCGACACGCCACGCCCGGCCCAGCGCAGAGCCGTGGCCACCGGCGCGATCCTCGGTCATGATGGGATCCTATGACGGATACCTACGACGCGCGGCTGTCGCTCCAGGGCCCGGGCGACGAGGCGGTCGTGCTGGTGCCGGGCATGGACGGCACCGGTCAATTGTTCTACCGCCAGGTCCCATCGCTCGCCGGGGCCTATCGGGTGGCCACCTACGCGCTGCGCGACGACGCGCGGACGCTGGACCAGCTCGTGGCCGACCTTGCCGGCATCGTCGATGCGGCCGCGCCCGCAACCGGCCGTGCCATCGTGATTGGCGAGTCCTTCGGCGGCGCGCTGGCGATGAGCTTCGCGCTGGCGCACCCCGAGAAGGTGCAGGCGCTGGTCGTCCTCAATTCGTTTCCCTACTTTGCGCCGCAGGCGCGGCTGCACCTGGCCGCGTGGGGCCTGGGTGTGCTGCCGTGGGGCGCGATGACTCTGATCCGCCGCCTCACCGCATTTCGCATGCACTCACGCCACACCCACCGCGACGAGGTCCAGCAGTTCCTCGCGCTGACCGCGCGCGCCAGCCGCGACGGGTACGTCGGCCGGCTGAAGCTGCTGATGCGGTACGACGTGCGCGAGCGGTTGCAGGATCTCGTTCCTCCCACGCTGTTTCTCGCGGCAGACCAGGATCACCTCGTCTCTTCGGTGGCGCAGGCGCGGTTCATGGCTGCCCGCACGCCGGGCGCGGTGATGCGCGTGCTCGAAGGCCACGGACATATCTGCCTGATTGCGCCCGACGTGGATCTTCGACAGATTCTGAACGAGTGGCAGCCGTCGAGTCATCCGGCGCGAGCGCCACTGGCCACTGGGGGCTCTGGCACCGCCACCACGGCGTGATGAAGTCGGCGCGTGCTATGGAGGCGGCCCCCCTGGTGCGGCAGGTCCCCCCTGCAGCCGCCGCAGGCCTTGCTGCGCCATTGCGTTTTTCGGGTCCAGTTGCAGGGCCCGATTGAACTGCGCCTGTGCGCCGCCGCGATCTCCGCGCTGGAGGAGAACCATGCCGAGCGACGCGACCACGTCGGCCGAGTTCGGGAACAGTTCAATTGAGGCCTTGAGGAGCGCGACTGCCTCGTCTGACGCGTTCTGCTCCTGCAGGCGCCGGGCCGCGCCGACGAGCGTGCGCTCGCGGAAATCGTACTGGCCCGCTTCGAGCGACTCACTTCGCATCTGCGTGTACTTCGCAATCGCCGCATCGGCGCCCTGCGTGGAGGCCGTCTCGACCAGGATGTCGGCCAGCGGTTGTGGCGGTTCGGTTCGCCCGCGATGGCACGTCTCGCACCGGACGTCCGCCTTGGCGTCGCCTCCGCTCGCCATGCGCACGTAATCGGTGTTGATCGTGCGCACCATCTTGAGCATCTCGCGCGCCGTCAGCTTTTCGTCCTTGTCGTCGGCCGCATAGTCCATGCTCTGCGGGCTTCCCTCCTGCCCCACGTGACAATGGGTGCAGCGAACGCCGAGTGCGCCCGTGAAGCCTCGCATGATCGCGGTGACCTGTTCGCGGCTCATGTCCTGCGGCAACACCTTGAGGTTCTTCGGCTTCTGATTCATGCCGCCGGGCCCACCCGGACCGGGCTGGGGGCCCTGGCCCTGGGGACCCGGACCGCCCGGTGGCGTCGGGGTCTGTGCGATCGCCGGCACGCCGCACATCGAGAACAAGAGTCCAGCCGCGAGGGCCAGGCTGGCAACACGCGAACGCATCATCGGGCCTCCGATTGAAGAGTCGGTGAGACGATACTTCAACGTTGTACTCCGTGCCCCTAAGAAACCCCTCCCCTGTGCGACTAATCTCTGGTGAACGGCATGACCAGAGACGAACGATTCCGCACGGTCTACGACAGCAGCGCCCGCCAATGGCGATCGCTGGCTCGAGGGTTCGCCCGCGGGCCCGACCAGGAGGACCTCTTTCAGGACATGGTCCTGCAGATCTGGCGGACCCTCGACTCCTTCAAGGGCGCCGCGCGCCCAGAAACATGGGCCTACCGGGTCGCGCTGAACACCGCCATCAGCTTTCGCCGCCGGACGCTCCTGCGCGATCGACACCGCGCGGACGTGGCGAGTCCAGACGACACGCCGGACACGACCGGCTCGGCCGGCGGTCGCGACGAGATGGCCGTGCTCGCGGAGTTTCTCGAGACGCTGCCCGATGTGGACCGCGCGCTGCTGGCGCTTTACCTCGAAGACCTCAGCTACCGCGAGATGGCCGACATCACCGGGCTCAGCGACAACCATGTCGGCGTGCGGCTGCACCAGATCAAGAAGCGCTTTACCGAGCGCTATGTGGGGAGGACGCAATGGACCTCGATCGGATGAAAGGGCGGTGGCAATCCACCGCCGGCACACCGCCGCCGGCATCGCCGGACTTGCTGCGATCCGTGGCCGCTCGCGCGGCGACGTTGCATCGCCAGGTGCGACAACGGGACTGGGTCGAGACGGCAGCCGGCGTGCTGGTCTCCGCAATGTTTGCCGCCTTCGCGGTCTCGATTCGACAGCCCGTCGCCAGGGCGGGCGCGATCCTCGTGTCCGTGGCGTGCGTGTTCGTCGCCGTCCATCTGTACCGCGTGCGCACCCGTCGCCCCACGCCGCAAGACGCAACTCTGCGCGCGCACTGCGAGCTTGAACTGCAGAAGGTGAACGACCAGATCCGACTGTTGCGCGGTGTCGCCTGGTGGTATCTGGCGCCGCTGGTCGGCAGCAGCCTCGTGTTCTCCTGGGGCCTCGACAGCAGCGTGACGTCGAAGGTCGTCTACACGCTGTGCGCGCTGTTCCTGTCGCTGGGCATCTACGCGATGAATCAGCGCGCCGTCCGACGGCAGCTGCTGCCGGTTCGCGACGCTCTGCGAGACACGCTCGCGCAGTTCGACACGCCCGACCGCTAGCCATTCGTTCCAGAACCGTACATCGACCCGCGAAGGGGTGCGCGGCCAGCACGTACGGCGCGCTGGGCAGCCACCCGGGATGGCGTGCTTCACGGGTCGGATTAAGATCGGGCCCATGCACGACGCGTTCATGCGCCTGGCGCTCGACCAGGCCCGTCTCGCCGCCGCCGCCGGCGAGGTCCCCATCGGCGCCGTCGTCGTGCTCGACGGCCAGGTGATCGGGCGGGGGTCCAACCGGCCCATCGCTGAGGTCGACCCCACCGCACACGCCGAGATCGTCGCGCTGCGCGAGGCCGCGCGCGCGGTCAACAACTACAGGCTCGTCGGCGCTGATGTCTACGTGACGCTGGAGCCGTGTCTGATGTGCGTGGGCGCGTTGGTACTGGCACGCGTGCGAACCGTGGTGTTTGGCGCGCGCGAGCCGAAGACCGGCGCGCTGGTCTCGACGACGCAGCCGCTGGAGATTCCGACGTTGAACCACCGCTTCGAGGTGGTGGAGGGTGTGCTGCAGGAGGAGTGCCGGCTGGTCGTCCAGGCGTTCTTCAAGTCGCGCCGCGTGGCCCAGCGATAGTCAGGCGCGCGTGACCGCCCGCCTGGGCGCCGGCTTGTCGTCGGTCCACTTGTGCGCCCAGTCGGCGATGGCGTCAAAGGCCGCCGCCAGCGCTCGACCCTTCTTCGTCAACGAGTACTCGACGCGTACCGGCGTGTCCGGAATCACCGTGCGATCGACGATCCCTTCGGCTTCCAGCTCCTGCAGGCGGTCGCTGAGCATGCGGTCCGTGATCTCCGGGATCGCATCGCGCAGCGTCGCGAACCGGCACCTGGACTTCAGCAGCACGAAGATGATCGCGCCTGTCCAGCGCCGGCCGATCAGCTCGCTGGCGCGGTGAAAGCGCGCGCACAGCTCGGGCGGGTGCGGAGGGGTCGTTCGTGACATCTGGACGGCTCGACACCGAGAATACCCCCGCCGGCATCAAACCGCAAGCAGCTATTTGACAAGATGTAAATATACAAAGTATAGTTATACTGTCAGGCCCGAGGCCCGAGGCCCGAGGCCCGAGGCCCGAGGCCCGAGGCTTGAGGCTTGAGGCCTGAGGCCTGAGGCCTGAGGCTTGGTCGTCTTCTTACTACGGAGGCTAGATCATGGATGCAGGGTTGTTGCTGGCGAGGTTAGCGTTGGGCGTGCTGATGGCGGCACACGGGTCGCAGAAGCTGCTGGGGTGGTTTGGCGGCTACGGGATTGCCGGCACCGCCGGGTTCTTCGAGGCGCTGGGCTTCCGTCCCGGGCGCCTGTTTGCGACCACGGCCGCGGTGACCGAGATTGTCAGCGGCGTCCTGCTGGCGCTTGGCCTGTTCGGCCCGGTTGCCGGCGGGTTGATGGTGTCGGTGATGGTTGTCGCGGCCATCAGCGTGCACTGGCCGCACGGCGTGTTTGCTTCGACCAATGGCATCGAGGTGCCGCTGCTGTACGGAGTGGGCGCGGCCGCGCTGACGCTCACGGGCCCGGGCGCCTACTCGCTCGACGCGCTGCTCGGCCTGACGACGTTGTGGACGCCTGAAATCACCTGGTCCGCCCTGGCGATCGGCATCGGCGGCGGCGTAGCGAACCTGGCGATCCGTCGTCGGGCCGCAGCTGTCACGGCGTAGTGGGCGTGGGGGCGTAGGGGCGCGGGGGTGTAGGTCAGAACCATGATTGAACTCGGTTTGTACACATTTGCTGATGTGTCGCGCGACCCGCAAACCGGCGTGACGCTGGCGCCGGAGGTGCGTCTGCGGCACCTGATCGAGGAGATCGAGCTGGCCGACCAGGTCGGGCTCGACGTCTTCGGCGTCGGCGAGCACCATCGGCCCGACTACTCGGTGTCGGCGCCGGCCGTGGTGTTGGCCGCCGCCGCGGTCCGTACGACGCGCATCCGACTCACCAGCGCCGTCACGGTGCTCAGTTCGGACGATCCCGTGCGCGTCTTCCAGCAGTTCGCCACCGTCGACCTGCTCTCCGGCGGACGTGCCGAGATCATGGCGGGACGCGGGTCGTTCATCGAGTCGTATCCGCTCTTTGGGCAGGACCTGCGCGACTACGACGCGCTGTTTGCCGAGAAGCTGGACCTGCTGATGCGGCTGCGCGATATCGAACGCATCACGTGGTCTGGCGTGCATCGGCCCGCGATCGAGGACCGCGGCGTCTATCCGCGTCCCGTGCAGGATCACCTGCCGATCTGGGTCGCCGTCGGCGGCACGCCCGCCTCGGCCGTCCGAGCCGGCACACTCGGGCTGCCGATGGCGCTGGCGATCATCGGCGGGGTGCCGGACCGCTTCGCCCCGATTGCCGATCTCTATCGCACGGCCGGCGCGCGCGCCGGGCACGACCCCTCGTGCCTGCGGCTCGGGATCAACTCGCTCGGCCTGGTCGCGGACACGTCGCAACGCGCGGCCGACACGTTTTTTCCGTTCTATGCCGCGGCGATGAACACCGTGGGGCAAGAGCGCGGCTGGGCGCCGATTGGGCGCCGCGAGTTCGACGCGATGCGCGGGCCCGAGGGCGCGCTGGTCGTGGGCAGCCCGCAGGAAGTGGCCGACAAGATCCTCCGCGAGCACGAGGTTTTCGGGAATCAGCGCTTCCTGCTGCAGATGAGCATCGGGGCGATGCCGCATCGGGACGTGCTCCACGCCATCGAGCTGTTTGGGACCCAGGTCGCGCCCCAGGTGCGAAAGGCGACGGCCGAGTATGCTCGTCGCGTCGCTACGGTGAAAGCCTATGGAAACTGATCACAGAACACCCAGGAACATCGACGAGTACATCGCGGACTTTCCACCGGCCGTGCAGATCGTACCCCTCCACCGCTCGCCTGGTCGCCGCGTTCAAGGACGACCTGGCGCCGTTCGAGGTCAATGACAAGGGCACGATCCGCTTTCCGCTCTCCGAGCCCGTCCCCGTGAAGTTGATCGAAGGCATCGCGAAGTTTCGCGCGAAAGAAGCTGCCGAGCGCGACAACGCAAAGGTGGCCGCCCCGAAGAAGCGCTAGCTGAGCGGGAGCTTCAGGTGCCGCTTCGCGCAGCACCGAGATCCAGGGTCGCGATCGGCACGACCAGGAACGTGCCTTCTGGCGGGATGGTCACGGGCCCAAGGCCGATGGCACGCGCGACTCCAGGGATGCGGTCGCTCGCCACGGCCACCAGGGCATCTGGCGGTCCCTCGACATCCTTGAGCGAGAATCGCGAGACGTGTTCGATCTGTCTGGTGGTGAGCGTGCGGCGCAGATCCTGGCGCAGGTAGAACACCAGCGACCCGATGCCTTCGTCGATGACCCACACCTTGGACGGCAGCGTCGCCGAGCGGTTGAGGTACTCGGCCAGGTTGCGTGCGGTGAGGCGGTCGGCGACCAGCGGACGGACCACCAGTGCAGCGACAACCATCGTGGCGGCCGTGACGAGGGCCAGTTGCGCCGGTCCGGAAGTGATCCGTCCGCGCGCTCTCAGCGTCAGACCGAACACGACCAGGGGTACTGACGCCCAGAGAATGGCCCAGGCCGGTAGCGGCGGCCACTTCCCCAGCACCAGTGCCAGCATCGCCAGGAGCGGAAGCGTCGCGGTCACGCCAGCCGAGACCTTCGACACGGCCTCACGCCAGCGGGCATCTTCGCCGGTGACGAGTGACCGCGTCAGCCGAACGGCCGCCAGCGTGGCGACGGCCGGCAGCGTCGGGAGCAGATAGGTGGCCAGCTTCGACCCTGCCAGGCTGAGCACCACCAGGTTGGCCACGAACCAGCACCAGAGCAGCCGCTCGCCGTCGCCGAGTGGCTGGCGCACGCGGCGCGCGGCAAACAGCAGCCACGGCCACGCCCCGACCGCCAGGATCGGCAAGTAGTACCAGAAGGGGCGTCCCGCGTGGCGTTGGGTGGCTTCAGTCATGCCCTCGAGATGCCGTTCCATGAAGAAGTAGTGCAGGTAGCCAGGCGCAGCGCGCTCCATCGCCGCGTACCAGGGCCACGCGATGACGGCGCCGATGGCCAGCGCCACGGTGCCCGCCACGACCAACTTCCACGAGAGGGCGCGAGACCACAGCACCCACGCCGCCGTGCCGATGCCCACCAGCCCGACCCCCGTGAGCCCTTTGCCGAGCATCGACAACCCAAGCGCGACGCCGGCCACGAGCGTCCAACCGGCAAGCGCGCCACCAGAGGACGCGTGTCGCGCGTGCCAGAACGCGGCCACCGCCGTCGTCACCAGCGGCACCATGGCGACATCGTGCAGCGGCGCCAGGGACACGGCATACGGCAGCAGCATCGTGGCGTAACCGAAGGCTGCCCATGCGCCGACGGTCCCACCGAACATCGCGCAGGCGAACCAGCCGATCGCCGCGACTGCCAGTACCGCCATCAGCGTGCCCGGCAGTCGCACGGCGAACTCCGACGGGCCCAACGCCGCCAGCGAGGCGGCCTGCATCCAGAAGTAGAGAATCGGCTTGTCGAGGAACGGCTCGCCCATCAGCCGCGGCACGGTCCAATCGCCCCGCTCCACCATCTCGAGGGCAATGGCGGCGTGCAGCCCCTCGTCGTCTTCCATGAGGGGCACCGGGACGGCCAGGGGCAGCACGTAGGCCGCCAGCAGGAGGGCGAGGGCTACGCGAGGGAGGTGAGGCAGGTTCGTCATATCGCGCGCGATCAGCCGCCGCCGCGGAGCTCTCGAAGCGTGTTCGCGATCTCGGGCTGCGAGGGATCGATCCGCAGCGATGCGCGAAATGCTGCGCCCGCGCGCGTCTTGTCGCCGAGGGCGAGCCGTGCCAATCCCAGCCCGTTCAGCGCCATCGTCGAGCGGGGATCGGCGGCCACCGCACGGTCGAAGTACGCAAGCGCCTCGGCCGGGCGTCCGCCGGCGGCCAGCGCGCCGGCGAGGTAGAGCAACGCCTCGCCGTTTTTCGGATCGCGCGAAATCGCGGATTGGAACAGCCGCAGGCCTTCCGCCGCCTGGCTCGTTCGCATGCGCACGACGCCGAGCTTGATCATCGCCGGCACATCGGTGCCGTCGAGCTCGAGGATGCGGGTGTACCGCGATCCGGCGGCGCCCATGTCGTCGCGCAGGAACGCGAGATCGCCGAGGCGTCGCAGAGCCTCGATGAAATCGGGCGCCAGCTTCAAGACGCCTTCGAGCGTGGCTCCGGCTTCGGGATACCGGTGTTGCGCGATCTGCACCTCGGCGAGCGAGACGAGCGGCTGAGGGAACGTCGGGCTGTCGCGCGAGGCGCGTTCCAGCACTGCGGTGGCGTCGTCGAACTGTCCGGCGAATCGCAGGTTGTCGCCCAGCACGACCGCGTCTTCCGGCGTCAGCTCGCCCGCCTTTTCCAGGATGCGCATATCGGCGATGGCGAGATCGTGCCTGCCCGCCGACGCGTAGGCGACGGCGCGGGTGCGTCGCGCCATGAAGAGGGTCGGGTCCTCTGACAGGACCGCGGTGAGCTCGCGAATCGCGACCTCGGGCTCGACCCGTGCCGCCGACATCGCCCGGTTGAGTCGCGGCAGGAAGCGGACGCCGTCCTTGGGGTCGCGAAGCGCGCCGGCGCCAGCCCGCGTGCCGCTCGAGCCGCTGAGATATCCCAACGACCGCAGCCGCTCGATCGCCTGCGGATCGGAAGACGCGACTGCTCCCGCAGGTGCGGTCTGCTGACGGACCCCGGCCTCGAGGCCGCGACGCAGTTGGGCGACGCGCGGCGCATTCGTCTCGGCCAGGTTCGTCAATTCCTTCGGGTCGTTCGTCAAGTCGTACAACTCGGGCCGTGGCGCTTCGATCAGCTTGAAGCCGCCGACGCGCCACGAATAAAGCGGCGCCCAACCGAGTTCGAGCTCCGAATAGAGCGACTCGGCGTACGACGGCTGGTCATCCATCCGACGGCCTTCAGCGGCAGGCCGCAGCGATCGCCCTTCCATGCCGGTCCGCGGCGGAAGGCCGGCGTAATCGTGCAACGTCGGAAGCACGTCGATCAATCGCGCGAGGGTCGGCGACACGCGCCCTTCGCCTATCCCGGGCCCCGCCATGATCCAGGGGACGCGAATCGTGGCGTCGTAGACGAAGAGGCCGTGTGCGCCTTCCCCGTGCTCGCCGAGGCTCTCGCCGTGGTCCGCGGTCACCAGGACAACGGTTCTCCCCAGATCCCCACCCTGCTCGAGTGCCGTCAGCACACGCGACAGCTCGCGATCGACAAACGCGATCTCGCCGTCATAGGGGGCGCTGCGGAAACGCTCGGCCAAGTCAGGCGGCGGCTCGTAGGGCGCGTGCGGATCGTAGTAGTGGACCCACATGAACCACGGCCCGCTCTTTCCGTCGTTGCCCGGCGCAGCGAGCCAGCGGAGCGCGGCGTCGGTGGTCGCGTCGGCGTGGCGCTCGACATACGGCGTACGCCGCCGGTCGTTGCCGCGGGGCAGGTGGTCTTCGTAGACATCGAAGCCGCGATCGAACCCGAAGCGACGGTCGAGCGGGAACGCCGACACGAAGGCCGCCGTGCGGTAGCCTGCCTGCTTGAAGTCCTCGGCCGCCGTGCGAAGTGTTGGCGCCAGGACGTAGCCCCCGTTGTTGCGGAACCCATGTCCGGGCGGCGTGCGGCCCGTGAGCATCGACGCGTGAGACGGCCCCGTGAGCGGGACATGAGACAGCGCGGTCGCGAACTGAACGCCTCGCTTCGCGAGGGCGTCCAGACCAGGTGTCATCGCGCTTGCCGCGCCGTAGCTGCCGAGATGGTCGGCGCGCAGCGTGTCTATCGTCACGAGCAGGATATTCGGGTGCTCCTTGGCAACCGCAGCGGGTGCGGAGGCAGGCTGCCGACAGCCGCTCACCGCGAGC
>JAENWD010000278.1 GCA_016650245.1 Vicinamibacteria bacterium
CGGACGGCCGCGCTCCAGTGCCGTACGTTCCGTCGCGCATCTTAGCATCGCCCCGACACGATCTGAATGCCCCTACAATCGTTGCGGAGGCAGGTGGGCTCGCATGCGGAGTGGCGTCGCGGTCGTCGGGATGCTCGTGCTTGTCAGCGTGGCGCCTGCGCACGCGCAGACACCCGATCCGGGAAAGAAGCTCTTCGAGACCTTCTGCGCGCGCTGCCACGGCGCCGACGGCAAGGGCGGCGACATGGGGCCTCCGATCGCGCTGCGCCTGGGCAACCTCGACGACACGCAACTCGCGACGCTGATCCGCGGCGGCCGCATCAGCAAGGGGATGCCTCCCACTCCGATGGCGCTGGCGAAGCGCCGCAGCCTCGTCGCCTTCCTTCGCGAGTTACAGCGAGACGCCGAACTCGTGCCCATCAGACGCCTGACGGCGCAGACCACGGACGGCGGCATCCTGACAGGCGTCGTGGTGAACGAAGGCTTTGACGACGTGCAGTTGCGCACCGACGACAATCGCGTGCACCTGCTCCGCCGGGATGGCGACCGGTTCCGCGCCGTGACCTCCGACACCGACTGGCCCACGTACAACGGCGACTCCGGCGGCAATCGCTACACGACCCTGACGCAGATCGACAAGCAGACGGTCACGCGGCTGGCGCCGGCGTGGATGTACCCGGTGGCCGATGCAGGGCTGCTGCAGGTCACACCTGTCGTCGTCGGCGGGATCATGTACGTCACCGCCGCCAACGAGTGCATCGCGATCGACGCGGGCAGCGGCCGTGAGATCTGGCAGTTCAAGCGCCCGCGCACGCAGGGAGTGTCCGGTGGCGGCGCCAATCGTGGCGTGGCCGTCGCCGGCGACCGCGTGTTCATGGTCACCGACCACGCGCACCTGATCGCGCTGAACCGGTTCACGGGCGACGTGCTGTGGGACAGCGTGATGGACGACTGGCGGAGCAACTACGCCGCTTCGTCTGCACCGCTCACCGCCGGCGACCTGGTCGTGTCGGGCGTGTCGGGCGGCGAGCACGGCGCCAACGGCTTCGTCGTGGCCTTCGACCAGGCCACCGGCCGCGAAGTGTGGCGCTTCTGGACCGTGCCCAGGCCGGGACAGCCTGGATCGGAGACATGGCGCGGCAAGGACATCGCTCACGGCGGCGCGCCGACGTGGTTCACAGGCAGCTACGACCCCGTGCTCGACATGGTGTATTGGCCCACCGGCAACCCGAGCAAGGAGTACAACGGCGACGACCGGCAGGGCGACAACCTCTACGCGAGCTGCATCCTGGCGCTCGATCGAAAGAGCGGACAGCTCAAGTGGCACTATCAGTTCACGCCCCACGACTTGTGGGACTGGGACGCCACCCAGACCTCAGTGCTCGTCGATGCGGAATGGCAGGGCGAACGCCGGCCCCTGATGCTCCACGCCAATCGCAACGGCTTCTTCTACGTGTTCGATCGGCGTGACGGCACACGGCTGCTGGCTCGCCCGTTCATCAGGAATCTCACGTGGGCGACCGGCATCGCCGAGGATGGCCGGCCCGTGAAGGTGCCAGGCCAGGAGCCATCAGTCGGCGGCACGAAAGTGTGCCCGTCGCAGGACGGCGCGACGAACTGGTATTCGCCGTCGTTCAATCCCGCGACGGGCCTCTTCTACGTCCAGACGCTCGAGAAGTGCAGCATCTACATGAAGAGCCCGGGCGATGTCTGGCAGAGCGGGCAGTCCTATCTTGGCGGATCGCAGCAGACGGCACCGGATCCAACGCCGCAGCGGATCTTGCGCGCTATCGACATCCAGACCGGAGAGACTCGCTGGGAACTGCCGCAGCCAGGCCCGGCGCAGTCATGGGGCGGCACGCTCACGACGGCCAGCGGGCTCGTGATTGTCGCCGAGGAAGGCGGCGCGCTGATGGCTGTCGATGCGTCAAGCGGCGCGCCCCTGTGGAGCTTTCAGACGAACCAGGTGTGGCGCGCCTCGCCGATGACGTACATGTTCGACGGCCGGCAGTACATCAGTGTCGCGTCCGGCAACAACATCCTCGCGTTTGCGCTGCGGAACTGAAGTAGCGCAGTACGTAGGCCGGAACTTCAGTTCCGGCGGAGCCACTCACATGCGACCTTGGCTGGTGTTCTCGCTGCTCGCACTCGGTCAGGCCGCCGTCACCCCGTTTCCGCAAGCGGCGATTGCCAGCCGCGGCATCGAGGCCACGGTGTACCTGCCGGACGCGCGCGCGGGGTACTACCGCGGCACGCGCTTCGATTGGTCCGGCGCGGTGGCGCGACTGACGTGGAACAAACACGAGTACTTCGGCGAGTGGTTCGCACGGCACGACCCGGTGCTGCACGACGGCATCACCGGACCGGTCGAGGAGTTTCAGACCGGCGACTCAGCGCTCGGCTACGGCGAGGCCAGGCCGGGCGAGCCCTTCGTCCGGATCGGCGTTGGTGCCGTGCGCAAGCCCGACGAGCCCGCGTTTCGCCGCTTTGCGACCTACGAGATCGTCGATCCTGGCACCTGGACGGTGACCAGGGGCGCGGACCGGATCACGTTGGTCCACGAGCTCCGAGACGCCAACGGTTATGGCTACATCTATACGAAGGTCCTGAGGCTATCGAACGACACACTGGTGCTGGAGCACCGCCTGAAGAACACCGGGCGCAAAGCGATCGAGACCTCGGTCTACAACCACAACTTCTTCACGATCGACAAGCAGCCCACGGGCCCTGACGTCGTCGTGCGTTTTGCCTTCGAGCCGCGCGCCCTGCGTCCACTGGGCGCACTTGGCGATCTCACGGGCAAGGAGCTGACCTTCGTCCGCGAGCTGGCGAAAGGGCAGAGCGTGTTCGCGGAACTGGACGGCTTCGGGCCAACCGCCGCCGACTACGACGTCCGCGTCGAGAACCGCAAGACACGCGCGGGCGTGCGCGTCACCGCGGACCGGCCGATCGTGAAATTCGTGTTCTGGTCGGCGCCGGCCACCGTGTGCCCGGAGCCCTACATCGACGCCAGCGTCGCGCCAGGCGCCGAGTCGTCCTGGCGCATCACCTATCAGTTTTATCAGCTACCGTGACAGGAGAAGCTTCAATGACTCGACGCACCCTTCTGATCGCCTGGATCCTCGCCCTTGCGACCCACGCCGCTGCGATCGCGCAGTCTGCGACCAGTCCCGCCGGTCACTGGGAAGGCGCGATCGACGTGCCGGGCCAGGCCCTGGCAATCGAGGTCGACCTTGCATCGAAGGACGGGGCGTGGATAGGCACCATCACGATCCCGGCCCAGAACCTCAAGGGGTTCCCACTGTCGGACATCACGGTGGCGGGCACCGCAGTCGGATTTGCCATGAAGGGCGTGGCCGGTGGTCCGCGCTTTGCCGGGACGCTGTCGTCCGACGGCAAGGCGATCACCGGCGACTTCACCCAGGGCGGAGGAACCATTGGCTTCAACCTGGCGTGGAAAGGCGACCCGAAGTTCGAGGAGCCGACCAAGAGCACCGAGATCACGAAGGACCTGGAGGGCTCCTGGGAAGGCGCGCTCGACGTGCAGGGCACCGTCCTGCGGCTCGTCCTGAAACTCGCCAATCACCCCGGCGGCGCCACCGGCGTGCTGGTGAGCGTGGATCAGGGCGGCGCCGAGATCCCAATCACGTCGATCACGCAGACCCTCTCGCACCTGGCATTTGCCATCACCCTGATCAACGCCAGCTACACGGGCGACCTGAAGGACGGCCAGATCGCCGGCACCTGGACGCAGGGGCCGGGCAGCTGGCCGCTGATGTTCAAGCGACCGGCGAAGTGACAGTGTCGAGATCAGCCACCACAGACGCCGCCGCCATCATTCCGATTGCGTCCGATACCCCAGCCGGCGAGCGCGCCGACGCCGGCGCTCACGCTTCCCCAAATCAGAGCGCCCGCGCCCGGGCTCATCACCTTCAACAACTCGCCCTCGTTGTTGTCGTGAGTCACCGCATAGGTGAGCAGCACACCCGTACCGAAGCCGACCATTGCGCCGGCCCAGACGGGGTGCCTCTCCATCCATGTGCCCCTGTCTTCACAATCCTGGAGCGGCGGAATGGCCCTTGTGGCTTCCTCGCGCAACAGCGCGTGCGCGGCATTCACCAGCGACGTCGGCCGCCGGGGTCCCATCTGCCGCGCCGTGCCCCCAACCGCCGTCGTGAGTGGCACGGGCCGCCTCTCGATCAAGTCCTCGGCCGCGACAACGGAACCCTGGGCGAGCGACAGGCAGCACCACAGCACAGCGATGCGTTTCGTCATGGGACCCTCCCCGCCCATGGAGCAACATCCGCGCCGCGCGAGCATCAGGGGCAGGCGTCGGAACCGACAGAGTGGGCGGTCCGACGATCACGCATTTGTGCGCGTGGTGGCAGGACTGTTACGCGGCTTGCCAGAGGCCCAGAGCTGCGCCGGTGGGGTCGAGGATGATCGTGAACGGCCGCTCTGAGCCAGCGAGAAAGACGAGGATGTCGCGCCGGCGCGATTCGGCGATCGCGTTGAAGACGTCTGCGGTGGTCGCGGCGCGGGGCTAGTCGGCGCGAAGCGCGGCCACCGGATCGATGCGCACCGCGCGCCGGGCCGGGCCCCACGCGGCCACGAGACTGACGATCACCAGCAACAGCGCCGCGCCGCCGAAGGCCACCGGATCGCCGGGTGCGAGCCCCGTCACCAGGAACATCGCCAGCGGCTTGGTGACGAACCACGCGGCCAGCAGGCCCACGATGACGCCCACGACCGTCAGGACCGCCGCGTCGCGAAGCACCAGGCGCACCACGCCGCCCTCGGTGGCCCCGAGAGCCATGCGGAGGCCGATCTCGGCGGTGCGGCGGCTCACGGAGTACGCGACGACCGCGAAGAGCCCCACCATGGCCAGCATCAGCCCAAGCAGGCCCAGCGTGCCCAGCAGCGCGGCGCCGAGGCGGCTGGGGAGAAACGCAAACGCCAGCGCATCGCTCATCGTCTCCACCTCCACCGCGGTGGACGGATCCAGCTCGCCCAGCACGCGCGCGACGTCGCGCGGCGGCAGCGGTGTGCCGGTCTGCACGAAGATGAACGCAATGCGCTGCTGGTTCGCGCGCTGCGCGTACGACTCGTAGAGGGCGGCCTTCTGTGTCTCGCCCAGCGAGCGATGCTTGCTGTCGCCCACGACACCGACGATCTCGACGGGGTAGGTCTCGTTCCGCGCGCCTGGAAGCCGGAGACGTTGTCCGATGGGGTCGGACCCCTGGAAGTGACGCCGGGCAAACTCCTCGTTGATCACCGCGACGATCGGCGCCCCGCGTCGGTCCGTGTCATGGAACTCGCGGCCGCGCACCAGCGCGATGCCCATCGTCTTGAAGAACCCGGGGCCGACGAAGTTGTTCTCGTAGCCTGCCTCGAAACTGGCGCCCGTACGCTCGACGGTCAGCCTGGCGCCGGTGCTCCTGCCGCTCATCACGGTGAGCGGCGCGCCCGCGGCATAGCTTGCGGCGCGGATGCCCGGCAGCGTCTGCAGCCGTTCTGCAGCGCCCCCCAGCCATGCGGTTCGCGTTTCCTCCGTATACCGGCCCTCGACGAACCCGATGCGCGCGACCAGCGTGTCCGACGTGTTGAACCCGGTGTCGAGGAACTCCGCCCGCGCGAGGTTGCGAAGGAACAACGACGCGGTGACCAGCAGCACCAGGGCCACGGCAATCTGGGCGACGACCAGGACGTTACGGAGCGACCATCGCCGAATCGTGCGCGGCTGGTCCCGCCGCAGGGCCGGCGTCTGCGATCGCCTGGCGGCCTGCAGCGCCGGCGCCAGCGCGCAGAGCGCCGTGGTCATCAGCGTCAGCGCCAGCGCGTAGCCGAGCAGGCGTCCGTCAATCGGCGCGCTCAGCTCGAGCGGCACGGGAAGTGGCAGAGACAGGCGTGACAGGAGCCCACCAAGGAAGCTCATCACGGCCAGCCCGCCGAGCGTGCCGGCGAGCGCGATCCACATCGCCTCCGCCAGTTGATGCTGCACCAGGCGCCGGCGGCTCGCGCCAAGCGCGACCCGGACGGCAATCTCCCTGCTCCTGGTTGTGGCGCGTGCCAGCAGCAGACCGGCGACGTTGGCGCACGCGATGGCAAGCACAAGCCCCACGGCCACCAGCAGCACCACGAAGAAGATGCCGACCACCGACAGGTTGCCGATTTGTTCAAAGGAGCCGGCGGCGGCAAACTGCCCGACCGTGCCGAACATCCGGTCGTCGTAGGTCGTCGAGAGACGCTGTCCGACGGTGGCCAGCGCCGCACGGCCCTCGGAGAGCGTCTGCCCGTCGCGCAGCCGGCCCACGAGCTGGATCGCTCCCGCGTTGATGACGTCGATGTCGGGCATGAGGCCGCGGGACAGCGGCAGGTACACCTCGGGCGCCAGGCCGAACCCGAGGATTGACCGGAGGTTCGCCGCCAGCACGCCACGCACCGTGTATGGGCGGCCGTTGAGGGTGAGCGTGTGTCCCAGGACGCCCGGGTCGCCGCCCAGCCGCTGCTGCCAGAAACTGTGGCTGATGACGGCGAGCGTCGGATCGCGTTCGGCCTCTGCCTCGATGGCCGTGAAGCCTCGCCCCATGGCCATCGGCACGCCGAGCACATCGAAGAAGTTGGCGGACACGATAAGGGGGACCAGGCTGACCGCGCGATCGGCATCGCGCCAGTTCACCGTGGTCTCGAAGTTGAAACCTGCGAGGCCTGCCAGCGCGCGGCTGGCCTCGAGGTCGCGCCACTGGCGGTGCGAGACGTGGCTGCCGCTGCCCATCCGGATGTGCACGAGCCGATCGGGCTGCCGCGCGCCCGGCATCGCGAACATCAGGCTGGTGGCGAGGCTGAAGATCGTCGTGTTGGCGCCGACGGCCATCGCGATGGACAGCGTGGAGACGGCCAGCAGCATCGGCTGGCGGACCAGGGACCTGAAGGTGTAGCGCAGATCGAGTACGAGGCTTTCGACCCACGCCACGCGCCGGTGATCCCGGCACTCCTCCTCGATGGCATCCATCGGGCCGAACGCGCGCAGCGCCGCCGTGCGCGCGGCCTGGGGGCTCATGCCTGCCGCGACGTTCTCCTCGATCTGCTCTTCGAGGTGCACGCGGATCTCGGCTCTCAGCGCCGCGTCCACGTCGGATCCCCGAACGAGCGAGCGCACACGCAACCACACGCGATCGAGCAGACGTCTCATGGCTTACTCCGCTTCGCGGACGACGAGTCCAATGGCGGTTGACAATCGGTCCCAGCTCTCCAATTCGTGCGCCAGCTGCTTCCTGCCGGCGGCGGTGAGCGCGTAGAACTTCGCCTCGCGACCGGTGCTGGTTCGTCCCGTCTGGGCCTTCAGCCATCCCTGTTGCTCCAGGCGATGGAGCGCGGGGTAGAGCGATCCCTGGTTGACCTGCAGCACGTCGCCGCTAACCTGCTGGATGCGCTTGGCGATGGCCCAGCCGTGCGTCGGCTCGAGCGCGACGGTCTTGAGGATCAGCAGGTCCAGCGTGCCCTGGATGAGATCGGATGGTCTGCTCATGCGTGTCGATACCTCGGTAATCTACAATAAGACCCAGGTTATCTACAATACGGACAGTGCCAAGCGCAGGTTCCGTCGATGTGGGTGCTAGGAGCGCTGCTCGGGCGGGGCAAGCTCCTTGTACATGATCGTCGCCGGCTCGAGCTCCGGCGTCAGCGACCCGCGCGCGTACCGCGGGATGACGCCGACGGTGACGTAGCCGAACGACCGGTACAGCGACTCGGCGTGGCTGCCGGTCCAGGTGTCGAGCGTGAGCAGCGTCTTGCCTTCGGCCTGCGCGATGGCCTCGATCGCCACCATCAGCGCCCGTGCAATGCCATGGCGCCGGGCGTCGGGGTGGACCAGGAGCTTGAGGACCTCCGCGCGGTGCCGCTGGTTTGGCGGGACGGCCAGGTCGATCTGGACCGTCCCCACGATCCGCGTACCCCACCGCGCGAGGGCCACGCGCCGCGTCCGGGCGCGCACGCCTGGCAACACGCTGTCGATCCAGAACGCCCGCCCGTCGTCCAGGGAGAAGGGGACGACAAAGCTCACGCCGGCGCCGTCGTAGACGACGGCACGCAGGACTTCGGCCAGCATGTCGACGTCACTATCGAGCGCCGCAGAGCCGTCGCCGTCTGGCTGCCACTCCTCGATCAGCGCCATCGCCATGGAGCGACATTGTCGCTCAACCGAAGTGTCTCCAGCCAGCTGCAATCGCATCAGTGGCCGACTGCGAGACGCCGCCCATAGGCACTCGCAACCGCGGCGACCGGCACACTGATCGCGACGGCCGCGACGATCGACTCCAGGGGCAGGTCCTGCATCAACCACACCGCCGTGGCCGCTGCCACCACGGCATACACCGCGAGCACCACGCGGCCCACCGAGCTCAAGCGGCGCGGCCGGACGCGTCGCATGACGTTGGCGTCGAATGCGGGCGACAGCTGCGGAGCATCCGCGGCCATCGCGTTTCTCAACAGCCGGTCCATCACGTCGTCATCGTGCATCGAAACCTCGCTCGGTAAGCCGTGCGTGCAGCAGTCGTCTGGCACGGTGGAGGTATGACTTCACGGTGTTCTCCGGCGCGTCGAGCATCACCGCGATCTCGCTCATGCTCGCACCCAGCCAATAGTGCAATCGCAACGCGGACTGGTACACCTCGGGCAGCTCGCCAACGCATGCCAGCACCGCCCGCTGGCGCCGCTGGTCCTGCAACCGATCGTCCGGACCGCGATCCTGCGACGCTCTCGTCGAAAGTGCCTCGTCACTCACGTGCGGCGCTCGAAAGCGGACGCGCGCCTTGACGTTGAGCGCCTGGTTGAACGCGATGCGGTAGATCCAGGAGCCGAACTTCGCCTCGCCCCGGACGTCTTCGGCTTCCGGCGCGAACTCCTGGCCGAGGATGGAGACGGCCAGGCGAAACACCGGCCCACGATACCGCCGCACGAGCTCGGCGAATGCGGCATCATCGCCCGACTCGCGACACCGCTCGACGAGCCATTCGTCAGCCCGATCGGCGTACGAGGCCGGCTCAGCGCGCGCGGCCAAAGCACCGAGCCACTCGGTTGCGGCACGATCAAGTGAAGGGCCAGCATGGCGCCGCCGCCCAGGGAAGACCACGCGATGCCATGGATCAAGGGAGCCCGCGGATCCGGCGGCTTCGGGACGCTGATCGGGTCGAGCGGAACTTCCGGAAGCGGGATGCCCTTCTCCATGGCCACCAGGCGCTCCTGGTGGATCATCTCGAGGCGACGCAGCCGCCCGACGTGCTTGAAGTACAGATACACCACGATTGCCGCGGCGA
>JAENWD010000279.1 GCA_016650245.1 Vicinamibacteria bacterium
CCAGCTCAATGGCAACGGCGAATACTACCTGTGGCTGCAGACGGGCGGCGCGAATCGATCGCTCGTCGTGGACTTGGCGGACAAGGTGAGCGGCGCAGACTGCGATCTCGCCGGCTGCTATTACCAGCAGGCCTGGGGGAACCTACCGACCATCAACATCTACGACGGCTGGCTTCGTACCAACGTGCTCGAAGCCGACGGCGTCACCGAATTGAAGGGCGGCCTGCTGGCTCTCCCCTGCAGTCCTATCGCGCGCGACTCGCGGATGCTCATCACGTTTACCAACGCGACGAATGCGAACTCCACCGCCACGGTGTCAATCACGCTCCGCTGGTACGAGGATGCCTTCCCGCCCTCGAACATGGTGAAGATCACACGTCACTCCCGCACGGCGTTCACGATCGAGGCACCGGACGGCGCCGCCAAGGCGGTGGTCGTTGGCGGCGCGCTCGTCCGCGGGAAGTTGTCGGGCACCCGTCAAGAAGGCGTGTTCAACATGCCGTTCAAGCTGAACGTCGCGGTGCCGAGCGCGCCAGCCAAGACTGGGTGTGCCGGTTAGAAGAGTCTTCGCGCCTTCGCGGCCTTCGACAGGCTCAGGCCGCCCCGAGCTTGTCGAGGGGCGGCTGCGCGCCTTCGTGATTGTGGTCAGCGTCGCCGCCACGTCGCCGATCGCCTCGTCCAGCAGCACCAGCAGGCCTTTGTAGAAGCAACGCCCGCACCACCGCCATGCGCGCGGCGTTGGGCGTTGCGCGACCGGTGGCTTCCGCAATCTCGGCATAGGAGGGTCCCAGCTCAACTCTCGCGATCGCTGCCTCGCGGCTCGGATGATAGCGCAGCCAACCAGTGTGACCAGCCTGTGTTGTTTGCTCCGGTCCCACGTTTAGCGGGCCATGCGGCTGCCCGTGCTGCCCCTCGCGGTGACGACGATGGTAGCCGTCGCCAACGCATACGCCCTCGTCCTGGCGACAACGCAAGGACCCGACGTTGGAGCCCTCAGGGCGGCACCCGGCGAGGCCGCCGCGCTGGTTGACAAAGCCAGACGGCGATCGCCCACCGTCGCGCGACTCCTCAGGTCGCTCAATGAATCCAACCTCGTGCTCTACATCGAGCTCCATCGAGAGCTGCCCGGCGGCGTCGGACAGATGACGCTGCTGACCGCGGCCGGCGGAGTGCGCCGCGTTCGTATTGCGCTGGATGCCCACCTGGGGACTCGCGATCATATCGTCGTGCTGGGCCACGAACTGCACCATGCAACCGAGCTGGCTGCCGCACCCGCCGTGCAGAACGAGGCGACCCTGAAGGCCTTCTATCAGCGTGTGGGATTCCAATTGGGACGAAAGTGCGGAATCCGGTTCGACACGGCCGAGGCGCGCCGCACGGCCTGGTCGATTGCCCACGAAGTGGACACGCTGAGGGGAACGGAGGGCGCCTGGTAAACTTGACCACTACCAATTGTTCAGGTCATCGCGCCTTCGTGATTGTGATCAGCGTCGCGCCGCGACCTCGCCGATCGCCTCGTCCAGGATCCCCAGCGCTCTGTCCGCCTGCGCCTTGCTGATCACCAGCGACGGCGACAGGCGGATGGCGTTCTTGCCGGCGCCCAGCACCAGGAGTCCCTTGTAGAAGCACGCCTGCGCGACGGCGTCGCGAGCGGCAACCGCACGTTCCTTCGTCGTGCGGTCCTTCACGAACTCGATCCCGATCATCAGGCCCTTGCCGCGCACGTCGCCGATGATCTGGTGTTTGCTCATCAGCTCGCGCGCACCGGCCAGCAGGTGCGCGCCCACCTCGGCTGCGTTTTTCACCAGCGAGTCGCGCAGCAGCTTGATAGTGGCAATCGCGGCGGCGCACGACACCGGGTTGCCGCCGAAGGTGCTGGCGTGTGCCCCCGGGGGCCAGTTCATCACCTCGGCGCGGGCGCTGCACACGCCCAGCGGCATCCCCGACGCGATGCCCTTGGCCGTCGCGATGATGTCGGGCTCGACGCCGAAGTGCTCCATCGCGAACATCTTGCCGGTCCGTCCCATGCCCGACTGCACCTCGTCGGCGACAAGCAGTATGCCGTGTTTCTTCGTCAGCGCACGCAGACGCTGGTGGAACTGCGCCGGCGGCACGAGGTACCCGCCTTCGCCCTGGATGGCCTCGACCACGACGGCCGCGACCTCATCGGGCGAGACGAGGTGCACTAGCGTCTGCTCCTCGACAAATCCCAGGCACTCGGCCTGACACGTCTCGGGCATCAGGCCCACGGGACAGCGGTAACAGGTCGCATACGGCGCGTGATACACGCCCGGCAGCAGCGGTCCAAACCCGCGCCGCTGCGTGGTTTTGCTCGAGGTGAGCGAGAGCGACCCCATGGTGCGCCCGTGGAACGAGCCCAGAAACGCGATGATGCCGAACCGCCTGGTGTGGTACTTCGCCAGCTTCACCGCCGCTTCCACCGCCTCGGTACCCGAGTTGCCGAAGAACGACTTGACTTCGCCCGAGATGGGGACGATGTCGGCCATCTCTTCGGCCAGCTTCACCTGCGGCTCGTAGTAGAAGTCCGTGCCCGACATGTGCAGGAACCGCTGGGCCTGATCGACGATGGCCTTGACCACGTCGGGGTGCGAGATCCCCGTGGAGTTGACGGCGATGCCGGCGGCGCAGTCGAGAAACAGATTGCCGTCCACGTCTTCGACCACCGCGCCGCTGCCGCCTGCGATCACGAGCGGGTGGTGGCGCGTGTAGGAGGGCGAGACGTGCTTGTTGTCGCGGGCGATGAGCGCAGCGGCCTTCGGGCCGGGAAGCGCGGTCTTGAGAACTGGGGCATCCATGCTATTTCCTCTTCCACCTCGTCCCGCCCGGCCCATCCTCCAGGATGATGCCGCGGCTGGCGAGCTCGTCGCGGATACGGTCTCCGGCCGCAAAGTCGCGGCGACGCCGCGCGGCCTGACGCTCCTCGATCAGATGGTCGATCTCGGCCGGGTCCACCGGCGGGCGCGCGTCTTCCTGCTGTCGCAGCGAGAGCACGCCGAGCACGCGGTCGAAGTGGCCGAACAACTCGCGGGCCGCGCGCGCGTCGGGTTCGCCCATGGCGCCATCGTCGATGGCCGAGTTGAGCACGCGCACCAGGTCGAACAGCACAGCCAGCCCGGCCGACGTGTTCAGATCGGCCTGGAGCACCTCGTCGAACTCGACGCGCCCGCGCGCCAGCGCCTCGGTAATGGCCGGATGGGCCTGCTCGCCGGTCACCGTGTCGAGCCGCGCAAGCGCGTCCACCAGCCGGCGGAGCGACTCGTCTGCCTGCTGCAGCGTGTCCCACGAAAAGCGCAGCTGCTTCCGGTAGTGGCTCGACAGCAACAGGTAGCGCAACGCCGAGGGCCGGAAGCCCTGATCGACGACGTCTTTGACGTTGTAGACATTGCCGAGCGACTTGGACATCTTCTCGTTGTCGATGATCAGATGCTCGACGTGTACCCAGAAGCGCGAGAAGGGCGTGCCGGTAGCGCCTTCGCTTTGCGCGATCTCGTTTTCGTGGTGTGGAAAGATGAGGTCGATGCCGCCGGCGTGCAAGTCGATAGGCGGGTGGCCCAGCAGCCTCAGCGCCATCGCCGAGCATTCCAGATGCCAGCCCGGACGTCCCGGGCCCAGCCCGTAATCCCAGGTCGGCTCGCCCGGCTTGGTCGCCTTCCACAGCACGAAGTCCCGCGCGTCGTCTTTGGCGTAGTTGTCGCTGTCGACGCGCGCGCCAGGCTTGATGCCCTCGTGATCGAGCCGCGCCAGCTTGCCGTACGCGGGAAACGACGCGATACGGAAATAGATCGAGCCGTCGCTGCGATACGTGTGGCCATTTCTCTCGAGCGCGTGGACCAGATTGGCCATCGCCTCGAGATTGGCTTCGTCGGTGGCGCGCGGCGTGTCCTCCACCGGCTCGAGCCCGAGCGCCGCGGCATCCTCGCGGAATGCCTCGACGTACTGCGTCGTGTACGTCCGCAGATCCTGACCGACCTTCTGCGCGCCGAGGATCGTGCGGTCGTCGACGTCGGTGAAGTTCATCACCTGATGCACACGCCAATGACAGATGTGGCGCAGCGTGCGGCGCAGCACGTCCAGGCACACGAAGGTCCGAAAGTTGCCGATGTGCCCGCGGTTGTACACCGTGAGGCCGCACGTGTACATGCGCACCGTGTCGTCCATCGATGGGACAAACGGTTCTTCCTGGCGCGAGAGCGTGTTGTAGAGTCGCATCGTCTCTATGCGAAGGGCAAGGCCGCGCGCTACAGGCCCGGCAGGTGGCGTGTGAAGCGATGCCTGGTGCCGCCAGGGTCGGCGTGAACCGAGACGCGATCCATCAACCCGACCGGCGGCGGCGTGAGCGGCAGATGAGGCGCCGTCACGTCGACGTGAAGGCTGGTGGCGTCGCGTTCCAGACGCAGCCGCAGCACGCCCCGACCGGGCTCGGCCGGCAGGCCTTGCGCAACCAGCGCCTCGACCGAGCCCGCCATCTCGCTGGCTTCGATAGCCGGATAGCCCACGTACGCAAACGCCTGTCGGAGGATCTCGCGCAACGGATCGAGAAACGCCTTGTGCGCGGGCAGGCTGGCATCGAAGTGAAAGGTCATCAGAGCGACATCCGATCAAACAACGTGCGTGTCTTCTGCACGTCCGAGGCGATCTGCGCCGTGAGCTGATCGACGCTGTCGAAGCGCCGCTCGTCACGCACCCGTTGCACGAACCCCAACCCCACCGACCGGCCGTAGAGGTCCATGTCCGCGCCGAGCAGGTGGGTTTCCACCACCGTCCGGCCCTGGTCGCCAAAGGTCGGGCGGACGCCGATGTTGGTCACCGACGGATAGATTACCCCGTCCAGCCGCACGGTGGTGGCGTACACCCCATTGGGCGGCAGCAGCTCGTTGTCGGTGTCCAGGTTGGCGGTCGGAAATCCCAGCGTGCGTCCCCGCCCATCGCCGGTCACCACGGTGCCGTCGATGGCGTAGGGGTGTCCTAGAAGGGCTCCGGCTTCGTCCACGCGTCCTTCGCTGACGAGCCGCCGGATACGCGTGCTGCTGACGACAAATTCCTTGTAGCGCACCGGGTCGATCTTCTCGGCGCGAAAGCCGTACCGGGCGCCAAGGCTGCGTAATATCGAGAAGTTGCCGACGCGGTCGCGGCCGAACAGAAAGTTCGCGCCGACCCACACCTCGGACACGTGCAGCCACTCGACCAGCACCGTGCGCACGAACGTCTCGGGATCCCACTGCGACAGCTCGGAGGTGAACCGCACGACAGCCACGCCATCCACGCCGGCGCGTTCGAGTGCGTCGATCCTCTGGGCCTTGGTCATCAGCAGCGGCGGCGCCTTGTCGGGCCTGACCACGCGCGGCGGATGCGGGTCGAAGGTCATGACGACGGAGGTCGCCGCACGCTCGGTGGCGACGCGACGCAGCCGCTCGATAATCTTGGTGTGTCCGCGATGCAGCCCGTCGAAGTTGCCAAGCGCCAACACAGGGTGCTGCCAGCGCGGGGGCCGCGGGTCGTCGGGAAAGTGAATGACGTCCACTGGCTACTGACGCGTGAAGTGCAAGATGCGAAATGCAAAGTGCAAAGTACGAATCACTGCCCATTCATTTCGCATTTAGCACTCCGCACTGTGCACTACCTGCGTCAGTTCAAATGTGACCGACAGACCATCATATGCCAGTTCGACGCCGTCGGGCAGGCTGGCGGTGGTGGTGACGTGCGGGAGATCGTGGCAGATGTGCGTGAACCATGCGCGTGAGGGACCAAGGCGCTGCACGGCGGAGAGTGCCTCGGCCACGGTGAAGTGCGTCGGATGCGGCCGGTGGCGCAGTGCGTCGATCACCACCACGTCGACGCCCTCGAGCAGTTCCCACGAGCTGTCCGGAATCGCGCTGCAGTCGGTGAGATAGGCCAGCGAGCCTATTCGGTAACCCTGCACCAGCCGCCGGCCGTGCCACAGCGGCACAGGGATCACCTCAGTACGGCCCACGCTGAATGGACCGTGGACGGCAAACAGATCGATCTCCGGCAGTCCTCCGCCCGCCTGCGTCGACCGGTCGAAGATGTAGCCAAACGTGCGGCGCAACTCGCCTATCGTCTGCGCGTCGCCGTAACACGGGATCCGCCCCTGCTGCAGGTGGTTGAATCGGCGCAGGTCGTCGAGGCCAAGGACGTGGTCGGCGTGCCCGTGGGTGTAGAGCACGGCGTCGACACGCGGGAGACGATGGCGCAGCGCCTGCATCCGGAAGTCCGGCGCGGTGTCGATGAGAACGGAGGTGCCATCTGACAACGTCACGTACACCGACGGCCGCGTCCGCGCGTCGCGCGGGTCGTCGGACCGGCACACCGCGCACTCACATCCGATCATCGGGACGCCGTGACTCGTGCCGGTTCCCAAGAACAGGAGGGTGCCCTCCTGGTTGATCGGGTTGATCGGGTTGGGACCGGTTGGACCCGGTTGATCGCCTTCGCGCCTTCGCGTCATCGCGCCTTCGTGATTGTTCGTGTGTGCGGGACTGCTAGGGCACGATTATGCGCGGGCCGCCGTCCTTCTTCACCTCGAAAAAGCGCATCCGCAGTTCGTAGAGGCCCTGCTCGAGCAGTTGCCGCTCCTCCGCCGTCAGGTTGCCCTTCGTCTTCTCCTCCAGGATGCCGAGGATGTCGATCATCTGCTGGGCCGCTTCGAAGTTGGGAGGCGTCGCCTGGCCGGTATTCGGGTCGTCGGCATCGCCAAGGTGCACGGCGGTCGTATGGAGCAATGAGAACACGAACGCCGCGAAGTTGAGGGCCGGAGCCTGCTCGCTCATACCGTCTAGAATACCCTACCGATGTCCACTGCCGGCGCTCGCCTCGACGATCTCGTTCGCATCATGGCCACCTTGCGCGGGCCCGACGGCTGTCCGTGGGACCGCGTGCAGACACTGGCCACCCTGCGCCCGTTTCTACTGGAGGAAACCTACGAGGCGATCGAAGCGCTCGATGCCGGCGACCATCCCGGACTGTGCGAAGAGCTCGGCGACCTGCTGTTCGAGATCGTGTTTCTGGCGCGCATCGCCGAGGAACGGGGCGACTTCACGGTCGCCGACGCGATCGATGGCGTCGCGTCAAAGCTGGTGCGGCGGCACCCGCACGTTTTCGGCGGCGCGGACAAGCTGTCGAAGGCCGAGCACGTCCGCGGCCGATGGGAGGAACTCAAGGCGGCCGAACGGGCCGGATCAGACAAGACCAGGAAGCAGACCCTGCTGAGCGGCGTGCCGATCACGCTGCCCGCCCTGCTCCGCGCCTACGAGTACAGCAGCCGCGCGGCCACGGTCGGGTTCGATTGGGTCAAGGCCGCCGACGTCCTCGACAAGATGGAAGAAGAGCTCCGCGAGATCAGAGAGGCCGTGGGACAGGTTGGGGCGGGTTCGGACGGGTTGGGGCGGGTTGAAGACGAGGTTGGCGACCTCTTGTTTGCGATTGCGAACCTGTCGAGAAAGCTCGGCGTCGAGCCCGAAGCGGCGCTCCGGCGGGCCAACGACAAGTTCCAGGCGCGCTTCACGGCGGTGGAACAACGGATCGAGGCACGAGGGGAACGGCTGCAGGAGAAGACGCTCGAGGAGCTGGAGGCGGAGTGGCAAGAGGTGAAGAGGCGCGAAGGCGCGATGGCGCGATGGCGCGAAGGGAATTCAGCGGGATGACAGCACTACTCGCTTCAGACCGTGTTTCAGCAGCTCCACGTTGAAGTTGATTAGCAGGCCTAGCCGAAGCTTGGTTGCCTTCAGATACGAAACCACCTATTTTCGGTGCACCGGGTCAATCGCCTCAACGGCCTTAAGCTCAACAACCACCAGGCCTTGAACGATGAGGTCGACTCGGTGGGTGCCGATCGAAGCGCCGCGGTATTGCACGTCGATGGCTTTTTCGGTCGCGAAAGCGACGCCCCGGGCGTGTAGTTCCACACACATCGCCTTGCGATAGAAGCTCTCTAGATACCCTGGA
>JAENWD010000280.1 GCA_016650245.1 Vicinamibacteria bacterium
CGTGAAGATTTACACGCGAACCGGCGACGCTGGAGAGACGGCGCTGTTTGACGGCTCGCGCGTCAGCAAGGCCGATCCACGCGTGGACGCGTACGGCCACATCGACGAGCTCAACGCCGTGCTGGGGCAGGCACGGGCAGCCGGCGTGGACCCGGGACTGGACGCCTGGCTCGATCGCCTGCAGCGCGATCTGTTCGCCCTTGGCGCGCAACTGGCCGACCCGGCGTCGAGGATCGCCGCCCGCGTGGCCAAGGCGATGCTCGGCCCCGAGGACACGGCGCGGCTCGAGGCCTGGATTGACGAGGCCGAGGCCCAGTTGCCTGCCCTGCGACGCTTCGTGCTGCCGGCAGGGGTGCCGGCCGGCGCGACCCTCCACCTGGCCCGCACGGTCTGCCGCAGGGCAGAGCGACACATCGTCGCGCTTGGGCCCGATGCCGTGGACGCCGACCTGCTCGCGTATGTCAACCGGCTCTCCGATCTGCTGTTCGTGCTGGCGCGTCTGGCGAACGCGCGTGCTGGTGGGCCGGATCAGGAGTGGTAGTGACGCTTGACGCTGCGTACGCGGCCTGCGCGCACCTGGCGCGCACGCACTACGAGAATTTCCCCGTCGCCTCGCAT
Organism: Vicinamibacteria bacterium; assembly: GCA_016650245.1. Lineage (GTDB taxonomy): Bacteria > Acidobacteriota > Vicinamibacteria > Vicinamibacterales > JAENWD01 > JAENWD01. The sequence goes on from JAENWD010000280.1 coordinate 619, forward strand.
CTGCTGCCTCGCCGCATGCGACCTCACGTCGCGGCCGTGTATGCGTTCGCAAGACTCGCCGACGACATCGCCGATGAGGGCGCCGCGCCGCTGGACCTGCGCAATGCGCGGCTCGACGAGTGGCTGACGCGTCTGGATGCCGCGGTCCAGGGCGCAGCGCCGGCGTCGTCGACCGTCCTGGAACCAGCGATGGCGAAGGTGGCTCCCGCGGTCTTCACGGCGCTTGGCGCGACGATGCGCGACTGCGCGCTGCCGTCCGCGCTCTTCGAGGATCTGGTCAGCGCCTTCCGCCAGGACACGACCGTGACGCGCTACGCCACCTGGTCCGACCTGCTCGACTACTGCCGACGATCGGCCAACCCTGTCGGGCGGCTCGTTCTTCGCATCGGCGGGTGGCGGGACGCCGAGCTCGACGAGGCGTCAGACGCGGTGTGCTCCGCGCTGCAGCTCACCAACTTCTGGCAGGACCTGGCCGTGGACTGGACGGGCGGCCGGCTGTACGTGCCCGCCCAGGAGTACCAGCGCACCGGTGCGGTCACAGCCAGTCTCGACCAGCGCCAGATCACCCCGGCCTGGCGCGATGCGCTGTCGGCCTGTGCCGGCCGCACGCGCGACCTGTTCACCCGCGGCCGCGCGGTGTGCGATGGGGTATCCGGACGGCTGCGCTGGGAACTGCGTCTCACGTGGCTCGGCGGCACGCGCATCCTCGACCGGCTGGACCAGGGTGGCTATGACGTCTTCGCGGAGCGTCCCACGCTGGGCGCCTCAGACCTTCCGCCGCTGCTGTGGCGAGCGATGGAGTGGCGGGCATGAGCCGCGCCACCAGCTTCTACTACGCGTTTGTCGTGCTGCCCAAACCGCAGCGCGAGGCGATCATCGCGGTGTGGGACTTCTGCCGCGCGGTGGACGACGTGGTGGATGAGCCGCCGCCCGAGGCCCGTGGCCTGAGGCCCGAGACCCAGAACGACGCCCTCCGGGCGGCGCTGCAGGACTGGCGAGCGGAGCTCGCGCGATGCTACACGGGGGCGCCGCAGACACCGCAGGGCATCGCTCTTCAGCCGTGGATTCAGCACTTCGAGCTGTCGAGGCAGCCGTTTGCCGACCTCATCGACGGCGTAGAGATGGATTTGAATCGCAGTCGTTACGACACCTTCGACGACCTGCGCGAGTATTGCTGGCGGGTGGCGTCCACGGTGGGCCTGATCTGCATCGAGATCTTCGGTCAGCGATCCGACCGTGCGCGCGAGTACGCGGTCAACCTCGGCATCGCGCTGCAGCTCACCAACATCCTTCGCGACGTCGGCGGGGACGCCGGGCGCGGGCGCATCTACCTGCCGCAAGAGGATCTGCGGCGCTTCGGCTGCACCGACCGGGACCTCGAGGCGGGCCGCCTGACGGCGGGCGTCAGGGAACTGCTGGCCTTCCAGGGGCAGCGCGCGGTGGAGTTCTACGGCAAGGCCGCGGAGTTACTGACCGGGCTCGATGCCCGGCCGCTGGTGGCGGCCGAGATCATGGGGCGGATCTACCGCGAGACACTCGCCCGCATCGAGCGAGCGGGCTACGACGTCTTCTCCCAGCGTATCCGTGTGCCGCGAGCGCGCCGGATCGCGATCGCCGCCGACACGTGGATGCGTACCAGGTTCGGACGTCATGTCCCGGCCTGACGCCATCGTCATCGGCGCCGGCTTTGCCGGCCTCAGCGCGGCGGTGCGCCTGGTCCAGGCCGGCGCACGCGTGCTCGTCGTCGAGCAAGCCCGGCGGCTGGGCGGCCGCGCCACCGCGTTTGCCGATCCCCAAACCGGCGAGATCGTCGACAACGGCCAGCACGTGCTGTTTGGCTGCTATCGCGAGACCTTCGATTTTCTGCGCGCCATCGACGCACATCAGAATGTCGCGCTCGCAGAGCGTCTCGATATCGAGGTCGTCGACCGCCATGCCGCGCGCAGCCGTCTTGTCACGCCGCACTGGGCGCCGCCATTGCACCTGGTGGGTGGGTTATTGCGATGGTCCGCACTCGGCTTACGCGACCGTGCCGCGGCGCTTCGCATGGGCCTGGTGCTACGTCGGTTGTCTCGGCACGATGATGGCGATACGTGGACCCGGTTGGGTGCACAGACCGCCGAGGCGTGGCTCGTGGAATGCGGGCAGACGCCGAGATTGCGCGAGCTGCTCTGGGAGCCGCTGGTGGTTGCGGCGCTGAATCAGTCTCCAGCCACCGCCGCGGCCGCACCGTTTGCCCGCGTGCTGGCGCGCATGTTCAATGGCACGCGGTCCGACGCGGCCATCGGATTGCCTCGTGTGCCGCTGGACGCGCTCTACGCGGAGCCCGCCAGGCGATGGCTCGAAGCGCGCGGCTCGTCAGTTCGCGCGGGCACCGCGGCGACCCTGGCGGTCGACTCCGGGCGCGCCGTGGGCGTCGACCTTCGTGACGAACGCGTCGAGACCGGCGCGGTGCTGTCGTCGGTGCCCTGGTTTTCGTTTCCGGCGCTGGTGCAGGAGATCCCAGAACTGGGGATGCTCTCGGACACCGCCGCTCGGATGGCGGCCTCTCCGATTGTGACCGTCAATCTCTGGTACGACCGCACGGTGACCGACACCGCGGTTGTGGGCCTGCCTGGCAGGACGTTCCAGTGGGTGTTCGACAAGGGGCGCATTTTCGGCGGCACGACCTCGCACCTGTCGCTGGTGTCGAGCGGCGCTGAGGCCGTCGTCGCGATGACCAACGACCAACTCATCGCGCTCGCGCACGACGAGGTCGCTGCGGCCTTGCCGATGGCCCGTGACGCCAGCATGGTTCGAGGAACCGTGGTCCGCGAGAAGCGCGCGACGTTTTCCCTGGCGCCGGGCCAACCGCCTCGCCCAGGCGCTGAAACGCCTGTGCGCGGGTTCTATCTCGCCGGCGA
>JAENWD010000281.1 GCA_016650245.1 Vicinamibacteria bacterium
AACCCGCCCACCGGGTCAAACCCGCCCACCGGGTCAAACCCGCCCACCGATCCACGCCCGACATGGGGGTTCATCGCAGATCATTGGGCGGGTTACAAACCCGCCCCTTCAGGTTTACGTCAGCTTCGGAATCTCAAACCCCTTGCGGTAGTCCCGCGTCAGGAGCTTGTCGGCGTCCTTGTCGCCGACGAATTGCTCGGTCTTGCCGTCGAAGGTGAGGCCGCGGCCCACGCGGTACGAGATGTTGGCCAGGTGCGGCAAGGTCGACGACAGGTGACCTTCCAGGATGTCGCAGGTCAGGATCTTCGGGTCGCCGGCACGCAGCGCGTCCACGAAGTTGCGGTAATGCGGCGTCTCGATGCTGGTCAGCACGTTGGGGTCGCTGCCGCCGCCACCGGCGTCGGCCGGCGTCTCTGAGCCCGGGCCAGGTTCGTTCTTCCGGCCGCGATACGACTGCCACTTCCGGCCGTCGCCGTCGACCCACACCCAGCCCTCGGTCCCGTAGAACAGGTTGCCGATGGTCTGCGTGCCCTCGTCGTTGGTGGACTGACCGCGGGTGGCAAACTCCAGAATCGTCCCGTCGGCGTACTCGAACATGGAGGAATGCGTGTCGGGCGTCTCCTGCGAGGACTCGGGGCCGAAGTAGCCGCCCATCGAGCTCACCTTCACCGGGTGCTCGTTCTTCTGCAACCCCCAGCGCGCGATGTCGAACTGGTGCGGGCCCTGGTTGCCGGTGTCGCCGTTGCCGTACGACCAGTGCCAGTGCCAGTTGTAGTGGAAGCGGTTGCGGTTGAAGGGCCGCTCGGCGGCCGGCCCCAGCCACAGGTTGTAGTCCACCTTGCTGAGGTACGCGGCGTCCCACGCCGGCTCGTACTGCGACGTCTCGGCGTTGAGCTTGTACTTCTCGCCAGGGCCCAGCGGGCCGTCCGGGTACTTGCCGATGCCGGGGCGTGACTTGAAGCAGAGTCCGCGCGCGGTATGTAGCCTGCCGATGCCGCCTTTATGGATGAACTCGATGGCCTGGCGCACGGCCGGCCGGCTGCGGTTCATCGTGCCCACCTGCACGATCTTGTTGTAGCGGCTGGCGGCACTCACCATCTGCCGCCCTTCCCACACCGTGTAGGACGCCGGCTTCTCGACGTAGACGTGCTTGCCGGCCTGCAGCGCCCAGATGGTGGCCAGCGCGTGCCACTGATTCGGCGTGGCGATGATCACCCCGTCGATGTCTTTGTCGTCGAGGACCCGGCGCAGGTCCTGGACGAACCCGGGCTTGAAGGCCGCGACGTCCTTCAGCCGGTCATCGTTGATGCGCTCATCGGCGAGATTCGCGTCGATGTCGCACAGCGTCTTGATCTCGAGGTTGGGAATCCGTGCGAAGCCCCGCTTGAGGGCGTTGCCCTGTCCGCGGATGCCGATGCTGGCGACCACCACCTTGTCGTTGGCGCCGATGACGCGCCCCGACACCGACGGCGCCGCGCTCACCGCGCTTGGCGTGAACACGTCGTGGCCCGCGACGAAGGCCGCCGCGGCGACCCCGCCAACCCGGGTCGCAAAGGCGCGCCGGGACAAAGCGTTCTGGTCTCTAGGATCACTGGACACGGTCACCTCCTGCAGCGCAAGTATCGTACTCGCGGTCGGACCACTACACACTGGAATTCTACATGCATTGCCGGTCCTGACCTCTCCCTGGGTTGTCCACCTCCCGAACACTTCGTGTAGTTCCTGCCCTGCCTCCGTTGTGGCATCGCGGTGGTTTCAGGGCCTTTTCAACCAGGAACGCCTGCCCTGACGCTGGTGAGGCGTTTGCGTCGGGCTTGAACGTGAGTCCCGCGTACACCGCCGTCACGGACACGATCAGCATCCTCGTGGTCGACGACACGCGGCGGAACCTGGTCACGCTCGCGGGCATGCTCGAGGAGCCGGGACTGAAGGTCGTGAGCGTCGGCTCGGCGCGCCAGGCGATGCGGCGCCTGCTGAAGGAAGAGTTCGCGGCGATTCTGCTCGACGTCCACATGCCCGACATGGACGGCTTCGAGACGGCGAGCCTGATCCGCCAGCGCCCGCTGTCCCAGCATACGCCGATTCTGTTTCTCACCGCCAACGCGGTGGAGACCGAGCTGACGAAGGCCTACGCGCTGGGCGCGGTCGACTACATGCCGACGCCGGTTCAACCCGCCGTCCTGAAAGCCAAAGTCGCCGTCTTCGCCGACCTCCATCGGAAGCGTCTCGAGGTCCGCCGGCAGGCCCAGTTGCTGCGTGACGCCGAGGCGAGGCTGCGCCACCAGGCCGCACACGCCTTGCGCGAGAGCGAGGGCCGGTTTCAGGTCCTGTGCACGGCGGCGCCGGTCGCCATCTTCCAACTCGATGCCGGCGGCCGCTGCGTCCATGCGAACCCCGTGTGGCACGCGGCGACCGGCGGAGCGCCAGGCACAGCCAGCGGCTTCGGGTGGGCCGACGTCGTCAGCGACAGCCACGGGGACCAGACGCGTGCGGCGTGGCAGGCGGCGGTCGACAAGGGCGAGCCCTGGTCCTGTGAGTTCCGGTATGCCAGCCAGGGCGAGACGCGCTGGGTGCACGTGCGCACCAGCCCGATCGCCAGCGACACCGGAAGGACCATCGGGCACGTCGGCACTGCCGAGGACATCACCGCACGGAAGGTGACCGAGGCGCGGCTGCTCGACGCCGAGCGGCGCAAGGACGAGTTCCTCGCGATGCTCGCGCACGAGCTGCGCAACCCGCTGGCCGCCATCAGCAGCGCGGTGACCGTGGCGCGCACCCCGCACCTCGAGCGCGAGCACGGCTGGAGCATCGACGTCATCGGCCGGCACGTGCGCCACCTCGAGAGGCTGATCGACGACCTCATGGACGTCTCGCGGATCACACTGGGCAAGATCGAGATGCGGCGCGAGCGCCTGGACCTGGTCGTCGTGCTGGCACGAGCGGCGGATGCCGTTCGCGCTCCGATGGCCGAGCGACACCAGCAGCTCGACCTGGCCCTGCCGGCCGCGCCGCTGTGGGCCGACGCCGATCCGATCAGGCTCGAGCAGGTGTTCGTGAACCTGCTGGGCAACGCCTCGAAGTACAGCCACGACGGCGGCCGCATCTGGTTTTCCGCCCTCCTCGTGCCGGCCGGGCTGGAGGTGCACGTGCGGGATGAAGGCATCGGACTTGACCAGACGATGGCCGAGCGGGTGTTCGACCTGTTCGCGCAGGCGCAAACCGGGCTGGACCGCGCCCAAGGCGGGTTGGGCGTCGGCCTGTCGTTGGCGCAGCGACTCACCGAGGCGCACGGCGGGACCATCCGCGTGCACAGCGAGGGATTGGGGCACGGCGCCGAGTTCGTCGTGACGCTGCCTCTGGCCGAGCCGGTCGCGCCGGATGCCATACCGCTGGCCGTCGCGGCCCCGACGGGTGCCACGCCGCCGGCGCTGAGGACCGTGCTGCTCGTGGACGACAACGTCGATGCGACCCGCGCGCTCGCGCTGCTGCTGAGCCAAGCCGGGTTTGCCGTCGTCACGGCAGACGACGGAGGGGAGGCGCTGGTGCGCGCCTCCCAGATGCGGCCCGACATCGTCTTGCTCGATCTGGGCCTGCCGGTCGTGGACGGCTATCGGGTGGCCGAGACGTTACGTGCGCAACCCGGCGGTGAGGTCCCGTTGGTTATCGCGATCTCCGGCTACGGCCAGCCAGAGGATCGCCAGCGCTCGCAGGCCGTCGGGTTCGACCATCACCTGGTCAAGCCCATCGACTGCGCGGCGCTGATCGCGCTGATGCGCAGCGACGTGCGCACGCATTTGGCGCTTGGCATTTAGCGCTTCCTATAGCCTCCACTGCCCGCCAGTCCGCAGTCCGTAGTCCGTAGTCCGCAGCCCGTAATCCGCAGTCCGTAGCCCTTCGTTCGCAATCGTTTACTGGCGTTTCACGTCTTGTTTCTGTGTTACATTTTGCGGCGACGGGAGTCAGATCACGCCATGCAGCACACACAGACGCAGACGGGCAGCCCGATTGGCAAGCCGGCCGACGAGTTCCGCAACTACGCCGCCGAAGCGCGCGACACGGTGAAGGAGTTCTATCGCCTCAACCACACACACCAGACGCTGGACTTCGTGCTTGCCAAGAAGCGCGACTACCTGGCGCTCAACCGCAAGCGGTTGAAGGTGTGGGAGGCGCTCGAGTTCCTCGACACGCTGGTCGACGACTCGGATCCGGACGTGGACTTCACGCAGATCGAGCACGCGCTGCAGACGGCCGAGGCGTGCCGCAAGTCCAATCAGCCGCGCTGGATGATCGTCACCGGGCTGATCCACGACCTGGGCAAGATGCTCTGCATCTACGGAGAGCCGCAATGGGCGGTCGTTGGCGACACGCACGTGGTCGGCTGCAAGTTCTCGGACACATGCGTCTATCCCGAGTTCTTTGCGGACAACCCGGACAGCGCGCACCCGGTCTACTCCACCGAGAACGGCATCTACGAGCCGGGCTGCGGCCTGGACAACATCCACTTGTCCTGGGGTCACGACGAGTACGTCTACCACGTCGTCAAGGGCCTCCTGCCACAGGAAGCGCTCTATGCCCTGCGCTACCACTCGTTCTACCCGTGGCACAAGGAAGGCGCCTACGACCACCTCGCCAACGACACCGATCGCGAGATGATGACGTGGGTGAAGGCCTTCAATCGCTACGACCTCTACTCGAAAGGCGACGGTCGTCCTGATGTGAAGGGGCTGCGGCCGTACTACGAAGAGCTCGTGGAGGAGTTTTTCCCGGAGCCGTTGAACTGGTAAGGCTGAATTGCAGATTGCAGATTACGGGCGCGGCAGGCGGAAGACGCCAGCCGCGCCCGTTGCATTTAGTGTGCAACATGGGCGAATACCGTGCAGGTGTGCTATAAACACGGTCCATCTATGGCGAGCCGCCCCGCGCTCGCGTCGCGTCATCCCTTTGTTCCCGAGGGTGCCTGGTGTCTGAGTTCGAACGCGAGCGGTCGGTGGTGCCGCCCTTCACACCGCCCGCCAGGCCCGAGGCCTATCTACCCGTCGGGGACGCCGCACCGGGAGATTTTGACGAGCCGTACCAACGCGAGGGCCTGCCGCCCGGTTTTCGCATGCGACACGACGCGCACTACGTGGATCAGCTGACGACGCGAACCGCCGCGCCCCAGGTGCGGCTGATCCCGCTGCGCGACATCGACGGCGCACGGCCGGCCGATGGCCGCGACCTTGGCGCCTTGGCCCGCTCGATCGGGAAGTACGGCGTCCTCCAGCCGCTGCTGGTGCGGCCGCGCGCCGGTCGTTTCGAGCTGATTGCCGGCGTGCGACGCCTGGCCGCGGCTGCGACGGCCGGGCTCTCAGAGGTGCCGTGCCTGGTCCACCAGGTGGACGACACGCGTGCCCGCGCGCTGGCCGACGCCGACAACCTGCACGCGTTGGAGCCGTTGGCCGGCGTCCCTGCCGCACTCACCGACGTGCCGGCGGCGGTGCTCACCGAGTTGTCGCAGAGCTTTGGCGCGATCGGGTCGTGCCTGCACCTGCTGGCGGATCGCGACACGGCCCTGCGGGATCGGGTCGCGCTCGATCTGGTACGCACCGAAGTACACCGCGCCAGTCGCCTCGTGCGATGCCTCATGGCGATCGGCCAGGAGCCGCCGCTGTCGGAAGTCGAGGTCTCGCTGTCGTCGGCCTTCGATCAAGTCGTCGAAGGCTTCGCACCCGAGCGGCGCTTGTCGGGCGCAACGATCAGCGTCGACGCGGTTGACGGGCCGTTCCAGTTGCGCGCCGATCCGGACTGGCTCGCCGTCGGGTTAGCCGGAGCCCTGGGCGGGATGCTCGCGCTGGTGCACGGCGCCAAGGCCGCGGCCCTGCACGTGCGCCTGTCCACCTCGGGTTCGCGCGCGTCGCTGATGCTCGAGATCACGCAGCAGGCCGTGACCGTTCCGGCGTGGGCGCTCGGACGCTTCTTCGATCTCACCTGGACCGACCGCCCCGGCGGCTATCAGGCCGCAGCCGAGTTCGCCGCGGCACGCAAGGTCGCTGAGCTCCACCGCGGCGGCGCGGAAGTGATGCCGGGCGAGCGCGGCGGGTGCCGCCTGATGCTGCTGTTTCCGATCGTGTGACCAACGACGTCCACTGCCACTTCTTCTCGCCGCGTTTCTTCGAGACGCTGGCGCGCGACGAGCCGCACGGCCGGTTCACCACCGATGTCGTCGACACCATGTGCCAGGCGCTGCAGTGGGAAGCCCCCGGCTCGGTCGACGCGCTGGCCGGCCGATGGGTCGCTGAGCTCGATCGTCAGCAGGTGCATCGCGCCGCCCTGATTGCCAGCGTCCCTGGCGATGAAGAGTCGGTCGCCGCCGCCGTCGCGCTGGCACCCGACCGTTTCGTCGGCTTTTTCATGCTCGACCCCGTCGCCGACGATGCCCCGGCGCGGGTCGCGCGTGCACTGGGGCCGCTTGGCCTGCGCGGCGTGTGCCTGTTCCCCGCCATGCAGCGCTATTTGGTCCACGACCCGCGCGTGCTGGCCGTCGTCGATTCGGTCGCCAGCACACCCGGCGCCGTGTTGTTCGTGCATTGCGGCGTGCTGACGGTTGGCGTCCGCCGCAAGCTTGGGCTGCCCAGCCGCTTCGACATGCGCTTCAGCAACCCGCTGGACCTGCATGCGATCGCGCTTGCCCATCCGCGTCTGCCGATCATCGTGCCGCACTTCGGCGCCGGGATGTTTCGTGAGGCGCTGATGCTGGCGGACCTGTGTCCCAACGTCGTGCTCGACACCTCGAGTTCAAACCGCTGGATCGATTACCATCCCGGCCTCACCCTCGCCGACGTGTTCCGGCAGGCCCTGCTGGTGGCCGGGCCGTCGCGTCTGCTGTTTGGCACGGACTCGTCGTTTTTCCCGCGCGGCTGGAATCGCACGGTGTGGGATGCGCAGTACCAGGCGCTCAAACGCCTGAACCTCCCCGAGCCCGACATGGACGCGATCACCGCGGGCAACTTCGCGCGGCTCTTCCCGCTCTCGTAGCGCAGGCCTTCAGGCCTGCCAGTTCGGACTGCGGACTACGGACTGCGGGCTACGGACTGCGGATTCCCCGCCAGTAGCCCCCAGCCCGTCGGTTTGCTACACTTAGTGGTTCCGGCCAGACGGCGACTGTAGCTCAGGGGCAGAGCACCTGACTGTGGCTCAGGGGGTCGCGGGTTCGAGACCCGTCAGTCGCCCCATTTTTCGTCAATCGTCAATTCTCAAGTCGCCGGTTTCACCTTGAGGACCCCTGTCTTCACCAGCATGCTGGAGAAGTCGTAGATGTGCCGCACGTTCTGGATCGCGCCGTCGGCAAACCTATAATCCGCCGCCCCACGCAACTCCACGCGCGAGCCGGCGCCCACCACGCCGAAGAACGGGCCGCGCGACGTGCCGTCAAACGTCCAGAACACGGCCGCGCGATCGCCGTCGATCAGGGCCTCGTCCCAGGTGATCTGCAGATCAGGAAACGCCGTGAACCAGTAGCGATAGACCTCGGTGATGGCCGCGCGGCCGGTCACCAGGCCGTGGGCCGGGCTTTCAAAGGTGCCCTCGGCGGCGTGATCGGCCGCAAGCGCCTCGGCATCCTGGCGCTTGAAGGCAGCGCGATGGCGTTCGAGCAGCGCGACGATCTCGTTACGGGTCATGGTGGGCCTCCCGCACGTGCCATGGTCAGAAGATCTTCTTCATTTCAACGCCGAACTTCGGCTGCTTGGCGGTGCCAGTGATCCTGATGGGCAGCACGGTGCCGGCCCCATCCTTCGCCAGCAGCGGGTCGAAGGCCCTGGCCAGCAGCGACTTCCACCCGGTCATCGTCTGCGACGCCCGGGCCTCGAGCCGCACCGATCCGCGGAAGTCGAGCGCGCCGCCGCGCAGGACATAGTAGCCGCTCAACTGCACCAGCGCGCCGCGGACGCCAAAGCGCAGCCTCGAAAACCGCAAGACGCCGTTTTTGAGCGTGTACCTGCCGCGCATGGTGGACGACACGTTTTGAATCGTCACGTCCTTGGGTCGCCCTTGGCCCCGGCGGCTGAACTCGTCCACCTTGTCCTGCACGGCGTCGCTGGCAAACATGAGACGCTCGATGGTGAACTCGCCGTCGAGCTCCAGACGCTCGACGACGCGTTGCTCCCCCGGAGGCAGGTTGAGCATTGTGCGCAGCGACAGCAGGCCGTTCATGATCGGCTCCTTGTCGTCGAGCGCCAGGCGCAGCACGTCGGGCAGCTGGCCCTTGTCGATGGTCGCCTGCAGCACGACGGTGCGGCCCTTGCGGCCGGGCGTGTGCAGGATGCCGCCCTTGGCCTTGATCGGCGTGCTGCCGAGCAGCGCCTGGACGTCGTGCAGGAACGTATCGCCGTTGGTGCCGTCGACCAGCGCGACAAACGTCGTCGAGAGCGCCTGGGGAATCCCGCCGATGTCGAGGCTGAAGTCCGGCGTCGTGGAGGTGCCCTTGACGGCGATCTGATCGAGCGCGCCACTGAACTCACCCACCGACTCCAGCGTGCCGTCGATGCCCTTGATCGTGTCCAGGTCGGCATGCTCGAACCGGTACGACCCGCTGACAGGGCTCAGGGACGGCTGGTCGGCCGCCCAGGGACCGAACTGGCCGGTGGCGTTGATGAGGCCCTCGGGCTTGGGATTGGTGAGCCGCGCGGTGAAGCGGACCGGCCGGTCGAAGGCTGCGTCGGTGAGCACCAGGTCATGGATCTCGAAGGTGCGCGGCGGGCGATCGGGCTTGCTCGATTCGAGCGTCAGCGTCGCGTCAATCGAATGCAACGCGTCGATGACCACCGGCGATGGCCCGTGCAGGGCGCGATGGAGTTCCGACGCCTCGCGATTGGACTCTGGCGCTCTGGCGTCGGGAGTCTGGCCCTGGCGACGCTTCGGCAGGTAGATCTCGAGCCGGTCGAGCGTCACCGAATTCACGTGAATCGGCTTGCGCAGGATCGCCAGGAAGGGCACCGCAATCGTAATGCGCTCGATGCGCACCAGCGGCGGCCGGCCCTGGCCGGCTGTCCTGTGGTGCAGCACCAGGCCGCGGCCAACGACCTGCACTTCTCGTCCGAGCAGCACCTGCAGGTCGGCCAGGTCCACGCGGGCGCCCAGTTGCTCGGACAGGATCGACACCAGCTGCGCGCGGACTCGCGGCACCTGCCACCGGTACAGCACGACCGCGCCGAGCGTCCCCACGATCAGCAACGCCAGCGCCACACCCGCAATCCACCAGTGCTTCGCTCGCCCCATGCCGTCAGCGTCTCGAGGCCGCAATCTGCGTCATTCCGTACTCGTCATTCGTCATCCGTCATTCGTCACTGGTTATTGCTTCATTGCCTTGTGACACTCGGCCGCCGACGGCGCATCGGGCGCGCCGTAGTGGCCGTGCACCAGGCGCGCAGGCTGGCCGGGCACCAGCGCGAGCGTGAACAGGTTCGAGTACTCGGTCTCACACAGCTCCTCCATCACGGGCCCGCCAAGCGCGGCGATGATGGCCGGCACCGTGTTGCTGTGGCCCACCACCAGGACGCTGCTCCCACCGGCATGCACGGCGGCCGCGACGGCCCTCGCGTGGCTGGCGGTGTCAGAGCCGGCCTGCACGACCACCGGGGTCACTGTGAGCCCGCGGCTCAGCGGCGCCGCGGTATCGCGGGTGCGGCGGAACTGCGTCGTGACAATCGTGTCGAGGCGTGCCTCGGCCAGCGCAATCGCCAGTTCCTCGGCGCGGGCCTGGCCAGTCTCGCTGAGCGCGACGTCGCCGGCCGGCGCGACGGCCTTTTCGGCGTGACGCACGAGCACGACGATCTGTGGATGATCGGCCGCGGCAACTGGCACCAGCGCCACAGTAAACGTGATGAGCAAGGGCAGCAGTCGGCGCATGGTCATTTGCAGGAGCAACTCGCCGAGCATCCGTCCAGGACAACCGGCGTACACGTGAACGCGCGCAGCCCGGTGTCGAAGCACTGCGCTTCACACGACGCCGCGGTGGACTGACACTCACAGGGGCACGCAATGCCGGGCGGGCCTTCGGTGCGCCGCTCGTCGAAGCGCAACCGGCCGCCAGTGCCGAACCCGCGCTGACGCGCCAGGCCCACACTTGCCTCGGCCGAGTCGGCCATCGTCCATTGACGGCGATCCGAGACGACCCGCACAATGGCAACGGTCACCGAGTCGGTCCAGACCAGGTCCCGCACGTCCAGCGGCGCGCTGCTGACACGTCGAGTGCCGCGGTCGAGCCAATCGGGGGCGCAGTAGGAGTTGGTGCCCTTGAAGCGGCCGGCGTGGTCGAACACCCAGGCGCGCAACGTGATCAGCACCGGCGCGGTATGCCGGTTGCGCACCATCGTGGCCACCAGACCGCCGGCGAGGAAGAAGGTGCCCCCTTCGATCTGCGCCGGCGCAGGATCGGTGTCGACGACGTGGATGGGCTTGTCCTGCGCGGCCAGGTCCCCCGCGCACGCCAGCACGACAGCCAGCGCAGCCGTAGCGCAAACGCGACGGCTGGCGGGAGCACGCATGTCGCATGATAAGCCAGCTGCCGGTGGCCGTCCCGAATCCACGTAATTCGTCATCGTCAATATCGTCAATCTGCAATCTGCAATTCAGAAGGCCTGCCCAATCGCAAAATACCAGCGGCCCTTGTCGTTGCGGACGTCCTGGTTGAGCGGGTAACCGTAGTCCACGCGCACGATGATGAAGGGCAGCAGCAGGCGCACGCCAGCTCCGACGCTGTTGCGGAATCGCAGTCCGCCGAAGTCACCGGTCTCGCCGTAGATGTGGCCGTAGTCCAGGAACGTCGCGCCCTGCAGGCGCGCCGTGAGAGGGAAACGGATCTCCTGATTGAGCACGACGATACTTGTCGTGCCTTCGGCGTTACCGCTGATCTCGCGCAGCGACAGCGTGTCGTCCTCATAGCCACGCACCGTGTTGGCGCCGCCCACCCGCAGCCGTTCCGTGGTGATGAGCCCGCGGCCGGGACCGCCGGCAATCTCGAAGCGCACGGCCGATCCGAAGGTCACTCTCTTCCACGGGACGAAGTAGAACTGCTGGCCGAGGTACTTTCTGAAGCCGCGCGTCGAACCCAGGGCGGTCGGTCCGAATTCGACGGTGGATGAATGGAAGGGGCCCTGCCGGGTGTTGATGACGTCGTCGCGTTTGTCGACGACGACGCTGCCGAGCAGCCGCCCGATATTCGCTTCGACCTGGACGGGAATCGGTGCCGGCAGCGTCGGCAGCTGCAGGAGGTAGTCAAAGGTGCGCATCTCGAAGCTATAGCCGTAGCCCACTTGCAGCAACCGTCGATAGCGGAGGCGCTGGTCAACCGAGACCGTCTGCGAGCGCGAGTCCAGGACCAGGCCTGCGCTGGCGGTTCTCTGATCCTCTCCGCTCACGAAGATGTTGGTTTGCGCCGGAAGGCCGAAGAAGGTCCGGCTGCTGACGTACCCACGAATCGTCTGCTCCGACGGGTTCAGCCTCGTGCCGACGCCCCCGGTGAGGCCTCGGCCAAACAGGCCGCGGCGCGTGAGGTCGGCGACGATGCCAGGATCGACCTGACCCCACTTCGGGTCAAACAGCGGCGATGACGGGTCGTAGAGCTGGAAGCCGTACCGCAGCCGGTACTTCGGCAGCTCCTCGACCGTGACGTTCGCGCGCAGCGCGCCAGGATTCGGGGTGCCGTCGGGATTGGGGATCGGCTCGGTTTCAAGCGTCACCGTCCGGAACAGCCCCGTGTCGTACAGCCGATCGCGGGCACGGTTGAGGCGGTCAGACGACAGCGCCTCGCCCGTATCGACGTCCATCGTCCGCTCGATGAACGACGTCGAGGTGTCCTTCGCGCCGGCCACCCGGATCTCCTGCACACGCGCGCGCTGCCCGAGCAGCACATTGAACACCAGGTCCACGGTGCCGCCGTCGGCGCGCGTGGTCGACTCGGCCGTCACGCGGGTGCCACGGTAGCCGGCGCGACGGAACTTCCGTTCGAGCTCGCGCACGGCGTCGGCCACCAGCCGGTCGGTGAGCACGGTGCCTTCCTCGATCGGCGTCGTCGTGTCGACGTCTGGCACGGCGCCGACGCCGTCCACGCGCACGATTCCGGCGCGAAAGCGTGGGCCTTCCTCGATGCGAATCGGCAGCTCCGCGCGCGGGCCGTCGAAGCGCACGTCGCCGACTTCGGCTCGAGCCGACAGATACCCGCTCCGGCGGTACGCCGCCAGCACGACGGCTCTCGCTTCGTTCGGAGACGTCCACACGCGGCGGGTCAATCCGGCCGCGACAATGGCCGCGTCGAGGTCGGCCTTGGTCAGCCCCTCGTTGCCGGTGTAGACCACGACGCGCTCGGTGCTCCTGGGGCCCGGTGCGATTGTGAGCGAAGCGGTTTTCGCAGGGGCCTGGCCCCCGCGATCCGTACGGGGGCCAGGCCCCAGGAGTTCCAGCGCGATTTCCGGCTGCAGATAGCCCTGCTCGGCCAGCCACGGCAGCAGACGCGAGGTAAACTCCTCTTGCAACAACCCGTCCACCGGCACGTCCACCCAGGCCGTGGCCAGTTCGCGGCGGATGGTGTCGGGCACCGCGATGCCGACGATCGTCAGCTCGGTACGCGGGCCGGTTTCGATGGCGTAGGTCAGATCCACCGGCGTCTGCGCGGTGGTGCCAAGCGGCGGAGGCGCCGTGGGGTTGCGCCGGGCGACCACGCGCCCCTCGAAGTGCTGGTTGTCGACCAGCCATTTCACGAGCCGCTCGCGATCGCTCTGCCAGTCGTAGAAATCGAACCGCTTGTTTTCCGTGACCTTCAAGAGCGACCGCGCCGCGGCCTCCGAGATTGCCCCTGTCGTGGTGACCGTGACGGTGCGGACCGTCTCGCGACCTTCGCGGGCCTTGTGCTTGCGCTTCACGCCTCCGCCAAACGAGATGTCGTGGCGGACCTCATACGACTTGTCCTCGTCGTCGAGCTTCACGAAACGCAGTTCCAGGCCGCTGAGCGGCTCCCAGCTGATGATCCACGTGACGTCGCCACTTTCGCGGAGACTCTGACTGACGATCACCTCCAGGTCGGGGAAGACGCGCTTGGAGAAAGTCAGCCGCTGGGCCGGGTTGGTGTCCGCGGAGATGAGGCTCGAATCGAAGAGCACATCCCCTGGATTGCCCTGCTCCACGCGGACACTGTCAATGCCGATGGCTCTGCCCACGGCCCCGACGATCTCTCCGGACAAGGCGGCCGCCAGTTGCTCGGTGACGGCCTCTACGGCGTCGCCGTTGCCTCTTCGCTGGCCCGACAGCAACAGCGACGCGATGTCGTCTTCTGGCAGTGGCGGGTCTGATTGCAGCGTCGTCTCGGTCACACCGCTGCGCGTCTGGATGTCGAGCGTGATGTCGTAGCCGGCGACGCTGGTGCGCGCGTTGAAGCGAATGTCGGGCCGCATGGCCGCCTGGCCCCGGAAATCGACCACGCCGGACTCGATCTGGTAGGTGCGGCCGCCGACGTAGAGCTCGCCGCCGGGCGCGATCGCCGCCGTGCCCGTCACGCGCGGTCGGTCGAGCGTGCCCTGCACGCGAAGGTTCGCGCCGACGCTGAACTTGCCGAACGTCGTGTCGATGGCAATCGAGTCGTCGGCCCTTGCTCGCAGGTCCAGCACCAGCCATGTGGCACGCGGGCCGTCCGGATCGGGCACCGCCACGGCGTCCTGGCGTGGCGAGACGAGCGACATGATCCCGCCGGTCACCAACATCGCCTCGCGGTACGCGGCATCGACCACCGTGATGGTGCCGGCGAGGGTGAAGCGGCCATCGGGACGCTCGGCAAACGTGAGGTCCGAGTCGATGGCGCTTCGCAGCCCCCTCGGCACTTCGAGCAGCATACCGCGCGCGGCGATCGTGATCGCGCCATCCGGCGTGCCGCGGCCCGGCTGGCGCATCGACCCACCCGCTTCGAGCGTGCCGCCGTTGATCGTGCCCGTGACGCCCTCGAGCGTCAGGCGATCGCCGCTGAAACGCACTTCGCCGTTGAGGTCGGAGAGCACGAACCGCGGATCGCGAATCAACAGCTCGCCGTCGGTCACGCGCACGAGGCCGTCTACCGACGGGCCGGTGATCGGGCCCGTGAGGCGGGCGTTGATCGAGGCCGTTCCGGCGGGCCGATACCCGCCGAAGAGCAGGCCAAGGGCGCGCAGGTCAACCGTGCCGTCGACGCCTATGTCCAACACGGCGGCCCTGTCGCCGTCAGGCAGCGTGACGGCTCCACCTAACGTGAAGGCGGTGCGCGTGGACCAGGGCGCGCCAAGTGTCCACGGCGCCAGCGTCGCGACGCCCCGCTCGAGGTGAAGGCGGGCGGGCCCTTGCTGCGCGATGCCGAGATCGCGGGAGCGCAGGATCGCCTTGTTCAGAACGACATCGCCCATCACCGACGCCACGTCGGGCTCGGCGGAGGTGAACTGGAACGACAGCGTCGAGTCAAACGTCGTCGCCTTCAGCGCCTCGGGCGACACAAACGGCTCCAGAACCTTCAGGGTCACGTCGTCGACGTGCCCCGAGACGGTCGCCTGCGCCGTGGTCCGCGACGATCCTGGCAGGTGGAGGAACCATGTCGGCACCATCCCCGACATCGCCATGTGGGCGCCCTGCCACCGGCCTTCGACCAGATCGAGGCGAATCTGCTCGCCGTCGAGGGCGAGGCGAACCCAGACGGATTCAAAGGCTGGGCGGATCCCATCGCCGAGGCGCGCGCCGTCGAGTTCGAGCGAGCCTTTCAGAGTGGGCCGGTCGAATGTCCCCGAGGCAACGGCGGTGACGCGGGCCGGCCCTTCAAACACCAGGTTCTCCACCCCAGCCGGCGCCAGTGCCAGCAGCAACGCCCGCAGGTCCTCCAGCCGCCCAGCGCTGTCGAACCTCAACGTGTCGTCGGGCGAGCCGAAGATCCCGCTGGCGGTCACTCTCGTGCTGCCAGAGGTCACGACGACGTCCGAGAGCGTCAGCAACTCGGGCCGGTAACTGAGCCGGCTGCCCGCCTGCACCGCCAGCGGCAGGAGCGGTGTGGGCGTGGCGACGTGTGCCTCGTCCTGCAGCGCCACCTTCGTGCCCGTGGACGTCCGGTCGATGCCGACGACGGCGCCTTCGAGTCGCTGGACGGTGAGATCGAGGGCGTCGATCGTGCGCGAGGCGAGGTGACCAATCGCCTGTGCCTCGACGGTCATCGCGCCCACTTCGAGCGCGACACCGCGCGAATCCACGGCCAGCGGCGAGTCGGGGGTGTCGATTCGTGCGGTGAGATCGAAGGCGCGCGTGCCCTCGAGGTCCACGGTGCCGGCCAGCGTCGCGCCAAGATCGGCCGCGGTGACGGCGACACGCGTGACCGCCGCGGTCTCCGTTCGCGCTTCGATGTGGATCGAACCGAAGCGGCGCGCGTCGAGCGTGACGTCGGGCGTCGACAATGCCAGGTCGATTCGTGGTTGCTGCACCGTGCCGCCAAGCGTCGCCTTGCCACTGGCGACGGCCCGAAGCACCCCGGCGGAGGCGCCCTCGACGTCCACCACACCCGGTACCGTGGTGTCGAAGGCGACCGACGTCATCTGGAACGTGCCCTCGAGACCATCGCCTTGACGCGTCCACGTGAGATCGCCGGTGATAGTGCCCTCGCCGCGGCCGAGCGTGACCCCGGTGCCACGGACCATGAAGCGGTCGTATTGGACGTGGCCCGTCACCCGATCGAACGGCTGCCCCGCCACGACGACAGGGCCGCCCGTGATGTCGGCGTCGATGACGATGCGCGAAAGCGGTCCCGACACCCCGCCCGCCGCGTCGACCACGCCGGTCACCGGTGCGCTGATGTCGAAGCGCCGCAGCCATGACTCCAGCGGCACCGACGTCGCGTCGAACTGCCCGTCGATGGTGTCGCGGTTGAGGTCGATGGCAAGCGTCGAGGTGGCGCGAGCAGGACCTGATGTGGCCTCAAACGCGGTGACCCTCACGGTGTCGGCGGTGATCACGGCCTGCGCGCGCGATTCAATCTCGGGCTGGTCGGGCCACGCCAGCGCGCCGGCGACCTCCACGATCGCCTCCGGCGTGCCCAACGTGCCGGTCAAGCTGACGGTGCCGGTGAGGTCGCCTGAGGCCTGCGCCAGGTCCACGACCGGGTCGATGTCGAACAGGTGCAGCCCGGTCATCAGCATGCCGGGTGTCTCGCCATCGAGCGTCAGCGACCCGTCCATCGGCCAGCGCGCGAAGTCGGCCGCGCTGGCGCGCAGCGTCCAACGGCCGGTGACGGCGAGGGCCTCGTCGACGCGCGTGTCCATGTCGATGGTCCAGGACCCGCGCGCAAATCGCGTGCGCACGCGGCCGGACGCGGCGTAGCGCTCGGGCCCCCTCAGGCCGGCAGGGCGCCGCCGCCATGTCGTGTCGAGCAGGCCGCTGAGCGTGGCGGCGTGCCAGCCGTGCCAGGACCCGGTGAACTCGCCGCTGACCAGCGCTCCAGGCGTGAACCTCGCGATGGCCGGCGACTTGGGAAAGAGCGTACGAAGCGTCGCCGCCGCATCGACGTCGCGTCCGCGCAGCGTCGCGTGGCTGTCGCCGTCGGCCGTCCATGCCAGGCGGCCGTCGCCTTCAAGGCGGCCGGGCCCCAGCCCCACTTCGAGGTGCTTCAGCGTGACCGCGCCCGTTTCGAGCGGGCCCGATCCGCGAAGGTCGTCGAACTCCAGGTTTCGCCAGATGAAGCGTGGTCCGACGAAGGTGATGTCGGCAAAGGCCGGCACGCCGCCTTCGGCCGGCATCGAGATGTCCACCAGCAGATCGCCACGCGCCGTGTCGAGCGCCTGCACCCACCCCGACAACTGGTCCGCCTTCAACGCGGCGCGCGCCGTCAGCGCAAAGCGATCCGTGCCTTTGAAGGCGAAGCGCACGTCCGAGTGGATGCGGCCTTCGGGTGCGTCCAGCTGCAGTTGCTTCACACCGGCGCCGCCGGGCGAAAAATATGCGCGGCCTCCGCGGAGCGTGAGCGTGGTGCCGCGCGGCTCCCAGCGCACGACGGTGGTGGCGCCAGGGACCAGTTGGCCGGCCAGATCTCCTGGCGCCGACCCGGTCGGCAACAACTCGACACGAAGGCCTTTGGTCTCGGTCCGGAAATGCGCATCGCGGTCGTCGTAGACGACCGCGATGTCATGAAGGCGCAAGGCGGCAAACGCGGGAAGGCTGCGTGGCGGGCTGCCAGGCGTGCTTCGTGCCCAGGCCGCAGGGATCGTGGTCCAGTGTCCCTGCTCTCGCGCCAGGGTCACGGTACCCTTCACCAGCGTGACGTCCAGGCCATCGAGCTTGCCGCGGAAGAGACCGAAGGGAAAGTGCACCGTGACCTGCTCGGCGGCGACCAGCGGTGCCGAGGCGCCGCGCGCGCCGAGCCGCAGGCCCTGAATCTGAGCCGAGCACGCGATCAGGTTGAACGAGACGGCGCGCCACGTCAGGTCGAGCGACTGGCGCGTTTGAAGGGACGAGAGCGCCGACCAGACCAACCATCGCTGCACCGGAGGCAGGTGCAGCACCACCAACAGGCCGAGCGCGATCGCAACGAGCCCAATCAGGGCCCGCCTCATCCAGCGTCTGAACCGGCCACGCGGCGGCGGCGCCACATCCTGCGGCTCTTCGTCGACCACACTCTGATCTTAGTCCGGGCGCACGTTGGCTTCTATAATCGTCGGATGATTCGTCGGGCGCTCGCCTTCCTGAGTGTGATGGCCGCGGTGGCAGCCGTGCCGGCAGCGCGGCAATTCGACACGTCGAGCTGGAACCTGCCGTTTGCGCCCTTCACGGTCGCCGGTCCGGTCCACTACGTCGGCACCAGCGAGCTGGGCGCCTACCTCATCACGACACCGGAAGGTCATGTCCTCATCGACGGAGGGCTGCCCGAGTCGGCGCCCCTGATCGAGCGCTCGATTCGACAGATCGGCTTCAAGGTCGACGACGTCGAGGTGCTCCTGACGACGCAGGCGCATTTCGATCACGTGGGCAGTCTGGCGGCGCTGCAGACGGCCAGCGGCGGCAAGGTGATGGTCATGGAGGGCGACGCGGCGGTGGTGGAAACCGGCGGCAAGGGCGACTATCTCTTCGGCGACCGGATGCCATTTCCGGCGGTGAAGGTGGACCGCGTGCTGCGCGACGGCGACACCGTGACGCTGGGCGGCATCACACTGAGAGCCGTGTTGACGCCGGGTCACACGAAAGGCTGCACGACCTGGACCACCGAGATCACCGAGGGCGGTCCGACGCTGACGGTCCTGTTTGCCGGAAGCACCGGCGTGAACCCGGGGACCGTGCTGCCGTCGATGCCGACGTATCCGACAATCGGCGCCGACTACGACCGCGCGTTTCGGGTGCAGGCGGCGCTGTCCCCCGACATCTGGCTGGCCGCGCACGCCAGCCTGTTCGGCCTCGCCGACAAGCGCGAGAAACAGAAGGCCGGGGGCCCCAACCCGTTCATCGACCCGGACGGCTGGAAGCGGTCGGTGGAGAATCGACGGAAGGCACACGCGGAACTGCCGCGCAGGTAAGCGTGGGGCTTCAGCCCCGTGTTGCTCGAGGCCTGAGACCTGAGGCTGGAGCGTAAGAACTCGTATGGACGACTTAGTACAAAGGCGCCTGCGCTACATCGAGCGGCAGAAACAGCTGCACAAGGACGCCGTCAAGGTGGTGTTCGACGGGCTGTCGCCCGTCGGATCCGGCGCGCCCAACCGCGACGGGATGCCCAGGCTGCCAGTTGACCAGCATGAGGTTCGCAACTGGCCGGTGCTCGATCTGGGCGACGTCCCCGAGGTGCCGATCGAGCAGTGGCAGCTCGAGATCGGTGGCCTGGTCCACAACCCGGTGACCCTCTCGTGGGCCGACTTTCTCGCGCTGCCGCAGGCCGACGACGTCAGCGACTTTCACTGCGTGACGACGTGGAGCCGCTTCGACAACCACTGGCGCGGCGTACGTTTCAAGACACTGGCCGAGTTGGCCGTCCCAAACGACGACGCGCGCCACGTGCGGTGCACCGGCTACGACCACATGCCGGGCACGCCGATCCCATACACGACAAACCTGCCGCTGGCGCGCGCCGTGGAAGACGATGTCCTGCTGGTGCACAGGTGGCAGGGACAGCCTCTGCCTCGCGAGCACGGCGGGCCGGTGCGGATGATCACCCCAAAGCTCTACGCCTGGAAGGGCACCAAGTGGATCCGGAAGGTCGAGTTCCTCGAGCATGACCAGAAGGGCTTCTGGGAAATACGCGGCTACTCCAACAGCGCCGAGCCCTGGTTCAACGACAGGTATTCCTGATTCAGGCCTGCCGCCCAAACACACGAGCAGGGCTGAAGCCCTGCCGCCACAAACAACGGCCGATGCTGGCACGGTGGTCGGACCACATGAAAGAAATCGAGTAGGCGCGCTACAATTGGTAATCGGGCCGACGCGATGTTGCCCGCACCCGCAATTGACCGCAACGGGCCAGACCTGCACCGCAAGGGATCCGGCCGGAGATGAGACAGATGAGTAAGCGCACGACCCCCTCGAGCAAGACAACGGCCGACGCGCCGAAGGCGCCGCGCGCCCGTCGCAAGGCCACCACGATCGAAGTGACCGCCGCAGGGGACCGGACCGCCTCTGCCACCTCGCCGCAGCCCTCGCACGACGACATCGCCATCCGGGCGTACTTCATTGCGATCGAACAGGGTACCGATCCGGTGGCGGCGTGGCTGCTGGCCGAACGCGAGCTGACGACGGCGTAGCCTGATATTCTCGCGTCATGTCGATTGCGACATGGCGCGACCCTGAGGATCAGGTCCGGCCGATGCTGGCCTCGACGGTCGAGGTTCCGCTGACGCATTCCGACTTCGTGTACGAACCGAAGTACGACGGCGTCCGCACGCTCGTGCGTGTGGCGCCTGGCCGGCCTGTGCCCAGTGTGCGCCTCTGGTCGCGCGCGGGCAACGACAAGACCGCGCAGTTTCCGGCCATCGTCAAGGCGCTGCAGCGGTATGCCTTGCGGCTGCGGGAGCCGGTGCTGCTCGACGGCGAGGTCGTCGCGCTCGATGGGCGCGGCGAACCCGTGAGCTTTCAGCACCTGCAGAGCCGGATCAACCGCAAACACATCGGCCCGGCCGACGACGCGCCGTCGGCGTTCATCGCCTTTGACCTGCTTCGCGACGGCCCCCACGACCTGCGCGGGCTGCCCCTCACCGCGCGACGCGCCGCGCTCGAGCGCGTGTTCGGCGATCCCGGCTCTCCCTTGCTGCGCCTGACGCCGCAGGTGGGCCAGGACGGGCGCGACCTGTACCGCGAGGCGATGGCGCGGGGATGGGAGGGGCTGATCGCCAAGCGCGCCTCGTCGCGCTATTTCTCGGGCAGGCGATCCACTGACTGGGCCAAGCTCAAACTGCAACACGCGCAGGAGTTCGTCGTCGGCGGCTGGACCGAGCCGCGCGGCAGCCGTGCGCACTTGGGCGCCTTGCTGCTTGGCGTGCACGACGACCAGAGCCGCTTCACCTACGTGGGCCACGTCGGCACGGGGTTCACCGACGCGGAACTGGGGCGGTTGATGAAGGCCCTTGCGCCGCTGGAGCGCAAGACGTCGCCCTTCGACGTGCGCCCGCCGATGACCAACGAGACGCCGCACTGGGTGACGCCCCAGTTGGTGGCGCAGGTGCGCTTCACCGAGTGGACCGACGAGGGCCGGTTGCGGCATCCCGCGTATCTCGGGCTACGGGACGACATCGTGCCCAAGTCCGTGCGGCGGGAACCAGGTGGAACGCTCGTGAAGGAAGCCGCGGCGCGGCTGCACTCGACGACGCAGCACACCAGCACGCCGGCACGTCGGCACCGCACATCGGCACCCCGGCACACCGGCACACCGGCACTTGATCTTGTCATCGATCAACTCCACCAGATCGAAGCCAATCGCAAGGCCAAGGCCTTGCTCGCCCTGCCTGACGGCGACGTGCTCGAGGTGAGCAACCTCCACAAGATCTTCTGGCCGTCGGAGGGCTTCACCAAGGGCGACCTGATGCGGTACTACGTGCAGGTGTCCCCCTTCATCCTGCCGGTGGTGACGGACCGCCCGCTGGTGATGAAGCGCTATCCCGACGGCGTCCGCAGCGAGGCGTTCTACCAACATCGCGCGCCCGACAAGGTGCCGCCCGGCGTACGCATCGAGGTGCTGGCGGATGACGACGTGCCCAGCCGCCCGATCGGCGGGGCGCTCAAGACCTTGCTCTACATGACGCAGTTGGCCGCGATCTCCCAGGACCCGTGGTTCTCGCGCGTGCAGTCGCTGCACCTCACCGATCACGTCGCCTTCGACCTCGACCCGATGCCGGGCACCTCGTTCGAGACGGTACTCGACGTCGCACGCTGGCTGCGTGACGAGCTGGCAAGAGTCGGCGCCGTAGGCGTCCCGAAAACGTCGGGCTCCGACGGGCTGCATGTGTTTGTCCCGATGCCCAGGAAGACGCCGTACGAGACAGGGCGAATCTGGGCGCAGATCGTCGCGACGATCGTGGCAACACGGCATCCCCAGGTAGCCACCGTCGAGCGCAGCGTGAAGAAGCGAGGCGCCAAGGTCTACGTGGACTACCTGCAGAACATCGAGGGCAAGACGCTGGCGTGTGCGTACAGCGCCCGCGCCAGTGAGTTTGCCGGCGCGTCCACGCCGCTGACATGGGACGAGGTGGATGCCGGCGTCGACCGGCGCGACTACACCATTCGCACGCTGCCGGCTCGGCTGGCAGAGGTCGGAGACGTGTGGAAGGCGCTGTGGAAGGTGAAGGCGCCGGACCTGCGGAAAGTGGAGAGGCATCTCCGGTGAACCGCTAAACTAGCGCATGCTTCCGCGACCCTCGCCCGCGCGGCCGTTGAGCAAGCAGGCCTACAAAGCGCAGGTGCTGCCGCTGCGCGAAGAGCTGCTGGGGGTCCAGCAGCGACTGCGACACGCCACCTTCCCCGTCGTCGTCCTCTTCTCAGGTGTCGACGGCGCCGGCAAGGGCGAGACCGTCAACCTGCTGCACGAGTGGATGGACCCGCGCTGGCTGCATACCCACGCCTACGGGAAGCCGTCCGACGAAGAGCGCGAGCGCCCGGAACACTGGCGCTTCTGGCGTGACCTGCCGCCGAAAGGCCAGATCGGCATTCTCATGAACGCGTGGTACGCGGCGCCGATCGACCGGCGCGCGCATCGCGTCACCACGGCCACGGAGTTCCGGCGCGAGCTGCAACGAATCGCGCGCCTCGAGCAGCTGCTCACCGACGACGGTGCGCTTATTCTGAAGTTCATGATGCACCTGGAACGCGACACGCAGCGGGAGCGCCTGAAGGCGCTCGAGCGCGACCCGCTCACGCGTTGGCGTGTCACCGCCGAGCAATGGCGTCACGCGCGGTCGTACGACGATCTGGTCGAGGCGGAGGCCACCGCGGTGCGGCTGACCGACGCGAGCCAGGCGCCGTGGACCATGGTGGACGGATCCGACGAGCGGCACCGGAGCCTCGTCGTGGCGCGCACCATTCGCGATCGCGTGACCCGGCGCCTTCACGAGGACGAGCTGGCCCGCCGCCCACGACGAACGGCGAACGTGGCCAAGGTGCTGCACGCCGCATCGAGGCGCCCGGCCTCGGCGCGGCAGCCCAAACCAACCACGCGGACGCTGGCAGACCTCGACATGTCGCAGACGCTGGAGAAGGCCACATACGAAGTGGCGCTGGCCAAGGCTCAGGGCCGCCTGAACCTCCTCCACCGCAAGGCCCGGCGTCGCGGGCTGTCCACCATCATCGTCTTCGAAGGCTGGGATGCCGCCGGCAAGGGCGGCGCCATCAGGCGTGTGGCGTCGGCGCTGGACGCCCGGGAGTATCAGGTGATTCCCGTCGCCGCGCCCACCGACGAGGAGCGCGCCCAGCACTACCTGTGGCGCTTCTGGCGGCACCTGTCGCGCGCTGGCCGGCTCACCGTCTTCGACCGTTCGTGGTACGGCCGCGTGCTGGTGGAACGCGTCGAGGGCTTCGCCCTCGAAGCCGAGTGGCAACGGGCCTACGACGAGATCAACGACTTTGAAGCTCAGCTCGTCGCCCACGGCATCGTCTTGGTGAAGTACTGGGTGCACATCAGCAAGGACGAGCAGATGCGGCGCTTCAGGCAGCGCGAGCGCATGGCGCACAAGCGCTGGAAGCTGACCGACGAGGACTGGCGCAATCGCAAACGGTGGAAGGCCTATGAAGCAGCGGTGGACGACATGGTCGCCGCCACCAGTCCACGGCACGCGCCATGGACGCTGGTCGAGGGCGACGACAAGAACCACGCGCGGCTGAAGGTGCTGCGGACATTGGCCGACAGGCTGGCGCGTGCGCTGAATGAGGAGTGAGGTGGCGATGCGTCGTGTCGTGGCTCTCGGTGTGGTGACGGCACTTGGTTGGGGATGCTCGCCGCCATCGGCGCCGCCTGCCTCCACACCCACCGCCACGCCCGACGTCGTCGAGCTTGCCGCCACCGAGGCGCGCGATCGCATGGCCGCCGGCACGCTGACGTCCCATGCCTTGACGCAGGCCTATCTGAACCGCATCGGCGCGATCGACGATGCGGGGCCACGGCTCGATGCGGTCATCGAGCTCAGCCCGAAAGCGCTTGCGGAGGCCGACGCGCTCGACGCCGAGCGCAAGGCCGGCAAGGTCCGTGGACCGCTCCACGGCATCCCGGTGCTCCTGAAGGACAACATCGACGTCGTCGGCATGGCCAACTCTGCCGGCTCGCTGGCCCTGGCAGACAACCGACCGGCCACCGACGCGTTCCTCGTGGCCCGACTGCGCGCTGCGGGCGCCGTGATCGTCGGCAAGACCAACTTGAGCGAGTGGGCCAACTTCAGGTCGTCGCGATCGACGTCGGGCTGGAGTTCACGCGGAGGGCAGACGAAGAACCCGTACGTGCTCGATCGGAATCCGTGCGGCTCCAGCTCTGGCACCGGCGCCGCGATCGCGGCGAGCCTGGCCGCCATCGGCGTCGGCACAGAAACCGACGGCAGCATCATCTGCCCCGCGTCGGTGTCTGGCCTGGTGGGCCTGAAGCCGACGGTGGGGCTGGTGAGCCGGCGCGGCATC
>JAENWD010000282.1 GCA_016650245.1 Vicinamibacteria bacterium
CAAGTTGACCGGCGTGAAGGTGTACTCGAACACCGGCTGGCGATACTCGGGCGGCGCGGCCGCGACCAGGCGCCGGCCGAGATCGTCGAGGTAGTCGCGGATCTCCCGGTCTTCAATCAGCGGATACTGCTGCCGGACTTCAGCGGCGGCCTCCTGGCCGATCTGCACGTCCTGCTCGGGCGTGTACTTATTTTTCGGCGGCGTGATCTTCGTCTGGGCCGAGACCGCGCTGGCGCCGAGGGCGATAACGGCGGCCATGACGAGCAGGCGTGAGCCACGCGCCTGACGACGGGCAAGAAGATGGCGAGTCATGCGGTGGGTGTGAGCAAAGATTGATCCGGGTTGGCGACGGCGTGTGGCCCGTCTTCCAAGTCGTCAATGCACAAGCAGTTAGCGCGTGTTCCCTGTGGTGCCCTCACGCGGAGGCTCACGACTTGTGGCGGCCACAATTCCGGACAGGAAGATATTACACGGGGTGCTGTCAGGTGCTGCTAGGTGCTGCCAGGTGCTGGGTGCTGTACGTAGCACCTGAGAGCACCCGTTCTAGATAATCTCCAGCACCTCCCTTCCCTGCAGGGCCGGGTAAGGCGCGTGCGGTTCGGCCTGATACCAGTACGCCACCGACGCGATGTCGTCCTGCAACGGCAGGTAGCGGCCGCCGGTGTGCCAGCCCAGCGCCTGGATCGTGACGCGCAGGTCCTGCTCGAAGCGGATCGGGTCCATGATGTGCCAGCGGTACAGGCCGAAGCGCTGCTGCGACTGGTACACGCCGTCGGGCCGAACCACCAGCGGCATTCCCGAGTACGGCGTCGAGAACTCCTGGTACTGCTTGGTCGTCTGGTTCTCGAAGTTGTACGACCCGCAGAAGTAGTCCTCGGTGCCGGTGCCGCAGATGGTCGGGTAGTCGGTATCGCCGTCGAGGAAGAACTTGATCTCGCCCTCTCCCCACCAGCCGGTGCTGTTGACGCCCCACGACAGGTGCGTGCCGACAAACTGGCCCTCGCCTTTCACACCGTCGACGATCGTGTAGTCCTGCTTGTTCGGCAACGGGTTCACCCGCCGGAACTGCGCGTGCAGGTACGCCGCATCGTCGGCCACCTCGGTGAGCGAGTAGTCGATCTGGTAGTAGAGCGTCATCTCCTGATCGGCGATGTTTTCCATCGTGATCCGGCACGACTTTCGAAACGGCATGACCCAATAGCAGTTGAACGCGCTGCCTGGATTCACCGCCACGGCCAGCGAGTTGATCTGCCCGTAGCGTCCCCAGCCCGACGCGAAGAAGTCGCCGACGGGCACCTCGATCGACGGCGTGGCCTCGCCGTCCCAGTAGACGCGGAGGATCGAGAATCGCCAGTGGCCCGTGGGGGTCATCCAGATGTGCTGGATGGCGCCGGGCCCGGCAATCTCCGCAAGTGTGAACACCTGCTTGGGAGCGATCTTCACCGAGGGTGAGATCTTCCACCCCTGGCCGAGGTCCCTCGCTGCGTTTGCGCCGGTGCCCGTGGTGGCGCGGCCGCCCTGCCCCTTGCCGCCGGTGAAGTTCTCGGGACTGATGGACCGCGACCTGGCGCGAGACAAGCGGAAGAGATCGCCGACACCGCTGGTGAGGCCGTTGAAGGGACGGGAGGGACGCGCTTGCGCCGCCGCCGGGCGTGGAAGGGCAAGGAGGCCGGAGGCCCCGAGGACGGAAAAAAGCGAACGGCGGTCAATCACGGGAACTCCGTTGCAGGTTGCAGGCTGACGATTGGCTTCCCAATGTGGGGATGCATCCCACCGCTAGGTTGTACAACCGCCAACCGTCAACCCGCAACCGTCAATTCCCACGCGGCAAGCCGGCGAGCAGCGCCTTCAAGGCGTCGAAGTCCACGGGCTTGACCAGGTGGTGGTCGAAGCCGGCTTCGACCGTGCGTCGGCGATCCTCGTCCTGGCCCCACCCGGTCAGCGCGACCAGGACCACCCGGCGGCCGCCCTCCATCGAGCGGATGCGCCGCGCCACTTCGTAGCCGTTGAGTCCGGGCAGGCCGATATCGAGCACGACGACCTCGGGGCCGAACCGCTCGACCTGGCTGAGGGCCTCGATCCCGTCGTGCGCGCTGGCGACGGTCTGGCCGACGATCGTCAACAGCAGCGACAGCGAGTCGACGGCATCCTTGTTGTCGTCGACGACGAGAATCCGCCGCGCCGGCAGAAGGCCGGTGCTCCCGGCCGCAGGCGCAGTAGTCGCCTCGTCCTCGCCGGCCGCTAGCCGCGGCAATCGCACGACAAACTCGCTGCCCTTGCCGGGACCTTCACTCCGCACGGTGACCAAGCCGTGGTGCAGCTCGACGAGCCGTCGCACCAGGGTCAGGCCAATCCCCAGACCGCCCTGTGCGCGCTCGAGCGAGCGGTCCGCCTGCACGAACATGTCGAACACGTACGGCAGCATCTCGGGGGCGATCCCGATGCCGGTGTCGCGCACCGAGACAACCACCTCGTCGGCACTCGCGTTGGCGTCGACCGTGATGGTGCCACCGGGTCCCATGTACTTGGCGCTGTTGTTCAGCAGGTTCGCAAACACCTGCGCCAGCCGCGTGAGGTCGGCGTCGAGCCAGACGTCATCGGAGGGTTGACGCAGGTGCAGCGTGTGCTGCTGCGCGTCGACGGCGGGCCGGCTGGTCTCCATGGCGGCACGCAGCACGTCGGCCAGCCGCACGCGGTGGCGCCGGAGTTCAAGCTTGCCGCGGCTGACGCGCGAGACGTCGAGCAGGTCGTCCACCAGGTGCACCAACTGCGCCACCTGACGTTCGATGATCGCGCGGCTGTCGGCCTGCAGTGACGCATCGTCTGTCGTGCGCAGGACCTGCAGCGAGTTGCTGATGGGCGCCAGCGGGTTGCGTAACTCGTGGGCCAGGGTCGCCAGAAACTCGTCTTTCCTGACGTCGTTGTTGCGGATCTCTTTGTACAACCGCGAATTCTCGAGCGCGATCGACGCCATTTGCGCCATCTGCGTCAGGACGGCCCGATCGTCGTCATCGAACCGGCCGCTCGCCTTCTCGGTGCAGTGGATATAGCCCATCCGTCGGCCGGCACGGCTCTTGAGCGCGACAACGAGGCTGCCGTCTTCTTCGACGATATCCGCCTCGTCGAACACGACCTTGCAGCGGCCGGCCCCCAGAATGCGCCGGGCCTCTCCATCGATGACGCCGACGATGCTGTCCTGTGTGGCTGCGGCGTTGATGGTCAACGAGGCGGCGGCGACCTGGCGCAGGCGCTCGGCCCACGACTGCTCGCGCGCCAGCGAGTGGTTCAGCGCGATCTCCGTGTTGCGATCGTCGGTGACGTCGCGGAACACCAGCACCGCACCGAGCACATCGCCGTTGACCCCACGAATCGGCGCGGCGCTGTCGGCAATCGGGCGCTCGGTGCCGTCCTTGGCGATGAGCAGCGTGTGATTGGTTAGGCCGACCATGATGCCATCATGCAAGGCGCGGGTGACCGGGTTCTCAACCCTCTGGCGTGTCTCTTCGCTGACGATGGTGAAGACATGGTCGAGCGGCGTGCCGGCGGCTTCGACGCGCGTCCAGCCTGTAAGCTGCTCAGCCACAACGTTGAGGGAGGTGACCTTGCCTCTCGGGTCAGTGGCGATGACGCCGTCGCCGATGCTCGACAGCGTCACCCGCAGCAGCTCGCGCTCGGCGTGCAGCGCGGCGGCGGAGAAGGCCTGTTGCCCGCTGCTGCGCCGCACAGACCACACGAACGCCAGCGTCATCAGCACGCCGAGCGACCCGGTCGCGAGTCCGCCGAACGTGGCCACGTGATAGCGAGCCCGGCTCTCCTCGGCGCGTGCCGCCAACGTCCGGCTCTCGTGCTCCTGCATCTGGCGAACCTGCGTCCGCACCGCGTCCATGGCCACCATCTGGTGCCCGCCGAGCGCGGCGGCCCTGGCCGCCTCCGCGCCCTGGCTGCGCTGCAACTCAAGATTGTCTTGTAGTAATTGCAGCGCGGCTGACAGCCGGTTTCGCAGCTCGGCCACATCTGCGACCTGGGTCGGATTGTCCTGGACCAACCCGACCAGCCCGTTCACTTCGGCATCCACCCGCGACAGCGCCGCGGCGTAGGGCTGCAGGTATTCGTCGCGGCCGGTGATGAGGTAGCCGCGCTGGCCGGTCTCGGCGTCGAGCGCCGAGATCAGGACCTCATCGAGGGCGGCGATGACGTTGTGAGTGCGGATGACGGCCTGCCCGTGCCGATAGAGCGCCCTGGTGTTGTAGTCCCAGACGACGATGTTTCCCATCAAGAGGAGAACAAGCAGGACACTGCCGGCGACGAGGCGGGGACCGAAGGTGGCGAGAACCGGGGGCATTCGTGAGGTCAGTCTACTTCAGGCGTCGGGCCCCAGGCTCCGAACGACAGGCGTTGCGTCAGTCGACCAGCGCCGCATACATCAGCGTCGAGAACTGCCAGAACAGGTCATGCTGGTTGAACGGGAAGTGCTGCGCGAACACCAGCACGACCGTCTGCTCTTTCGGGTCCATGTTGAAGTAGGTCGTCGCAGCACCCGACCAGCCGAACTGGCCGACCGACCCGGCCATGTTGCCCTTGGCCAGATCGATGCGAACGCTGCCCCCGAAACCGAACCCCTCGGCGTCGCTGAACTCGGTGGTCGGTTTCGACAGGTGGTTCAGGTGGTTGGCCAGCATCAGCTCGACGGTCTTCCGCCCCAGAATCCGCACGCCGTCGAGCTCGCCGCCGTTGAGGAGCATCTGCCCGAACCGCACGTAGTCGCCGATCGTGGAGAACATCCCGGCACCGCCGGCAGCAAAGCCGCGCCCCGGCTCCGGATACACACCGGCCAGTTGCGTCTCTGGCACCTCGGCGAGCGCCTTGGCTTTGTCCAGCGTGTAGACCTTGGCGATGCGTCCGCGCTTGGCCTCGGCCACGTCGTAGCCGGTATCCGTCATACCCAGCGGGGTGGTGATGCGTTGCTCGACGAACCGCTCGAACGGCATCCCCGCCACCTTCTCGACGATGGCCCCAAGCACGTCGATGCTCAAGCCATAACTGAAACGGGCGCCGGGCTGGTGCGCCAGCGGGAGCCTGGCCAGTCGGGCGACAAAGTCGTCCATCGACGAGGACTCGAGGATCTTGGCGTCGCGGTAGATCTCGTCGAGCGGCCCCTTGCCGAAGCCGTAGATCAGGCCGGAGGTATGCGTCAGGAGATCTTTCACCGTCATCTGCCGCGTCGCCTCGACGAGCCTGGGCTTCTTGGCGCTTCCTCCTGCATAGACTTTCATCGTCGCAAGCGCCGGCAGATATTTCCCGACCGGGTCGTCGAGCTTGAGGCGGCCTTGCTCGTGCAGGATCATCACCGCGACGCTGGAGATGACCTTCGACATGGAGTAGACGCGGACGATGGTGTCTTTCTCCATCGGCAACCTGGCGCCGAGGTCGCGCGCCCCATATACCTGCCAGTCCACGATGCGTCCATGGCGCGCGACCAGGCTGATGAGCCCGGCGTGCTTGCCCTCGTCGACGAGGCGTTGCAGCATCGCGTGGAGGCGTTCCAGCCGTTCTGGCGAGAATCCTTCGGATTCCGGGGTGCCAAGTGGCAACGGCTGCGCGGCACCCGGGGCGGCCGCCAGGACGAGGGCAACAACAAGTGGAATCAGCAGGCGGATCAGCATGGTGCGCGATTCTATCAAGTCGGGTCGCCCGAACTGAAGTTCGGGCCTACGTGCCAGATCAACCTGTAGAATGCAGCCCAGGAGACCCAGGATGCGATCTTTCGCAATGGCGGTTGTAGCGGTAACGGTCGTGGGAACCAGTATGGCGGCAGCACAGACTCGAGGGGTGACCAGTCAGGCCTGGGGCAAGACGACTGCCGGAGAGGCCGTGGATCTTTACACGCTGACCAACGCCAAGGGCGCGTCTGTGCGGATTGCGACGCTGGGCGGCACGGTCGTCTCGGTCAAGGTGCCCGACAAGGCCGGCGCGCTCGGCGATGTCGTGCTGGGCTTCGACTCGCTCGACGGGTATCTGGGCGCGCACCCGTTCTTTGGCGTCCTGGTGGGCCGCTACGGCAACCGCATCGGCCACGCGGGGTTCACGCTGGACGGCAAGGCCTACACGCTGGCGAAGAACAACGGCGAGAACACACTGCACGGCGGCCTCAAGGGCTTTGACAAGTACGTCTGGAAGACGCGTGAAGTCCCCTCGTCAGATGGCCTGGCGCTCGAGTTGACCCACGTGAGCCCGGACGGCGACGAGGGGTACCCCGGCACGCTCTCGGTAACGGTGCGCTACACCTGGACCGACGCCAACGGGCTGCGGATCGACTACACGGCGACGACCGACAAGCCAACCGTCCTCAACCTGACGAACCACTCGTACTTCAACCTGTCGGCCGGCGCCTCGGCCACGATTCTCGACCACACCCTGCATCTGTTGGCCGACAAGTACACGCCGGTGGACAAAGGCCTGATCCCCACCGGCGAGTTGCGCGCGGTGGCCGGCACGCCGTTTGACTTCAGCAAGACGCGCCGCATCGGTGAGGCGATTGACGCCGACGACGAGCAGATCAAGTTTGGCGGGGGCTACGATCACAACTGGGTGTTCAGGCGGCCGGCCAACGGCACCATGCGCCTGGCCGGACGCGTCACCGATCCAGCCAGCGGCCGCATCATGGACGTCACCACGACCGAGCCCGCAGTGCAGTTCTACACGGGCAACTTCCTGGATGGGTCGATCAAGGGTCGCGGCGGAAAGTCTTACGTGAAACGCAGCGCCTTGTGCCTGGAGACGCAGCACTACCCGGATTCCCCCAACAAGCCGGATTTCCCGTCGGTGGTGTTGCGCCCTGGGCAGACGTACACGACGAGCACGCAGTACACCTTTGGCGTAACCCGTAACCCGTAACTCGTAACTCGTAACTCGTAACTGTCAGTGCTTGGTACCAAAAGTCTTCCCGAAGAAATTCCCCGCCTTCCACGCCGGGTCCACCGGGTCGTCGGCGATCGCCCTCGCGACGGCGAGGTTGGCCCGGGTGAAGCGCTCGACGGCCGGCAAGTCCATCGGCAGCGCCAGGTCGTCGCTCGGCCGGTGGTAGTGTGACGCGAGGAAGCCGGCAAACACCTGCTGGCCATTCACCGCCGGGGCCTTCGCGGTGAAGCCCGGCATCAGATACACGGCTGGCACACCCTGCTTGACCAGCGAGTACTGGTCGCTGCGTACGAAGATGTTCTCCTCGGGCATCGGGTCGGGGCTCAACGTGTAGCCGAACTCCGCCGCCGCCGCGCGTACGACGGCGTCCAGCGTCGAGTTCTCCGACCCGAAGGCGACGATGTCGCTGCTGGCCGCCATGAACACGGGCATGTCGAGGTTGACGTTGGCGACGATCCGGCCGGCCGCCTTGACGGGGTTGTGCGCGAAGTAGTCGGACCCGAGCAAGCCCTTCTCCTCTGCGGTCACCAGCACCACCACGATCGACCGCTTCGGCCGGACAGGCAGGCCAGCGAGTGCGCGCGCCACTTCGAGCAGGATCGCGCTGCCCATCGCGTTGTCGTACGCGCCGTTGTTGATGCGATCGCCGTCGCCTGACGGCTTGACCCCCGTGTGATCGAGATGAGCCGTGAGCACGACCGAGGTCGCGCCGAGCGACGGGTCGCTGCCATGCAGCACGCCCACGACGTTGGGGCTCGCCATGCGTTTGTGCGACGTCGCCGAGGTGATCGTCAGCGTGGCGTTGAGCGCTGCCCCACCGGGCTGGCCCTTACGCCCCGCGTCCACCGCCTGCTCGAAGGTGATCGTAGAACCTTCAAACACGCGCGCGGCGCCCTGCGGGCTGAGGTAGGCCACCGCCTTCAAGCGCTTCTCGGTCGGACCTGGCGTGCCGTCGGCGTTGGCCCAGGTCAGAGTGGGCCGGCCGAAGTACTCCTTCACCTGTTCCCACGGGAAGCGCTTCTCGTCGGCGGGGCCCAGCACGGTGACCACCGCCACGGCCCCATGGTCGGCGGCGTTCTTCAGCTTGTGGTCCGCCGAGGCGTAATGGGCGCGCGGTTCGCTCGGCAGCTTCTCCGGCGCGTTGGACAGCAGCGCGACGATCGTGCCCTTGACGTCGAGGCCTGCGTAGTCGTCGTAGCTGAACTCAGGCGCCGTGACCCCGAAGCCGGCAAACACCACAGGCGCGGTGATCTCGGATGTCGGCCGCGAGGCGCTGGGGCCAACCATGCCCTGCTCGGGCAACGGCACATCGCTGGTCGCGCCACTGATGGTCAGCCGCATCGACGTCGAGGTCGGCGTGCTTTCGATGAAGGGCACCTGCTGGAAGTAGGTGCCGTCGTCGGCGCCTGCAGCGTAGCCAGCGGCTGTGAGCGCCGAGGCGACGTACCGGGCGGCCAGATCGTAGCCGCGTGTCCCTGTTTCGCGGCCTTCGAGCAGGTCGTCGGCCAGAAACTCGACGTCGGCGCGAATGCGGGTGGCTGAAACGGCGGTGTCTGCCGACGCCGGGAGGGCGACCTGCTGGGTGGCGGACGCCCCGAGGAGGCTCGTCAGGGTGGTCACGGTGAGAACGAGCGCAAGTACTCGGGGCATTCCCCGATTCTACAGGCCCACGAAACGCGCAGGTTCGCTGGTCCCACGGCTCGTCCCAGCCGATGGGCTGGATACGGCACTTCTCGCACGGCCGAACCGTCTACAATTCTTGGGTTGGCGCCCCGGCGCCTGACCGATTCCCTGTGTCCATTACTCCCCTGCTTCTGGAATCAAGACAGCTATGAGCCTCCTGCGCAGACTGCTCGTCGTCGTGCTGGCCCTGGTGGCCCTTGCTCCAGGCCTGGCTGGCCAGAGCCCCGCCGCAAGCCAGGCGGCCATCCCGAAACTCGAGTTCGAGAAATACACGCTGGCCAACGGCCTGCAGGTGATCCTGCACGTCGACCGGAAGCTGCCGATCGTCCACGTGAACCAGTGGTTCCACGTGGGTTCGAAGAACGAGAAGACCGGGCGGACCGGCTTTGCGCACCTGTTCGAGCACATGATGTTCCAGGGCTCGAAAAATGCCAGCGGCGAGTACTTCGTCTATGCCGAGAAGGCCGGCGCGAATCTGGCCGAAGGGGGCGTCAACGGCACCACGAGCAACGACCGGACGAACTACTTCGCGACGGTGCCGTCGGGGAATCTCGAGAACCTGCTGTGGCTCGAGTCCGATCGCCTGGCGTCGCTGCTCGACGCCACGGACATCAAGAAACTCGATGAGCAGCGCAACGTCGTCAAGAACGAACGTCGGCAGAGCCTGGAGAACCAGCCCTATGGCCGGTGGTTCTCGCTGATGTTCGAGTCCGTGTACGCGAACGGACATCCCTATTCGTGGCCGGTCATCGGCAGCATGGAGGACCTCTCTGCGGCCACGTTGGACGACGTCAAGGAGTTCTTCCGGCAGTACTACACGCCCAACAACCTGTCGCTGGTCATCGCGGGCGACTTCGATCCGGCCGAGGCCAGGAAGCTGGTCGAGAAGTACTTCGGGGACCTGCCGCCTGGGCCGCCGCTCGATCGGCCGGCGCGCAACGTCGCCTCGCTCTCTGGCGAGCGCGTCGTCGAGGTCAACGACCGCGTCTCGCTCGAGCGCGTCTACATCGGCTGGCCGACGCCGGAGTACTTCGCCGCCGACGACGCGGCGCTCGACATCGCCGCGAGGATTCTGGCCGACGGGCTGTCGTCGCGCCTGAACAAAGCGCTGGTGTACGACAAGCCGCTGGCCACGCAGGTGTCCTCGTTCAACATCACGGGAGAAATCGCCAGCGTGTTCGTCGTTCAGGCCACGGCGCGACCCGGCACCTCGCTCGGCCAGATCGAGAGCGGCGTGACCGACGAGATCACGCGGCTGGCCAGGCAGGGCCCGTCGAGCGCGGAACTCGAGCGCGCCAAGACCAAGCAGGAAGCCGAGTTCGTTTCGGGTCTCGAGCGCATCGGGGGTTTCGGCGGCAAGGCCGACGTGCTCAACCAGTACAACATCTTCCTGGGCGACCCGAACAAGATCGAGGCCGACCTGGGCCGGTATCGCGCGCTCACGCCGGCCGCGGTGCAGCAGGCGGTCGCCAAGTGGATCGACACGCCCAATCGCGTGCTCATCCGCTTCCACCCGGAGAAGGCCCAGCGGCCGGCCGGCGCGCTGACGCTGGATCGCTCGACGATGCCGCCACTTGGCACGGACCGGCCGTTCCTCGCTCCGAAGGTCGAGACGGCCACGCTCGCCAACGGCCTCGAGCTGTTCGTGGTCGAGCGGCGCGATCTGCCGAAGGTCAACGTCACGCTGGTGACCCGGGCCGGCGCGGTCGGCGATCCGACTGGAAAGGCCGGTGTCGCCAACCTGACGATGACGGCCATCGACCTGGGCACGAAGAGCAGGAAGGCGCTCGAGATCGAGCAGGCCTTCGGCGATCTGGGCACGACGCTGACCGGCGGCGCCGGACGCGAGGGCGCGCGGTTGGGGCTCGACGTGCTGTCACGTAACGTGTCGCCCGCGCTGGCCATTCTGGCCGACGTCGTACAAAACGCCACGTTTCCGGAAGAGGAGATCGCGCGAGAGCGCAAGCGCGTGCTGGACGCGATTGCCCAGGCCGATCGCAGCGGCAACGCGCTGTACGGCCGGATCCAGCCGATGCTCGCCTTCGGGCCGGATCATCCGTACGGCCGCCCGGTGCAGGGCCTGAAGGGATCGGTTGAGGGCATCACGCGTGCCGATCTGGTGGCGTTCCATCAGGCACGCGTCAAGCCCGGGTCCACGGCCATCGTGCTGGCGGGCGACATCTCGATGGCGCAGGCCACCGAGCTGGTCACCAGGCACTTCGGCGCCTGGGCGGGCGGGGCAGCAGCCAACGTCACGATTCCTCCGGTGCCGGCGGCCAGGGGCGGGCGCATCTATCTGGTCGATCGTCCCGATGCCGCGCAGACCGTCGTCGCGCAATGGATTCCTGGCCCGGCGCGCAACACGCCGGACTACGACGTGCTGAACCTGGTGGACGCAGTCTGGGGTGGCGGCGGCTTTGGCACGCGGCTCAACCTGAACCTGCGCGAGAACAAGGCGTACTCGTACGGCGTGTTCTCGAACTTCAACCTGATGCGCGCGGCAGGCAACTGGGCGGCCGCCGGCGGGGTGCAGACGGACAAGACGGCCGAGTCGATCGTCGAGTTCGACAAGGAGTTGAAGGACCTGGCAGGCGCACGG
The DNA here is from genome assembly GCA_016650245.1 of Vicinamibacteria bacterium. Classification (GTDB taxonomy): domain Bacteria; phylum Acidobacteriota; class Vicinamibacteria; order Vicinamibacterales; family JAENWD01; genus JAENWD01. The sequence goes on from JAENWD010000282.1 coordinate 11,201, forward strand.
CCCATCAGCGTAGACGAACTGACGACCGCCAAGCAGCGCCGCGTGCGCGGCTACGCGCAGCAGTTCGAGTCGCTCGACCGGATCACGGGCGAGATCGCCAACCTGTGGGTGTGGGGTCTGCCGACCGCCGAACTGCAGCGTGAGTACGACGCCACCAACGCGGTGACGATCGAGCAGATCGCCGCGGCCTCGAAAA
>JAENWD010000283.1 GCA_016650245.1 Vicinamibacteria bacterium
AGTACAGCCCCTGGGTTACGCGCTAGCCGTCGTCTCGGGCGTCGCGCTGGCGCTGAGCTTCCCGCGCTACGGTCATCCGGCGTTTGGCTGGGTGGCGCTGGCGCCGCTGATCGTTGCAGTGTTGGCCGGAGCCGCCGGCGGCGGTCCGGTGCGCGCGCGTCGCGCATTCCTGCTCGGCTTGCTTGCGGGCGTGGTCTACTTTGCCGGCACGGTGTATTGGACCAGTGGCGTGATGGCGCGTTTCGGCGGCATCGCGTTTCCGCTGGCGGCCTCCATCGCCGGACTGCTCGTCGCCTACCTCGCGCTGTTTCCCGCGTTCTTCGCGCTCGTGCTTCACCTGCTGATTGCCCGGAGCGGCCGGTCGTGGCTCTGGCTGGCACCGGCCGTGTGGGTGGCGACCGAGTATGGCCGGCTGGCGATCTTCGGGGGCTTCCCCTGGGTGCTGCTGGGTTACAGCCAGGTGACGGTGCTGCCCATCGCGCAGCTGGCGAGCGTCACCGGCGTCTTCGGGCTGTCGGCGTTGTTGACGGCGTCGGCGACGGCGGTGGCTTGGCTCGTCGTGAGTGCCGGGCCCCGCCGGTGGGTCGCTCCTGCCGCTGTCGCGGGCCTGATCGCGGTGATCGCGCTCTGGGGGTACCAGCGGATCTTGGCGGGCGATCTCACCACAGCCGGGCGTGCGCTTCGGGTGGGCATCGTGCAGGGCAACGTCGACCAGGAGATGAAATGGGATCCCGTGCGGGCCGACGAGATCTTCGCGCGGCACCTGCGATTCACCGAGCAGGTCGCCGACCAGGGAGCGCGACTGGTGCTCTGGCCCGAGTCGTCGACGCCGTTTTACTTCGGGTACGGCGCGGAGTCCCAGATCCTGCGCGAGCTGGCGCGCCGGCGGGGCGTGCAGTTGCTGATCGGCAGCGACTTGTGGGAGCAGGCGAGTCCGCCGCGGATCTACAACGCGGCGTTTCTCATCAACGCGGACGGCACGACTGGCGGGGTCTACCGCAAGGTGCATCTCGTGCCGTTTGGGGAATACGTCCCGCTCAAGCGGGTGCTGTCTTTTGCCAGGCCCCTGGTCGAGGCCGTCTCGGACTTTGCTCCAGGGTTCCAGGTCAACACCCTGCCGGTCGGCCACTCGCGGATCTCAACGGCCATCTGCTACGAGGTCGTGTACCCCGGGCTCATTCGCGAGGGCGTGCTCAACGGCAGCGCGCTGCTGACCACGATCACCAACGACGCCTGGTTCGGGCGCTCCTCGGCGCCGTGGCAGCACTTCGCGATGGCCGCCATGCGGGCCGTCGAGCAGGGGCGGTATCTGGTGCGGGCCGCCAATACCGGGATCAGCGGCGTGGTGGATCCATACGGCCGGGTCGGGCTGCAAAGCGGCCTGTTCGTGGAAGGCGCCTGGACGGCCGACGTGCGGCTGATCGAGGAGAAGACGATCTACGGGCAGACAGGGGATTGGACGGTGTGGGGGAGTTTGTTGCTCACCGCCCTTGCCCTGACGGCGACAGTCGCAAAGGCGCGACGGCGCGAAGGCGCGAAGGCGCGAAGCAGTGTTTGATATCCTTGTGGCGGACCCTTATCGGCCTTCGCGGCCATCGCGCCGTCGCGCCTTCGCGATTGTGACGAGAATGGAGCAGCAGCGTGGCGTTCGATCTCGACGATCAAATCAAGCGATACAAGGACCTGGTGAAGCGGACCTCCGATCTGCGGAGCTATCTTTGACGCCCCTGGCCATCGTGCGGAGCTGGACAAGATCGAGGCGCGGGCAAACGAACCTGACTTCTGGAAGGACCAGTCCGAGGCGCAGAAGCTGCTGCAGCGGCGACGTCGCCTCGAAGAAGAACTCACACTGAGCGAGACGTTGCGGTGCCGCGTCGACGACCTGGCCGTCCTGGTGGAGTGGGCCGAGGCCGGCGAGCCGGTCGAGGCGGACCTGGCCAAAGGGCTCGACGAGTTCCAGGCCGACGTCGAGATTGCCGAGACGCGAAAGATGCTCGGCGGCGAGCACGACCGGCGTAACGCCATCATCACGATCCATCCAGGCGCCGGCGGCACCGAGTCGCAGGACTGGGCGGCCATGCTGCTCAAGGTGTACTTGAAGTGGTGCGAGCGCCGTGGCTTCAAGCGCGAGGTCATCGACTACCAGGACGGCGATGAAGCCGGCATCAAGAGCGCCACGGTCACCGTGACCGGTGACTACGCGTTCGGGTTGCTGGCCGCCGAGGCCGGCGTGCACCGGCTGGTCCGCATCTCGCCGTTTGATCAGGCCGCGCGCCGCCACACCTCGTTTGCCTCGGTCTTTGTCTGGCCGGAGCTGCCCGACGACATCGACATCGAGATCCCTGAAAAGGACCTGCGCATCGACACGTACCGATCGAGCGGCGCTGGCGGCCAGCACGTCAACGTCACCGACTCGGCGGTGCGCCTCACGCACCTGCCAACCGGCATCGTCGTGTCGTGTCAGAACGAGCGCTCGCAGCATCGCAACCGCGACGCCGCGATGAAGGTGTTGAAGTCGCGGCTGTACGACCAGAGGCTCAAGGAGCAGCAGGCCCGGCTCGAGCAGATCAGCGGCGAGAAGAAAGACATCGCCTTCGGGAGCCAGATCCGCAGCTACGTCCTGCACCCCTATCAGATGATCAAGGACCACCGCACCAAGGAGCAGGTGGGCGACATCAACCGCGTGCTCAACGAGGGCGACCTCGACCCCTTCATCAGGAGCTACCTGATGAAGAAGGCCTCGGGGACGCTCAGCGCTGCCGCGACTGACGAGGAGTAAGGGCCGTGCTGACCCCCATTTGCGACAACATCCTTCAGGCCATCGGCGGCACCCCGATGGTGCGCATCAACCGCCTCACGCGCGGCGCCACCGAGGCTACGGTGCTGGCCAAGATCGAGACGTTCAATCCTGGCAACTCGATCAAGGACCGCATGGCGGTGCGGATGATCGAAGAGGCCGAACGCGACGGGCGGCTCACCCCGGGCGGCACGATCATCGAGGGGACCTCGGGGAACACCGGGATGGGCCTGGCGATTGCGGCCGTGGTGAAGGGCTACAAGTGCATCTTCACCACCACCGACAAGCAGTCCAGGGAGAAGGTGGACGCGCTCAGGGCCTTTGGCGCCGACGTCATCGTCTGTCCCACCAACGTCGATCCTGAAGACCCGCGCTCGTACTACTCGGTGTCCTCGCGCCTCGAACGTGAAGTGCCCAATTCGTGGAAGGCCAACCAGTACGACAACCTGTCGAACACGGCCGCGCACTACGAGCAGACGGGGCCGGAGATTTGGGAGCAGACCCAAGGGGCGGTGACCCATCTGGTGGTGGGTGTCGGTACCGGCGGGACGATCAGCGGCGTCGGGCGGTACCTCAAGGAGCACAACCCGGCCATCAAGGTGTGGGGCATCGACACGTACGGCTCGGTCTTCAAGAAGTACAAGGAGACCGGCATCTTCGACAAAAACGAGATCTACCCCTACATCACCGAGGGAATCGGCGAGGACTTCCTGCCCAAGAACGTCGATTTCTCGGTCATCGACCACTTCGAGAAGGTCACCGACCGCGACGCCGCGCTGATGACCCGGCGCATCGCGCGTGAGGAGGGCATCTTCGCCGGAAACTCGGCCGGCTCGGCGATGGCCGGCGTGCTGCAGCTGCGCGAGCACTTCAAGAAAGACGACGTCGTCGTCGTGATCTTCCACGACCACGGCTCGCGCTATCTCGGCAAGATGTTCAACGACGAATGGATGCGCGAGAAGGGCTTCCTCGAGCGCAGTGGCATGACGGCCGCCGACCTGGTGGCCTCCGGCGTCTCTGGCGAGCTGTGCTCGCTGGAAGCGGCCGAGACGGTGGAGGCCGCCGTTGGGCTGATGCGGGCCCACGACTTCTCGCAGATCTCGATTACCAGCGATCGACGCCTCGTCGGATCGCTCAACGAGTCGCACCTCTACGACGAGCTCGTGCGCCATCCCGACGTCAAGGCGCAGCGAGTCGAGACCATCATGCAGCCGGCGTTTCCCTTCGTGGACATCTCCACCCACGTTGACTTGCTGGCGACGATGATCACGCCAGTGAATCCAGCCGTCCTGGTGCGCGACTTCAAGACCGACAAGACGTTCATCATCACGCGATCGGACGTGATCCGGGTGCTGTGCTGAGCATGTGTGCGCCCATTGTGTGCAGGGCTAAAGCCCTGCCGCCACTGTCGTGGAGGCGGGGCTTCAGCACCGCGATTGCCGCCTGCATCGCGCTGTGCGCGACCATCACGCCGGCGCAGCCGGTGCGCCGCATCGCCCTGACCTTCGACGACCTGCCCGGCGTGTCTCAGCGCTCATCGCTGGCCGTGCTCGACGACATCAACAGGCGATTGCTGGCGACGCTGCGAATCGAGCGGGTGCCGGCCGTCGGCTTCGTCAACGAGCGCGGACTGGATGTGCCAGGCGAGCACGAGGCGCGGGTGGACCTTCTGCGCCGGTGGGTGGGCCCGGGTTTCACGCTGGGCAACCACACCTACGCCCACAAGAGCATCAACGACACGCCGCTGGACGCGTACCAGGCCGACGTGCTCAAAGGCGAGGTCGCCACGCGCCGGCTGCTCGACGCGTCCGGGCAGGAGCTGGTGTGGTTCCGCCATCCCTACACGCACACCGGGCCGACGCCTGCAATCAAGGCGTCGCTCGACGCGTTCCTCAACGAACACGGCTACGACGTCGCGCCGTTCACCATTGAAGCCGCAGACTACGCGTTTGCCGCCGTGTACGAGCGGGCGCTGATGGCTGGCGAACATGCCAGGGCCGACGAGACGCTGGCCGCATACCTCGCGCACCAGGACACCATGGTGGCGTTTGGCGAGGCGCTGGCGGTGGACACCTTCGGCCGCGACATCCCGCACATCCTGCTTGGCCACGTCAACCGCCTCAACGCCGACGCGATGCCCGAGCTGTTGCGGCGGTTGCGCGCGCGCGGCTACATCTTCGTGACGCTGGACTCGGTGATCGACGACGAGGCGTACGACACGCCGGACAGATTTGTGGGCCGCTACGGCCCGTCCTGGCTTCACCGCTGGCGCGTCGCGCTGGGCAAGCCGTCGCGCATGGCCGCCGAGCCGGACCCGCCGGCCTGGGTCATGAAGGCCATCGAATAACGCCGAAGAGCTTCCATGATTCCGGTCAAGCCCGTCCGCATGCGCTCGCGCGAACTGTGGCGCTGCTGGCTCGAACGCCGGCACGCGTCCAAAGCCGACGTCTGGCTGGCCTACTACAAGGCGCACACGGGCAAGCCCAGCGTCACCTACGCCGAGGCCGTCGAGGAAGCGCTGTGCTTTGGCTGGATCGACGGCCAGGTGCAGCGGATCGACGACGAGTCGTGGTGTCAGCGGTTCACGCCGCGACGACAGGGCAGCGCCTGGTCGAAGGTGAACCTGCGGCGCTTCGCGCGGCTGACGGCCGACGGGTTGGTCACCGACGCTGGACG
>JAENWD010000284.1 GCA_016650245.1 Vicinamibacteria bacterium
CCGCCCGGCTGCGCAGCCTCGTGCTGATGGACGCGCTGACCAAGTACCCGTCGAGTCCCACGCAGCGCTTCCTCGGCGAGGACTCGACGATCAGCCTGCTCGGGCAGGAAAGCGGCCACCGCTGGCTGGCGCTCCTCCGCTTTCGCGACGCCAACGGCAGGCGCTCGGACGAGCTGCTCGGCCGTGACCAGGCCCATTGGAGCTTCTTCCTGGACTCGGACGCGTCCTTCATGGAAGGCAACGACATCGAGGACCTCGGTGGCGGCGCCTTTCGCACCGTGGCCACCGTCAGTCGCTACAGCCTGCTGGACCAGTACGCGATGGGACTGGTCAGCCCGTCGCAGGTGCCGGCCTTCTTCTACGTCGAAGCGCCCACCAACAGCGTCCCCGACCGCGAGCGCGAGGACCCGCCAGACACCGGCGTGACGTTCAACGGCACGAAACGCGAGGTGCGGATCGAGGACGTGATCGACGCGATGGGCCGTCGCGAGCCCTCGTCGGGTTCCAGCCCCAGGACCCATCGTCAGGCCTTCGTCTACGTGGTGTCCAACGGCCGCACGCTGGATCAGGCGCAGGTGGACAAGCTCGATCGCATTCGCCGCGAGTGGACCACCGCGTTTCGGACCGCCACAAACAACCGCATGACGCTCGTGACGAAGCTCCGGTGAATTGCATGCGACGCGCCCTCGTCATTCTGGTGGCCCTGCTGTCGATTCCTGTCGCCGCGCTGGCGCAGGCGTCCGGCCCCGAGCCGGCGCTTACGCTCGATCCGACACGCCTCGAGCTGATTGAACCGCTCGTCGAGAGGGCGATTGCGGCGGGGCAGCTCCCAGGGGCCGTCGTCGTCGCCGGTCGCGGGGACCAGGTGCTGTATCGCCGCGCCTTCGGCCGTCGCGCGGTGCAGCCATCAGTGGAGGCGATGACGCCGGACACCGTCTTCGACGTGGCCTCGCTCACCAAGGTGGTGGCGACCACCACGGCGGTGATGGCGCTTGTCGAGGACGGACGCATCACGCTGACCGATCGCGTCGGCAGCTACATCCCCGGGTTCGACCGGTACGGCAAAGGCAGAATCACCGTCCGTCACCTGTTGACGCACGTCTCGGGCCTGCGACCGGATCTCGATCTCGCCGTCCCGTTCGACGGAGGGGCGGCGGAGGCGATCCGGCTGGCGTGCGAAGAGGTGCCGGTGGCCGCGCCCGGCGAGCGCTTCATCTACTCTGACATCGGCTTCTTCCTGCTTGGCCACATCGTCGAGGTCGTGTCGAAGCAGAGGCTGGACGCATTCCTGAAGGCCCGCGTTTTTGGTCCGCTCGGCATGGCGGACACGACGTTTTTGCCACCCGCGTCATTACGGCCCCGGATCGCGCCGACCGTGGTCTGTGCGCCGATGGCCTGGCCCTGCGTGACGACGCCGACACGCCGGGCTGACGCCGCGCCTCCACAACAGGCGGACCCGCAGATGCTGCGAGGGGTTGTCCACGATCCGACGGCGCGGCGGATGGGTGGCGCCGCCGGCCACGCGGGTCTGTTCAGCACCGGCGACGACCTGGCGACCTTCGCGCGAATGATCCTTGCCGGAGGCAGCTGGAAGGGCGCACGGGTGCTGTCGCCGCTCACCGTCGCCAAGATGATGCGGCCGGCGACGCCGGGTACGATACAACCGGTGCGTGGCCTGGGCTGGGATATCGACACCAGCTACTCGGCCAATCGGGGCGAGCTGCTGCCGGTCGGGTCGCTCGGGCACACCGGCTTCACCGGCACCTCGATCTGGATCGACCCGCTCACGCGCACGTTCGTGATTGTCCTGTCCAACCGCGTGCATCCTGCCGGCAAAGGCGACGCCACGCCGCTGCGTGCGCGCGTGGCCACCATTGTCGCGTCGGCTATCCTCGACACGTTGGTGCCGCCGCAGGTGACGCTGACCGGAGCGGACTTCGGCGCTGGCGCGGTGCCAGGCCGTGCGCCGCTTCCGACACCGGTTCAGACCGGCATCGACATGCTGCGCGCCGAGGGCTTCGCGCGGCTGAAGGGCCGACGCGTCGGACTGGTGACCAACCACACCGGCCGGGCCGCCGACGGCACGTCGACCATCGACCTGCTGTTCGGACACAAGGACCTCACACTGGTCTCGCTGTTCAGTCCAGAGCACGGCATTCGCGGCATCGTCGACGAAGAGGTCCCGTCGTCGAAGGACGAAAAGACCGGCCTTGTCATCCACTCGCTCTACGGCACGACTCGGCGTCCAAACGACCAGATGCTGCAGGGCATCGACACGCTCGTGATCGATCTGCAGGATGTGGGCGTCCGCTTCTACACCTACGGCACGACGATGGCGTATGTGATGGAGGAGGCGGCGAAACGGAAGATCCGCGTCGTCGTGCTGGATCGGCCCAATCCCAGTGGCGGCTGGCAGATCGAGGGCCCCGCGCTGGACAAGGAGGCCATCGGCTTCACAGGCTATATTCCATCGATGCCGACGCGGCACGGCATGACACTGGGTGAGCTGGCGAGGCTGTTCAACGTCGAAGCGAAGATCGGCTGCGACCTCGACGTCGTCGCGATGCGGCACTGGTCGCGCGATCGGTGGTTCGATGAACTCGGCCTCGAGTGGATCAACCCGTCGCCGAACATGCGCAACCTGATCCAGGCCACGCTCTATCCCGGCATCGGCAGCCTCGAGTACGGCAACCTGTCGGTGGGGCGCGGCACCGACTCGCCGTTCGAGCAGCTGGGCGCGCCGTGGATTGATGGCCGGCGCCTGGCCGCGCATCTCAACGCGCGCATGCTGCCCGGTATTCGTGCCTACCCGGTTTTCTTCACGCCCACCTCGAGCAAATTCGCCGGCGAACGCTGTCAGGGTGTGTTCCTTGTCGTCACCGACCGGGAAGCGCTCAAGCCGGTGCGCCTGGGACTGGAGGTGGCAGCGGCGCTCTTCGCGCTGCATCCCGGTGCGTTCGATCCGGGCCGCACGTCGATTCTGCTGGGGTCGAGCGCCGCGCTCGCGCGAGTCAGGACAGGTGAGGATCCGGCCTCCGTCGCTGCGTCATGGGCCGTCGCCGAGTCGCGGTGGAGGACGTTGCGCGCGAAATATCTGTTGTACTGAATCAGTTCATCCGATACAGCATCCAATACACCACCACGCCCGTCACCGACACGTACATCCAGATTGGCCAGGTGATCTTCGCGATGCGCCGGTGCCGTACGTCGTCGCGCTTGAGGCCGCGAACCAGCGTCACCAGCGCCATGGGCACGACCGCCGCGGCGAGGATGATGTGGGAGATCAGGATCGTGAAATACACGACCCTGATCGGACCCTGCCCCTGGAACGGCTTCGAGCCGACGTTGGCGTGGTAGATCAGGTACGAGACCAGGAACAGCGTGGACATCGCGAACGCGCCGAGCATCGCCGCGCGATGCCGGGCGATCTGCCGCCGCCTGATGAAGTAGTACCCCGCAAGCAGGAACAGCCCCGCGCCGCCGTTGAGCGTCGCGTTCAGGGCCGGTAGGTCGGACAGAGCAGGGAGCACTGACTCCTCACAGTACATCACGGGGGCCAGGCCCCGTACGATTTCACGAGGGGGCATGCG
>JAENWD010000285.1 GCA_016650245.1 Vicinamibacteria bacterium
GCTCGTCTTCGGGCTGCCCGGCGTGGTGCTGGGGCCGGCCGTGGGCGCGCTCGTGTTCGAGTACTTTCGCAACCCCGATGCGAAGAAGGCACTGCGTGCCGGCGCCGGCGGCTTTCTCGGGTTCGTCCTGGGCGTGATCGCCAAAGCCGTCTTCGGATTCCTGCTGATTGGATTGGCGCTGCTGGCGTACGTATTCTGATTGTGGGATTGAACGGATAGGGATCTGGTTACGCGGATAGTTCGATCGTGATCAGCGCGACGCGCGGCGCGAAGCGGTGAGCGTCGCGACCAGCTCGACGTGATCCGTGTGCGGGAACATGTCCACGGGTTGCACTCGGTCGAGCCCGTACCCGGCGTCGAGCATCGCCGGCAGCTCTCCGGCGAAGGCCTCGGGGTTGCACGACACGTAGATGGCGCGCTGGGGCCTCAGCTCATGAAATACGCACTGAATCACTGACGGCGCACAGCCCTGGCGCGGCGGGTCGAGCACGACCAGATCGGGCGTCGCACGCATGCGCCGGAGGTAGTCTTCGGTGCGCGCGGTCACAAACAAGACCCGCGTCTGGGGGATCCGGTTGAGCGTCGCATTGGCGATGCCGTCTTTCACGGCCTGCCGGTTCTCTTCAATCGCCGTGACGGTGTGACCCGCGCGCGCCAACGGCAAGGCGAACAGGCCGCTGCCCGCGTACAGGTCGAGCACGTGAAGACCACCGGTGGGCGGCGCTCCGGCGGCCGCCTGGCCGACGACCTCGTCAACCATCGCCGCGGCGGCATCAGGGTTGGTCTGAAAGAACGCCGTCGGCGACAGCAGAAACGTGGGGCCCAATCGTGTTTCGCGGATATGGGTCCGGCCGTCGATGCGCAGCACCCTGTCGCCGACCATGTAGGGGTCGTCGCGGTCGTGCACCGTCACGAACAGGCCGTCAGGCCGCCCGTCGGACGCCAGAAACGCACGCAGCGGCTTCCGCAATGACTTGTCGTTGCGCGTCACCACCAGCAACACCAGCGCCTCGCGGTCGTCGTGACTCGTGCGTATCACGACGTGCCGCACGATGCCTTCGAGACCAGGACCGGCAGCCGTCACCTGCGCGCGCGACAAGTGATCGCGCAAGGCGAACGCCAACTCGTTCGCGCGGACGCTCTGCACCGGGCATTCGAGGACAGGGACGATGCGGCGCGACCTGAAGGCGTAGTGCCCCATCACCAGGCCGCGTCCGCGTGCGTCCTTCGGCGCGAACACGAACGCCGCCTTGTGCCTGAAATGCCGTGGCATCCCGTCGTCGCCGACCGGCATCCCCACGACGGGCTCCACGGCAGGTCGCTGGAGGCCCGCGCTGTGCCAGAGCAGCTCCTGCACCGCGCGTCGCTTGCGCGCGAGCTGCTCCGGATACGGCACGTCCTGCGACTGGCAGCCGCCGCACACACCGAAATGCTTACAGATAACCGCCATCAGCGGCCATCGTAGCCCAACGTCAGGGTCGCAACTTGCTGTGTCGGTACCCGTAGGCGATGTAGATCGCCAACCCCAGTGCCATCCAGATCAGCAGGCGCTCCCATGTCGCCCAGGGCAGGCTCAACATCAGCAGCGTGCTCACCACGACCGACAGGATCGGCAGAAACGGCACCCACGGCGTGCGGAACGGCCGTTCGAGATCCGGCCGCTGTCGGCGAAGAAACAGCACGCCAATCGCGACGACGACGAACGCAAACAGCGTCCCGATGCTCACGAGCTGGCCCAGTACCGCAACCGGGGTGAAGCCCGCCGCCAGGGCGACGGCGATGCCAGTGACCACCGTCATGCCAGCCGGCGTGCCCCAGCGCGGATGGATGCGCGCCGCAAACGCAGGCAGCAGCCCGTCTTTGGCCATCGAGTGAAAGATTCTCGGCTGGGCCAGCATCATCACCAGCATCACCGAGGTGAGCCCGGCCAGCGCGCCGATCTCGACCAGCATCTTCACCACGACCAGCAGGGTCGTCCATCCCGCCTCGGCGTGCCCGAGGACCGAGTCGAGCGCGACAACCATCGGCGCCGGACTCCCCAGCATCGCCTTGTGCGGCACCATGCCTACCATCTCGAACGACACCAGCATGTAGAGCGTGGTGCAGATGGCCAGCGACCCGAGGATGCCGACGGGCATGTCGCGCTGCGGCGCGCGCGCTTCCTGCGCGGCCGTGGACACGGCGTCAAAGCCGATGAACGAGAAGAAGATCACCGCAGCCCCCCGCATGATCCCGCTCCACCCGTACTCGCCGAACGTGCCGGTGTTCTCGGGGATGAACGGGTGAAGGTTCGACGGCTGGATGAAGAACACGCCGACCGCGATGACGACCCCGACGACACTGACCTTGATCACGACCATCACTGCGTTGACCGCGGCGGACTCCTTGATGCCCACGACCAACAGCGCCGCCACCAGCCCGGTGATGATCACCGCCGGCAGGTTGAAGACCGCCGTGACCGGATCCCCGCTGGCGACAGCGACCAGCGTCCCCGGCGCGCCGCTGAGCGCCGGGGGCGGATAGATGCCCAACTGGTGCATGAACCCGATGAAGTGGCCCGACCAGCTCACCGCCACCGTCGCCGCGCCCAACGCGTACTCCAGGACCAGGTCCCAGCCGATCATCCAGGCCACCAGCTCGCCCAGCGTCGCGTACGTGTAGGTGTACGCCGAGCCCGACACCGGGACCGTGGAGGCAAACTCCGCGTAGCAGAGTCCGGCCAATGCCGAGACGACACCGGCCAGCAACATCGACAAGACGATGGCGGGCCCCGCATTGGCCGCGGCGGCCTGGCCGGTGAGCACGAAGATGCCGGCGCCGATGACCGCGCCCACCCCGAGCAACACCAGGTCGGTGCGCCCGAGCACGCGGCGCATCCCCTCGTTCTGCGCGCCGGCCTCCGCCTTCAGCGCATCAATGGACTTGGTCACAAACAGCGACACGACACCCCCCTGCGTACGGGGGCCTGGCCCCCGCGTTGGTACGGGGTCCAGGCCCCACCGAACCGCCAAAGCCCTGTTAGGCTTAGCGCGTGGCGGGCAGCATGGCCGAAGGGGTTGCCGGAAGTCCTGAAGGCGGCCTCAAGGTTTCCTCAAGCTCGGTTCAAGATGTGCGATTCGGGCCATTTCGCTTCGACGTGGCCAACGGATTCCTCTATCGCGACGGCGTCGCCCTGCCGTTGCCGCCACGCGCGCTGAGCGTGCTGGCCGTGCTCTCCGCGCACCCGGGCCAGGTGGTCTCCAAGCAGGCGCTGCTCGACCAGGTGTGGAGGGACACGCACGTCACCGACACGTCGCTGGCCGAGGTGGTGAGCCTGCTGCGCCAGGCGCTCGGTGACGATCCGCAGCGAGGCGACTTCATCCAGACGGTCCCGCGCCGCGGCTATCGCTTCGTCGCGCCGCTGGAATCTCCGGCGACAGCAAACGAGGTGCTGGGCGAGCCCGCCGGGTCTGCCGACGAGGCGCTCTGGACCCCGTGGCTGCCGTGGGTTCTGGCGGTGCTCGGCGGCATCCTGCTGACCTCGGTGGCCTGGAGCCTGCGTCCGCGGGCGACGCCGCCACGCGAGACGATCGCGCGGTTCAGCGTCGCGCTGCCCGCCGGCTTCCACGTCGCCGGCCA
>JAENWD010000286.1 GCA_016650245.1 Vicinamibacteria bacterium
ATCGCGCCGAACATTCACGCGCAGCTCGAGTCCTTCTATGCGGTGCCGCAGATTGGGGCCGTCCTGGTGCCGATCAACTATCGGCTCGCCGCCGACGATTTCGCGTACATCATCACGCACTGCGGCGCGAAGGTCGTGTGCATGGCCTCCGAATGCCTGGCAGCGGTCGACGGAATCCGCGCCCAGCTTCCGTCGGTTGAGCACTTCGTCGTGCTCGAGGACGTTCGCGACGGCTGGCTCGGGTACGAGCAAGAGCTCGCCGCCGTCGCTCCGGCGGGCGTGCCGCCTACGTTCGAGCGAGCGGCGATCGACGAAGACGACGTCCTGACGATCAACTACACCAGCGGCACGACGGCGCGTCCGAAGGGCGTGATGATCACGCACCGGAACGCGTGGTTCAACTCGATCGGCGTCCTCGCCCACGAGGCGATGGGGCCCGCGGATCGGTACCTCTGGACGCTGCCCATGTTTCACGCCAACGGCTGGACCTTCACGTGGACAGTGACCGCGGCCGGCGGCACGCACGTCTGCCTGCGACAGCCCGCACCCGCGCGTGTCTTCGAAGCGATCGAGCGCGAGGGGATCACCAGGTTCTGCGCGGCGCCGACGGTCCTCATCGGCCTCGCCAACGCGCCCAACGAGATGCGGCGAGGCGCGCGGCGGCAGGTTCAGGTCATGACCGCCGGATCGGCGCCCGCGGCGGCGACCATCGGCAGGATCGAAAGCGAACTCGGCTGGACAGTCACGCACGTCTACGGGCTGACCGAAACGTCCCCGCTCGTCACGATCTGTCAGGCGCTGCCGGCGCACGCCTCGCTGTCAGCCGACGAGCGAGCGGCGATCAAGGCTCGACAGGGCGTCGAGCTCGTCACCTCTGGCGAAGTGCGCGTGGTCGGCGACGACGGCAGCGAGGTCCCGCCCGACGGCGAGACGGTCGGCGAGATCGTCGCGCGCGGCAACGTGGTGATGAAGGGCTACTTCAACGACCCCGAGGCGACGGCCAGGGCCATTCGCGGCGGCTGGTTTCATTCCGGCGACGCGGCGGTCGTACACCCGGACGGCTACATCGAGATCCGCGACCGGATCAAGGACGTCATCAAGAGTGGCGGCGAAAATATCTCGTCGATCGAGATCGAGGGGGTGATGCTCGAGCACGAGGCCATTCAGGAAGTGGCCGTGGTCGGCATGCCCGACGTCAAATGGGGAGAATCACCCCACGCGTTTGTCGTCTTGCGGAGCGGCGCCTCGCTGGACGCGCCAACGCTCGGCGAGTACGTCCGCTCGCGGCTGGCCCACTTCAAGTGTCCCACCGCATATCGCTTCGTGAACGAACTGCCAAAGACGGCGACAGGCAAAGTGCAGAAGTTCGTTCTGCGCGGCGGACGTTCGGCGATCAGTGCGCAGTAGCGGCGGCGCGCGGGAGTTGCTCACGCGCCTGGTCCGTTGCTCCGCGCGAAGGACCCGAGCAGCCGCGCGCTGGGCTTCACCGTTCGGGCGAACGTCTGGCGATCGACGGCAATCAGGCCGAACTTCGGCCGATACCCGAAGTTCCACTCGAAGTTGTCGAGCAGCGACCAGTGGAAATACCCGCGGACGTCGATCCCGTCCGACAGGCATTTGCTCACGCCGGCCAGCGCACGCGTGATGTACTCGACGCGACGCGTGTCGTCTTCCGTTGAGACGCCATTTTCGGTGACGTAGACCGGCACCTTCGCGCGTGATGCGGCATACCGGATCGTCTGCTCGAGCGCTTCGGGCCAGAACTCGTAGCCCATCTGCGTGAGTTCGACCCCAGGTTCTGGGGGCAAATCCCCGTCCTTGCCGACTCGCGCCCTCGTGTACGTCTGCACGCCGATGAAGTCGCTGCTTGCCGCGGCATCGAGCCACGGCCCGTACAGCAGCTCTCGCTTCTCGTCCCGCCGGCTTGCTTCGCCGACCGCCTGCTCATCGGCAATCGCCAGCGTCACCCCGACCGGGTACTCACCCGGCCCCGCTTTGATGGCGGCAAGGGCGCGGTGGTGTGCCGGCAGCATGACGTCGCGGCTGGCTTCGCCGTTGCCGAACACGAAATACGAGAACCGTTCCGCTCCGATTGACTTCGCCGCGGCTTTCATCATGCCGTCGGCCCCGGCAAACGGATTGTGCGGCATGGCCGAGAAGATCCACTTCAGCAGCAGGGGGATGTTCGGCTCGTTGAACGTCGCGGCTCCGCCGATGAGATCGCCGAGATGTTTGGCGGCGCGCTCGCAGTAGCGCACGAAGTGATCGCCGGCGCCGGGATTCTCCCAGCCGCCAAGAGCGGCGAACCAGCGCGGGGACGTGAAATGCCAGAAGGTCACCATCGGCGTGAGCCGGTGCTCGTGACAGGCCGCCAGCACACGGCGATAGTGGTCGAGTTCGGCGACCGAATAGACGCCAGGTTCTGGCTCGATGCGCGCCCATTCGATCGACAACCGGAAGGCGTTGAATCCGAGCGAGGCGGCCAGCGCGATGTCGTCGCGGTAGCGATGGTAGAAGTCGCAGGCGTCGCCGGAGGGCTCGGCGAACATTGACGGCTTCATGTACTCGAGCACCCACCCGTCGCTGTTGATGTTGTTGCCCTCGACCTGGTGCGCCGCCGTGGCCGGCCCCCACAGAAACCCCTTCGGAAAGGAACCGCCCGCCGTTGTCTGGGCGCGTTCCGATCGGGCGGCCAGCGGCGCGGCGGTGACCGCCAGGCCGGTTGCAGCCAGTCCATGCGTGAGAAATGTACGCCGCGTCAACTCGTCGCGGGTCAGCGATACCATAGAGCGTCCTTGACAAGAGCGCGAGATTCGCGTCCGGCATGGCCAGGCGGGCTGACCCACCGGGGTCCAATCTCGGGTTTACCGCACGTACGCGCCACCCGGCAGGGTGTACTGGATCGGCCAGACCTCCTGCTTCTCCTTCACGAGTTGGGCCCAGCTCAGGACGTGCGCGTTGTCGTCGGGCAGCAGTCGGAGGCCCGGCAGGATGTCGGCCGCATCATGCGCGAGCGTATACGCGTCGCCGGTCGCGGTAATGGAGATGTCTGTCGCGCCGAGGCGAAGACGCGCGAATCGCGCGGCGATCTCGACGTCCTCCACCATCTGGAGCATATAGGGCCGGCCGGTCAGCAGCGCGTTGTAGACGTAGTTGGCCAGCACGCCCGAAAGCGGGCTGGTGTAGGCGTGATCGAAGTCCTTCTGCGCCAGCGACGGGTCGTCAATCGACAGCGCCGTGTACCGCATCCGCGTCTCGCCCGAGGCCCGGCCATCGAATGAGACCACGTCGTAGCCGTCCGCGAGGGACTGCTGCATGGCGCTCCAGTCGCGCGCGTCGGCCTTTCCACGATCGCTGACCCACAGCAACACGCGCCGACCACGGGTGCCCTCGGAGTGCAGGTGGAGCAGCGGCATCGCGAGACCGCCGCTGTGGTGCAGCACGTACCTGTCGATGGACACGCCATCGAAGGCAGACGTGCCCGCCGCCTCCCACTGGATCTGACGCGTTGACGAGTCCGAACCTTCGTACGGCGCGACTCGCCAGCGCGAGACGCCCGGGTAGCCGGGCCCAAAATACTGAACTGAAAGCGGCGCCCGCGGAGAGTTGACGTGGGCGTTGTAGTAGTCGCGGATCTCGTCCATCAAATTTCGGCCATCCACGTGATCGAGCAGCACCTGGCCCGTGCGCGTGCAGCGCAGCGCCTCGTCGTCGAGCGTTGTGGTGGTGGCCAGACGCGGGTCAGCGGGCACGCCGTTGAACCGGTCGAGGAACCTGAAGGCAGCCGCCTGGTTCTCCACGGAGAAATCGTGCTTGTGGTAGCCCTCGTGCATCGCGATGCGGTCAGGATGCCCGAAACGCCGGTAGACGGCGGCGACCTCGCGGAATGTCCGGCGCGTGCCCTCGATCGGGAAGAAGTCCAACGCCGCGGCCGCCACGAAGACGGGCCGTGGATACATCAGCACCAGCAGTCCCGCGTGATCGACGCCGTCGGCGATCATGCCGTAGGGATCCTGCTCGGGGTCGCTGTCGGGATCCTCGAAGATGCGATTGGACATGCGCATGGGAAGCGCGGTGATGTAACAGGAGGGCGCCGCGACCCGTATGCGCGGATCGAGCGCGGCGATCATCGCGGCCTGGAGGCCGCCACCGCTGGTTCCCGTGATGCTGATGCGCGCCGGATCGACCTCGGGTCGCGTGAGCAGGTAGTCGAGCGCCCGCATGCCATCCCACACTTCCCAGCGCGCGAGGTTGGTGCCCGCCAGGTAGGCGAGGTTGCCCAGGACGGCGTGCTCCCCACAGATCAGGTTGTAACGGCTCTTCTTGGCAGCGGCGTCCCAGAACTGGCTTCGCTCGCCCTGGCCCACGGGATCCCAGCTAATCACGACGTACCCGCGCGCCGCCAGCCGCTGGCACAAGGCCTGATAGTGGGTCTTGCCGTTGGCCGAGTGGCCCGACGCCACCAGCACCGCTGGATGGGGCCGCCGCCCGCGGTCAGGGACGTATACCAGCGCCGTCACGAAGATCCCGGGCAGGCTCTCGAAGACGAGCTTCTCGATGTGAAAACCGGTCATCTGAATCCGACCAGTGACCTGCGCATTGAGCGGCGTGCGCGTCGAGGGCAGGCCGCCCAGCATCCGCAGCAGCTTCGCGCGCAGTTCGACCTGCAATCGCAGGAGGTCGCCTTCCGTGCGGATCGAGGCGAGCGCAGCTCGGCGCGCATCGTCTTGTCGCCATGCCATCTCGGTCTGGTACGCAAGGTACGGCGTGATGCGCGGACCATCCGGCTGACGCACCAGCACGGTGAAAGCCTCCGCCGGCGGCGCAGCAGGCGCTGGACGCAGCGCGCACAGGGTCGTGAGAACAAGGGCGACAGATCGGGTCACGACTCCTCCAGGTGCCGACATTGTAGGTGGGCTTGGTCCCGCTTTCGTGAACATCTTTCGAAAGGTGGATACGATGTCTCGTATGGCCGCAGACAACCCTTCCCGCCGCTCATTCCTGAAGACGTCAACCACACTGGTGGGGCTCTCCCCGCTGACGGGTTTCCTGCCCAGGACAGGATCGGGCGAAGCCGCCAGGCCCCTGGTCGCCTATGTCGGGACTTTCAGCTCTCCGCTTCGCGACACATTGCCGACCCAGGTGGACTTGCCTCCCGGGAATGGCCGCGGCATCCATCTCTTCCAAGTGGACCGCACCACCGGCGCGATGACGCCAATGGGCGTCGTCGGGATGGGCACGAGCCCGAGTTGCCTGGCCCTCAATACTGCAGGTACCCGCCTCTATTCCGCCAATGAAACCGATCGGGTCGGCGACGACAAGCAGGGCACCGCCAGCGCCTTTGCCGTCAATCGGGCCGACGGACGACTGGAGCTGCTGAACACCGTGCGCTCCGGCGGCGCCGGTCCCACCTATGTCAGCGTCCATCCGGGCGGACGTCACCTGCTGGTGGCAAACTACTTCGGCGGTTCAGTCGCGGTGCTGCCAATTCTGGCGGACGGCCGTCTGGGCGACGCCTCGGACGTCAAGGTCGATGCCGGGACGGTCGGCCCCACCCGGGCGACCCACGCGCCGCCGGGCAGCTTCGCCGTCAGCGGCCACGATCGGACGCACGCCCACATGATCCAGGCCGATCCCTCGGGCCGCTTCGTGCTGCACGTCGACCTGGGCCTGGACATGATCTTCGTCTGGAAGTTCGACGCCGAGCGCGGCGTGCTGGCCCCGAACGATCCGCCTTCGGTCTCCTTACCCCCCGGAGACGGACCGCGCCATTTCCATTTCCACCCCAATGGCCGATGGTTCTATTCGATCCAGGAGGAAGGCTCGACCATCGTGCTGTTCGACTACGACTCGGCATCGGGACGCTTGAGCGCGCGGCAGACGATCTCTACCCTGCCGCCCGGCTTTGCGGGCAGTAATTTCTGCTCCGAGATCCTTGTGTCCGCCGACGGGCGGTACGTCTACGCGGGCAACCGGCTGCACGACAGCATCGCGATCTTCTCCGTTGGCTCCGACGGCGGACTGACCTTCGTTGGCGAAGAATGGACTCGCGGGAATTACCCGCGCAGCTTCGCCTTCGACTCGACGGGCCGGTTCCTGTACTCCTGCAACCAGCGCAGCGACGTCATTGCCGTCTTCCGTGTCGATCGCGCGACCGGCGGCCTCTCGTTCACCGGCCACTACGCCCCTGTCGGCAACCCCTCGATCATCGTGTTCCTTGACCTCGCGTAGACGCGTGTAGCCCCTTCGAGCTAGACGGACAGCTCGTCGCGGCGCGCTGAAGCGCTCCCGATCCACAACGCGAAGGCGTGCCGTGCGCCAAATCACGCAGCGATTGCCGGTTGTCGGACGGCTCTCGTTCGAAGATCCATAAATTCATTCAACGATCCACCAGACCGGATCACATTAAGTAGTTGCCTTATTCGCACTACCGTCTATACCCTAGCCTGGTCGGTTATTTGCGACTGACGTCGGTCATTTTGGCTGGACACTGACTTCCCTTGGTCCAGCGCGTAGGGGGGAATCGTGAGACAGGCAATTGTCAGAGTGGCACTCCTGCTGCTCGTGTTCGCGGGCCTGGTCCCGGCAGCCGCGCACGCGCAGGTTCTATACGGAAGCGTTGTTGGCAACGTCGTGGACTCCAGCGGCGGCGCGCTGCCTGGTGCGACGGTCACGCTTACGAACAAGGGGACTGGACTGGTCCAGACCGCGGTGTCGGGCGCGACGGGGACGTTCACGTTCACCAACGTCCAGGCCGGCACCTACGACGTGAAGGTGAGCATGGAGGGCTTCAAGGAGGCCGTGCGGACCGACGTGCCGGTCACGGTCAACACTGTGAGCCGCGTGGACTCGCGGCTGGAACTGGGCGCCCTCACCGAGACGGTCACGGTCGTATCCGAGACGGCGCTGCTACAGACCGACAAGGCCGACACGCACACGGAGCTGAAGGCGGCCACCATCACAACGCTGCCGCTCGACCAGAACCGCAACTACCAGACATTGATCAACCTCGTGCCCGGTGCGACACCGGGTCGCCAGCAGAACAGCGAAGTTGACACGCCGGGTCGCGCGCTGACCACCAACGTCAACGGCATGGACCGCAACACCAACGGGACCAAGACCGATGGCGCGACCAACGTGAACATCTGGCTGCCCCACCACACGATGTACACGTCGCCCGCCGAGACGATCGACACGGTGAACATCAGCACCAGCAACTTCGACGCCGAGCAGGGCAACGCCGGCGGCGCCGCGATCACGGTCATCACCAAGTCGGGCACCAACAACTTCAGGGGCTCGGCGTTCGCGTTCTACAACAACGAGAGCTTCAACGCGAAGTCGTACTACGCGACGGTGAAGCCGAAGGCGAGCTCGCACATCGACGGCGTCACCCTGGGCGGGCCGATTGCGAAGAACAAGCTGTTTTTCTTCGGCGCGTGGGAAGGGCAGTACCAGAAGACGCCGTCCCAGTTCTTCTACAGTGTGCCCCCCGCGGCGCTCCGGGTCGGCGACTTCAGCCAGGCGCGCAACCCGGACGGCAGCCTGCAGGTGATCTACGACCCGACGACGGGCAATGCCGACGGCACCGGCCGCGTGCCATTCCCGGGCAACATCATCCCTGCTGCCCGGATCAGCAACATCGCCAAACAGATTCAGGCGCTCTATCCCGCTCCGAACAACCCGGCGAGCGTCTCGAACGGTACCGTGGCCGGGGAGGGCATCTCCCGGAACTACGTGCGTCAGCAGGACCGGAAGTTCGACCGCAACAACTACGACTTCAAGGTCAACTACAACCTGTCGCCGTCCAATCAGGTCTGGGGCAAGTACTCGCGCATGGGCGCCAACGTGAACTCGCCGCAGGCCTACCTCGGCTACGACGGGTCGCTTGTCGGCGACACGACGGTGCAGATGTACACCTTCGGCAACACCTGGACGATCAGCCCGACGATGGTGTTTGACGCGACGCTGGGCATCTCGAAGATGACCCACACCTCGCAGGAGAGCGATCTCGCCCTGGGCAACTTCGGGCTGCAGACCCTCGGCATCCCCGGGATGAATGGCGGGAAGAACTTCAGCAGCGACCCCCGCTACGGCGGCATCCCCTTCTTCCTCATGGGGAACTGCTGGTGCAACTTCGACATCGTCGGCAATGCCAACGGGTGGGATCCGGTGGAACGTGACGAGCGGACGTACGCGTTTGCCAGCAACCTGACGAAGCTCTCGGGCGCGCACGAGTTCCGCTTCGGCTACTCGGTCAACAAACTGCGGATGGATCACTGGCAGCCCGAGTTGGGCTATGGTCCGCGAGGCTACATGGAGGCAGCGCCGAACGCGACCGCCCTCAACGGCGGCAGCCAGGATCCCAACATCTACAACGCCCACGCGGCGTTCCTGATGGGCCTGATGGCCGTTGGCGCCACCAGCGTGCAGAACGAACTGATGACCACGCGCGAGTGGCAGCACTCGATGTACGGGCGCGACCGGTGGCAGGTCAATGAAAAACTGACCCTCGACCTCGGCCTGCGCTACGAGTACTACCCGCTGATGCAGCGTGCAGACCGAGGCATCGAGAAGATCGTGGGAGCCAACGATCTCGCCAGCACGCGAGCGCTCCAGAGCCTCACGGTGGCGCTCGGCGGCAAGGGGAGCGTGCCAACGGATCTCGGCGTCAAGGTGAGCAAGACCCTGTTTGCCCCGCGCCTCGGCGCCGTCTACCGGATCAACCAGAACACGGTGTTCCGGACCGGCTGGGGGATCACCTACAATCCGCTGCCGTTCTCGCGCCCGCTGCGCGGCTTCTTCCCGCTGACGCTGGCGGCCGCCCACTACGCCGACGAGCCGTTCGGGTGGGTGACCACGCTGGAGCAGGGCATTCCGGACGTCGTCGCTCCGGACGCGAGCTCCGGTCTTCTAACGCTGCCGAACGATTACCTGATGCGGACGCCGGCCGGGGACGTGTCCCGCAGCCGCATCCAGTCGTGGAACGTGTCGTTCGAGCGTCGGCTGCCCTGGGACGTCTCGGTGGACGTCGCCTACGTCGGCACCGCGAAAAACGGCGGCTTCACCGACATCGACGCGAACGCGTCCGACGTGCCCGGCGGAGGCTCGGCCAGCCGGCCGTTCGTAGCCAATGGCATGGGTCGCAACAACTCGGTGCTATTGTGGGGGCCGTGGGCCAAGTCGCGGTACCACTCGCTGCAGGTGGCCATCAATCGGCCGTTCAAGAACGGCCTCATGCTGAAGGGCGCCTACACCCTGTCGAAGGCCAAGAACGAAGTGGACGACGACGGCTGGAGCCAGCTGACGTGGAGCGCCCCGAGCCAGCGGAGCCTCAACTACGCGCTGGCTGGCTTCGACCGCCCACAGATGTTCAACATGGCTTTCGTCTACGAGCTGCCCTACAAGGTGTCGTCGGCCAACAACAAGGTCCTCGGCGCCATCCTGGGTGACTGGCAGATCAACGGCATCTACACCGCCGTGTCGGGCACGCCGTTCACGATCACGGCCAACGGCGCCGGACTCAACATGCCCGGCGGTCTGCAGACGGCAAACCTCAACGGGGAATACAAGGTCATCGGGGACAAGGGAGATAGCGGCTACTACTTCGACCCGGCGCCGTTTAGTCAGCCACAGGGAGTCGTCCAGGGCAACACCGGCCGCAACCAGTTCCGCGGGCCGGGGTACTGGAACCTCGACGGCTCGATCTTCCGCGGGTTCCCAATCGGTGGAGGCGGTAAGCGCGCCGAGTTCCGGGCGGAGTTCTTCAACCTGACGAACACGCCACTGTGGGGAAGACCGGTCAGCGACATTTCCAGCGGCAACTTCGGGCGTGTCACGACGGTCGGCAACGACGGGCGCGGCAACGGGAGTGCAAGAGACTCGGGCAGCGGCGAGCGGCAGATCCGCTTCGGCGTGCGCTTCCAGTTCTAGGGACAGACTGCGGACTGCAGACCTCGGACTGCAGACTATGGACATGACGCCGGCGGGGACTTCGGTCTCCGCCGGCGTTTGTCTGTACGCCTGGACTCTCCCATCCCGAAGCGCTCGTGTATCCTCGGTGGATGCGGTCCTCATGGGCTATCGTGGCCCGTCTTGCGGTCGGGTTCGCGCTCATCGCGTGCGCTGGGCTGCAGGCGCAGCAGCTTCCCCCGATCGCGGTGGACAGCTACCCGGCTGTGTCGCGCCAACCCATCGCGCAGGCGCTGGCCCACGTGCGAGCGCAACCTGACGATGCGGCACGGATCGGGCACCTCGCGATGGTGCTCCACGCATGGGAGCAGTACGAGACGGCCGCCGGCGTGTACGCGCGGGCCCGGGCCCTCGAGCGCCGGTACGACTGGTTCTACCTCGGTGGCCTTGTCCAAACGCGCCTGGCCCATCACGCCGCCGCCGCACGACTGCTGGCCGTCGCCGTGCGCCTGGCGCCCGGCTCCGCACCAGCGCGGCTGGCGCTGGCCGACGCGTTGTTCGAGTCGGGCGACGTGGCTGCCGCAGCACGCGAGTACTCATCGCTCACCACGGGTCCCGGCGCCCCACACGCACATTACGGCCTGGGCCGGAGCCTGGCCGCGCAGGGCGAGAAGGAGGCGGCGCTGCGCGAGATCGAGGCCGCCGTGCGGTTGTTCCCCGAATTCGGCGCCGCCTGGTACGCGGAGGGAATGGTGCTCCGTGGCCTGGGGCGCTCCAACGAGGCCCGGAAGGCGCTCGAGCATGCGCAGCAGTTCGGCGCGGCATGGCCGTCGGTTGAGGACCCGGCGGTCGCCCGCGTGCGTGCCCTGCGCGACGATGCAGGCCCGCACGTGAAACGCGGACTGACCTTGCAGAAGCAGGGTGATGTCGCCGGCGCGATCGCCGAATACGAGGCCGCGCTTGCGGTCGACCCGCAGCTGGCCTCTGCGCACGTGAACCTGATCGCTCTTTACGGCCGCCAGCAGGGCTGGGAGAAGGCCGAGTCGCACTACCGCGCCCTCGAACCGCTCGGCTCGGTGCCCGCCGAAGCCCACTACAACTTCGGCATCTGTCTGGCGGCGCAGCGTAAGAGCACCGAAGCCGCCGACGTGTTCCGGAAGGCGCTCGCCGTCAACCCCGAGCACGCGGGCGCGCTCAGCAGCCTCGGACAACTGGCCGAGCTCGAGGGCCGCGTGGACCAGGCCGAGGCGTCGTACCGGAGCGCCGCCGCTGCGGCGCCCAACGATCCGCAGATCCGGTTCAACGTCGGTCGCATGCTGATCGCGCGCGGGCAGTTCACGGAGGCTATCGCGGAGCTCGATCCCTTGAAATCGAGTGAACATCCGGATCGGGCCCGTTTCCTCTTCGGGCTCGCCACGGCACACGTCCTGGCGGGCCACCGCGACGAAGGGCAGCGGTATGCGATCCAGGCACGGGATCTTGCACGCGAGCGAGGGCAGGGCGAACTGGCCGACTCCATCGAGCGGGAATTGGCGACGTTGAAGTGAAGCCTCCACAAGAACGCGGAGGTGCGCAGATGAGTGCGCGGGGTGCGGCGCCGTGGGCCGTGGCGGCGGCGCTCGCGCTGGCGGTCGTCTCGTCGCGCCCGATGGCGACGTCCGTGCCGGCCGGGAGCGGCGGCCCCTGGTTCGACGAGGTCGCCGGGCAGGCTGGGCTCCGATTCGTCCACGACAACGGCGCGACCGGCCAATACTACATGCCCGAGATGATGGGCTCGGGCGTCGCGGTGTTCGACTACGACAACGACGGCGACCTCGACGTGTTCCTGGTGCAGTCCCGCCCCCTCGAGCCCGTGGGGGACAGACCCCGGGCGGGGGACAGACCCCGGCGCGGGCACCGGCTCTTCAGGAACGATGGGGTGGTCGGCGGGATTCCCCGCTTCACCGACGTGACCGACCGCGTGGGCGTCGGCGGAGAGACCGTCGGGATGGGCGTGGCCGTCGGGGATGTGGACGGTGACGGCTGGCTCGACCTCTACGTGACCGCCTTCGGTTCGAACGTGCTCTACCGCAACCGCGGCGACGGCACCTTCGCCGACGTCACGCGCGAGGCCGGCGTGGACGACCCGCGCTGGAGCACCAGCGCCGCCTTCCTCGACTACGACCGCGACGGCGACCTCGACCTGTTCGTCGTGAACTACGTCGCGTTCACGGCCGCCGGCAACAAGCAGTGCACCGACAATTCCGGCGCACGGGATTACTGTCCGCCCAGGTCCTACGCTCCGGTACCTGCGCGGCTCTTCAGGAACGAGGGCGGCCTGCGTTTCACCGACGTGACGACGGTGTCTGGCGTCGCCAGCGCGTATGGCGCCGGCCTCGGCGTCGCCGTCGGTGATCTCGACGGCGACGGCTGGCTCGACGTGTACGTGGCCAACGACGCCATGCCGAACCAGCTCTGGATCAACCGCCACGGCGTCACGTTCGAGAACCGCGGGCTGCTCTCGGGCACGGCGCTGAACGCCACCGGGCGTCCAGAGGGCAGCATGGGCATCGCCCTGGGCGACGCGGACGACGACGGCGACGAGGATCTCTTCGTCACCAACATCGTCGGCGAAACGCACGCGCTCTACCTGAACGACGGCCGCGGCAATTTCGATGATGCGCGGGGACGCGCGGGGCTGGCGGGACCAACGGCGGGGATGACGGGCTTCGGCACCAACTGGTTCGACTACGACCACGACGGACGCCTCGATCTGTTCCTGACGAGCGGCGCCGTCAACATCCTGGAAAGCCAGCGCGGCCAGCCCATGCCGTACTACCAGCGGAGCCAGTTGTTCCACAACGACGGACGCGGCACGTTCCACGAGGTCAGCGCCGAGGCAGGACCGGTGTTCGAGCGCCTCGGTATCGGGCGGGGCGCCGCCTTCGGCGATCTCGACAACGACGGGGACATCGACATCGTCGTGACGAACAACGGCGGTCCCGCGTGGCTGCTGCTGAACCAGGCGATCCGTCCGTCGGCCGGAGCCACGACCACGCCGCCCGACCGCCACTGGATCGAGCTCGCCCTGCGCGCGCCCTCGGGCAACCGCTTCGGCATCGGCGCGCGCGTTGGGGTCGAGCGCGACGGGCAGCCGACGATCTGGCGCCGCGCGCGGACCGATGGCAGCTACCTGACGGCCAACGATGCGCGCGTCCACGTGGGGCTCGGCGCGCAGCCCTCGATCTCGCGCGTCGTCGTCGAGTGGCCCGACGGGCAGGCCGAGTCCTTCACCGGCGTGACCCTCGATCGGCTTATCACGCTCACGCGCGGCACCGGCGTTGCGGCCCCGCGGCCGGGCGCGTAGGTTCCTGTATCCTTCTCACATGCGACGGGCCCTGCGGTTCATGGTCATGGCGTGGCTGCTCGCCGGTTGCTGCGTGGCGGGCACGGTCACGGCGGGCGCGGCGCAGGCCGCCGAGGCGCTTGCCGCTCGCGCCGCACAGGGCGCGGCGGCGCTCCAGGCGTCGCGCTTTGACGATGCCGCAGCGATCTATGGCGAACTGGTGGAGCAACGGCCGAAGGATCCCGGCCTGCTACTGAACCTCGGCATGGCGCGGTACATGGCCGGGCAGCCCGCCGAGGCCATCGCCCCGCTCCAGAAGGCGCTGGCGCTCAATCCGTCGCTCGCGCCGGCGTCGCTCTTCCTGGGTGGGGCGCTGCTCGACACTGGGCGCGTGCAGGACGCCGTGGCGCCGCTCCGCAAGGCAGTGAGCGCGTTGCCCGACAACGCGGATGCGCGGGATCTGCTGGCGCGCGCGTACCTCGCCCTCTCGAAGTTCGCCAACGCCGCCGCTCAGTTCCGCGCGCTGACCGGACTTCAACCCGACAACCCGCGCGCGTGGTACGGGATGGCCAGAAGCTACGCGGGGGTCGCCGAGGCGACGCTGACCGCGCTCCAGACGACATCGCCCGACTCGCCGCTGCTCGAGTTGATCGTGGCCGACGTGGCGGTGACGCAGGAAAAGTTTCCCGCCGCGCTCGCCATCTATCGTCGGGCCCTCAAAGAGACGCCGCTGGTCGGCGGGCTGCACGAGGCGGTCGCGGACCTCTACGAGCAGGCAGGACACCCAGACTGGGCCGCCGCGGAACGGGCGAAGATCAATCGCCGGACGCCCGCCTATTGCGCGACGCGTGCCGCGGAGTGCCACTTCCTGGCGGCGCGCATCCGCGAGTCGCTGGCCGCCGCGCTCGCGTCGCCGACGCCGGCTGGCCGGTACTGGACGATCCGCGCGGCCAACCGACTGTCCACCGAGGCCGTGGCGCACCTCGAGACACTGCCCCAATCCGTGGAGCTTCACCTCATCCGCGCTGAGATCGCGCAGTCGCGCGGGCAGCATCCCGAGTCGGTGAAGGAGATGCGCGAGGCGCTGGCCTTGGCTCCTGGCGACCCGGCGGTGGAAACCGCCCTGGCAGAGGCGCTGCTGCGCGCGCACGATCTGAAGGAGGCAATCCCGTTGGTGGAGCGCTTGAATCGCGAGCGCCCCGGTGACGCGTCGCTGCTGCTGATGCTCGGCGACGCGCTCGTGGAAGACCAGCAGCTCGATCGCGCGATCGCCGTGCTCGAGCAGGCCGCAAAGGCGCCAGACGCGCTGCCGCACGCACCGGCATCCCTCGGCCGTGCCTACGTCCAGGCGGGGCGCTACGAGGAGTCGCTGCCGTTTCTTCAGGCGGCGGCTGCGACCGACCAGGACGGCGACGTGCACTATCAGCTGGCGCGTGCCTACCAGGCGCTGCTGCGGCCGGCAGAGGCCGCCAAGGCGATGGCGGTCTACCAGCAGAAGAAAGGGCAGGAGGCGCCGCCCTCGCCCGACGCCGCACCAGAGGCGGTGCTCACGCCGCCGGAATGATGTCGCCGATGCAGACAGACGCCCGCGCGCTCGTGCTCACATGCCTTCTCGTCACGATGCCCGCGACGACGGCGGCGGTCCTGGGCCAAGCCCCGCCCGTTGCCTTCGATGCGCTGCGTCACCAGGCAGAGGAGGCCCGCGCGGCGGGCCGCGTTGACGAAGCGGTTGCGCTGTACAAGCGGGCCGTCGCACTGCAGCCGTCCTGGACGGAAGGCTACTGGTACCTCGGCACCATCTACTACGACACCGACCGGCACGACGAGTGCCGGGACGCGTTCGCACGCGTGACCGGACAGCAGCCGGACAACGGCGCGGCGTGGGCGTTCAGGGGACTGTGCGAGTTCCGGCTTCGGCAGTACGCGACGGCCCTCGATTCTCTGAACCGCGCCCGGCAGGCGGGCGTTGGCGACGACGCGGCCTTCGTGGCGGTCGTCGGGTATCACCGGGCCATCCTGCTGGCGCGGTTCGGACAATTCGAGCGGGCGCTGGAAGTCGACGTGAACCTGGTGCGCGGAGGCAACACCACGCCGGCGATGCTCGACGCCCTCGGCATCGCGTGGCTCCGACTGTCGCTGCTTCCCGACGAGGTGCCGCCCGAAAAGCGCGACCTGGTGCAGCTGGCCGGCCGCGCGGCCGCCTTCCGGATCGGGATGATGAAGGACGCTGCGCAACAGGCCTTCGAGCAGCTCGTGTCCCGGTATCCCGACATCCCCAACGTGCACTACATGTACGGCACGTACCTGGCGTTTGATCATCCCGATGAAGCGATCGAGCAGTTCCAGATCGAGCTCACCCGCTCGCCGGGACACGTGCTCGCCAGGGTGCAGATCGCCCAGGAGTTGATCAAGCGCGGCAACTTCGGGGCGGCCAGGCCCTACGCGACCGAGGCCGCACGCCTGGACCCTGGCAACTTCATGTGTCGCAGAGTCCTCGGACAAGTCAAGTTGCAGGCGGGCGAAGTGGCTGGAGCCATAGCGGACCTCGAGGCCGCTGCCACGCTCGAGCCGTCGAGCCCGAGCGTGCGCTTCCACCTTGCGCGCGCCTACCGGCGCGCGGGACGCACCGCCGACGCCGAACGCGAGCGCACCGAGTTCCTGCGCCTCGAGAAGCTGCAGCAGGTCCAGCGCGGCGGCGCCAACGCGGTCGGCGGGCAGGGCGAGGAACCCCAGGAAGAGAAGCCGCTGGACGACAAGCCGCACTGATCAGGCGCGACGCCTACATGTCGCGGATGCGCTGCAGCAACTGCTCCGCGCGCGGCTCGTTCGGGCTGCGCCGGAGCGCCTCCAGAGCCCAGCGTTCTGCCTCCTGGCGGCGTCCGAGACTCGCCAGCGTCTCCGCCAGCAAGTAAGGGCCCTCGATTGCATCGGCTCTGGCGCTCGCAGCCCGCTCAAAAGCCGCGAGCGCAGCGTCGACTCTGCCCCCCTGCCGCTCGAGCAGGCCCAGGTTGACCCAGGCCCCGAGCGACTCCGGATACGCCGCGACCTCGGCGCGATACTCGCGGGCGGCGACCGCCCGTTGGCCACGCTGCTCGGCCATGACGCCAAGGTTGAAGTGGAGATCGGGCTGGGTCCCTCCGAGCGCCACGGCCTGTTTCAGTGCCTCCGCGGCGACGTCGATCCGGTTCAGTTCCAGCGCGACGCCGCCAAGGCTGATTCGCGCCCCGGCAAGACGCGGCGCGACGGCGACGGCGCGCTGATAGAACTCGAAGGCCTTCTCACGCTCGCCGCGTGCGTGGCATATCGCGCCCAGGTTGAGGAGCGCTTTGAGGTTCTCGGGGTCGAGCGCCAGCACACGATCGAAACCGGTGGCGGCCTCGCCGGGACGGCCCGCGGCCTGAAACGCGAAGGCCAGGTCGAGCACGGCGACGACGGACTCCGGGTCGAGAGCGACCGCGCGCTTGGCTGCCTTGATGGCCGCCTGCGCGTCGTTGCGGCGGAAGTAGACCGAGGAGAGCGCGACGTAGACGGCCGGGTTCTCAGGGTCCCTCTTCGCCAGCGCCTCGAGCCGTCTGGCGGCATCGTCGAGCCGCCCAGCATCGCGGTCGGTCTGCCCCTGCAGCAGCTCCTGCAGCAGCGGGAGTCCGTCTTTGGGATCCGGGCGCGGCCCCGTGCGGCGGGCCGGGGCAGAATCGGCCCCGCCGACGTAGCCAAGAGCCCGCAGGCGTGCAAGTGCGTCGGGATCGAGCGTGGCCGGGGTGGGCTGGTCGCCGGCCTTCAGCAGGTTCATCGATTCCAGGTGCGTGGCGAGAGTGGCGACGACGCGCGGGTTCGCGGCCGATACGTCGCGGAGTTCTCCTGGATCCTGCCGGAGGTCGTAGAGCTCGGGCCGCGGCGCGCGGACGAACTTCCAGCGCTGGGTCTCCACGGCGACGAGCTCGCTCCAGTTGTAGCGAAACCGAGGGTAGTAGGTCTCCGCGTAGGACACCGGGCCAGCGAGAGCATCCGATGTGTCGGTCGGAGACGGACCCGCCGCTGAATCGCCCTCGTGCGCCACCATCGACAGCAGGCTCACGCCGTCGAGTCCGGACGGCACGGGCAGCCCGACCAGGTCGAGCACCGTCGGTGTGACGTCCACGAGGCGGGCCAGGCCGCGCACGCGCCGCCCGGCCAGGGCCAGTGCGGGCGAGCCGAGCGCAGCGCCCGGCGGTGGCGCGATGACGAGCGGCACGTCGAGCGTCGCGCCGTACAGGAAGATGCCGTGGGTCGGCTCGCCGTGCTCGCCCAGCGACTCGCCATGATCGGAGAGGTACACGATCAGGGTGTTGCGACGCAGGCCCAGCGTGTCGAGCGCCTCCAGAAGCCGTGCGACCTGGGAATCGGCGTACATGACCTCGCCGGCGTAGGCGGTTGGCGCTTTGCGGCGGTACTCGTCCGCCGGCACGTAGGGCTCGTGAGGATCGTAGAGGTGAACCCAGAGGTAGAACGGGCGCTCGGCGCGCCGCGGCTGCCGCAGCCAGGCCAGCGCAGCGTCCACAACCGGTCTCGCGGGCCTTTCGACGTCGGTCAGGGCGCGGCTCTCGAGCCCTGCATAGTCGAAGGAGTCGTCGTAGGTCTCGTGACCCTGACCAATGCCCCAGCGTGAGTGGAGCACGTAGGACGAGACGAACCCCGCGGTCCGGTAGCCGCGTGCCAGGAAACGTTCCGCCAGGGTGGTGGCGTCCTTTCCCAGCACGAACCCCCCGTTGTCACGCACTGCGTGGTGTGGAGGGTAGAGGCCCGTGAAGAGCGACGTGTGGGAAGGCAGCGTCAGCGGCACCTGCGAGACGGCGTGCTCGAACACCACGCCCTCTCGCGCCAACCGCGACGCCGCGGCCGTCGTAAACGGCGCGCCGTAGGGCGCGAGGTGATCGCGCCGCAGCGTGTCGATGGAGATCACGACCACGTTGGCGTTCGTGAATCGGGAGCCCTCCGCTGGCGCATGCACGGGTGTCCGAACGCCGCCCGCCAGCGCGGTTGCCGGCTGGCCTGGTTGTAGCGGTTGCGGCACCCGGGCGCGGTACGCGAAGGCGACGATCAGGCAGCCCACGATGGCAAGCGCTACGGCGAACCACCTCTTCACCCTCTCACTCCGTCCTGCTGCGGTTTCGATGCAAGGCGGGATCGGCTGCCGCGGCCATCCGATCGACATCGAGCCGGCCCCGCAGGAATCGATCGACGCGGCGTGCGGTGTCCGCGGGCCGCGCAAGCGTCTCGCTGTAGTCGACCACGAGCATGGAGACCGAGCCGCGCCCGCGCAGGAGTCGCAGGGTGTCCTCGATGTGCGTCTGGTACAGGTGCCTGAAGCGGGCGTTCTGAGCTTCGTCCTGCAGGGACCCTCGCTCCGCCAGCATCCTGTTCTGGGACGCGATCACCTCGTCGAGGTTGCGCTCCATGAAGATCACCTGGTAGTCGTAGGTCTCCGGCAGCCACCGGACCAGCGACGACACGATCTTCACGGCCTTGCCGCGCGCGCCGGCGAGCCACGCCGGCGGCGCGCCCTTGTCGAGGTCTTTCACGGCCTCGAACTCGAAATACCCCTTCGGGTTGCTGCCATCCGGCGTCCTCACGGCGTCAGTCACGATCTCCAGCCCCCCCGCCTGGAGCATCTGCATCATCATCGAGGTGCCAGAGCGCGGAAGACCCGAGACGACCACGATGGGTCGTCCGTACCGGAGTCGCCGCAGGAATCGCTCGAGTGCACCTGCGGTCCCTGATCTCATATGGTCGCGGCAGTCTGTGGCCATCGGCCTGTCCTGTAGAATAGCGCCAACGATGGCGTTGCGACGTGCGCAGCTTCCGCGGGACGCACAGGGGTTCACGGTGTTCCTGACGGGTTTGTCCGGATCCGGCAAGTCGACGATTGCGCGCGCGCTTGGTGCCGGGTTGATGGAGATGACGGGCCTGCCCGTGACCCTGCTCGACGGCGACCTCGTTCGTCAGCACCTGTCATCCGAACTCGGCTTCTCCCGTGAGCACCGCGACCTGAACGTCCTGCGCATCGGGTGGGTCGCCTCGGAAGTCGTCCGCCACGGAGGGATGGCCATCTGCTCGCTCATCGCTCCCTACGATGCGGCCCGCAGACAAGTGCGGGGCATGATCGAGCCGCTGGGCGGCTTTCTCCTCGTGCACGTGGCCACGCCGCTCGAGACCTGCGAGGCACGCGACGGCAAAGGCCTCTACGCGAAGGCCCGGGCGGGTTTGCTCCCGAACTTCACGGGAGTCTCGGATCCCTACGAGCCGCCGGCCGACGCGGCGCTGACCATCGACACGCGACACACGACGGTGGAGGAATCGTGTGCCCTCGTCCTGGCGAGGCTCTCGTCGGAGGGATATCTGAGGCACAGGGCATGAGCGGGTACTTGCTGACACATCTGAAGCAGCTCGAGGCCGAGAGCATCCACATCATCCGCGAGGTGGCGGCCGAGTTCGAGAACCCGGTGATGCTGTACTCCATCGGCAAGGACTCGTCGGTGATGGTGCGGCTTGCCATGAAGGCCTTTCACCCAGGGCCGCTGCCGTTTCCGCTCCTGCACATCGATACCGGCTGGAAGTTCCGCGACATGATCACGTTTCGCGACGCCTTCTGCCGTGAGCACGGCCTTCGCCTGATCGTGCACACCAACGATGCGCCGGAAGCGCGGGCGCTGCATCCCGTGACTGCAGGCAGCAAGACGTGGACTGACGTCATGAAGACGCAGGCCCTCCTCCAGGCGCTCACCGCCGGCGGTTTCGATGCCGCCTTCGGTGGGGCGCGACGCGACGAGGAGAAATCGCGCGCCAAGGAACGGGTCTATTCGTTTCGCGATCGGTTCCACCAGTGGGATCCCAAGAACCAGCGGCCCGAGCTCTGGAACCTGTACAACGGGAGGATCAACAAGGGCGAGAGCATACGCGTGTTCCCCCTGTCGAACTGGACCGAGCTCGACGTCTGGCAGTACGTGCACCTCGAACACATCCCCGTGGTGCCGCTCTACTTCGCCGCCCCGCGCCCGGTCGTCGAGCGTGACGGCAACCTCATCATGGTGGACGACCAGCGGCTTCCCCTCGATCCAGGCGAGCAACCGCAGAGCCGCGTGGTGCGGTTCAGGACACTCGGCTGTTACCCGTTCAGCGGGGCAGTCGAGTCCTCGGCGACGACGTTGCCCGCCATCATCCAGGAGATGCTGCTCGCAAGGACATCCGAGCGGCAGGGCCGGATGATCGACTACGACGAAGCCGGCTCGATGGAGCAGAAGAAGAAGGAGGGCTACTTCTGATGCTTCCCGAATCGGCGCTCATCGCCACCGACATCGACGCGTATCTGGCACAGCACGAGCGGAAGGAACTCGTGCGCTTTCTCACGTGCGGCAGCGTGGACGACGGGAAGAGCACCCTCATCGGCAGGCTGCTGTATGACACCCACGCCATTTACGACGATCAACTGGCGGCGGTCAGAAGAGACAGCGAGCGGCGGGGCAGTACGGGTGGCGATCTGGATCTCTCACTGCTGACCGATGGGCTGAAGGCGGAGCGGGAACAAGGCATTACGATCGACGTCGCCTACCGCTACTTTTCGACGGCGCGCCGCAAGTTCATCATTGCCGACACACCTGGTCACGAGCAGTACACCCGCAACATGGCCACCGGGGCCTCCACGTGCGACGTCGCCATCATCCTGGTCGACGCGCGCAACGGCGTGGCTCGCCAGACCCGGCGTCATAGCTTCATCGCGTCGCTGCTCGGCATCCGGCACGTCATCGTCGCCATCAACAAGATGGACCTCGTGGAGTACTCCGAGGAGGTCTTCGACCGCATCACGGAGGCGTACGGGCAGTTCGCGGTCAAGCTCGAATTCACCGACCTGCGCTTCATCCCGGTGTCCGCGTTGCACGGTGACAACGTGGTTCAACCGAGCCCCAGGATGGCCTGGTACCGGGGCGAGACGCTCCTGCACTACCTCGACACGGTTCACGTCTCGTCGGACCGGAACCTCATCGACTTCCGCTTTCCCGTTCAGTACGTCAACCGGCCACACCTGGACTTCCGCGGCTTCGCGGGGACCATTGCGTCCGGAGTGGTCCGACCGGGAGACGAAGTAGTGGCACTCCCATCGGGAGCGCGCAGCCGCGTGCGCACGGTGGTCACGTGGGAGGGCGAGCAACCAGAGGCGTTCGCGCCGATGGCTGTCACGCTGACGCTCGCCGATGAGATCGACGTGAGCCGTGGCGACATGCTCGTGCGGCCCGAGAACCTGCCACGCGTCGATCGGAACCTCGACGCGATGGTGGTCTGGATGGCCGACGACGCGCTTCGGCCTGGACGCCAGTACTGGATCAAACACGCGGCCAGCCTCGTGACCGGCACCGTCGCTTCTTTGCGATACCGCATCGATGTCAACAGCCTGCAGCGACAGGACGCCGCGGCGCTGCAGATGAACGAAGTGGGACGCTGCCTCCTCACGCTCAGTCGCCCGGTGGCGTTTGACGCCTACCGCCAGAACCGTGCGACGGGAGCGTTCATCCTGATCGATCGCATGAGCAACGTCACGGTGGGCGCCGGGATGATCGTGGACCGTGTGAACGCCCCCGGGTTCCTGCGGGACAACTGGGATGACGACACGTTCGCCGCGATGCAGGCACAGCGCTCATCGCAGGTCACGTCCGCGGAGCGCGCGGGTCGCTTCGGGCACGCGCCGCTCACCGTCCTCCTGACCGGCCTGCCAGGCTCGGGCAAGACGACGATCGCGTACGCGCTCGAACGCCGGCTTTTCGAGATGGGCCGCGCGGTGACGGTCCTGGATGGACGAGAGATGCGGACCACCATCAGCAAGGGCCTGGGGTTCACGGCGGCCGAGCGGTCCGAGAACCTGCGCCGTGCCATCGACGTGGCGCGGTTCATGAACGAGGCTGGGCTGATCTGCATCTGTGCCTTCGTCGCGCCGAGTGCGGCAGTTCGGGAACGGGCTCGGCAGGCGGTCGCGAGCGAGCGTTTTGTTGAAATCCACCTTTCAGCGCCACTGGACACGTGCCGCGCGAGGGAAGAGACGGGCAGCTACGCGAGAGCAGACACCGGTGAACTCCTCGACTTTCCAGGCGTGAGTGCGCCCTACGACGTGCCCGCCGCGCCCGCACTGTCTCTCGACACCGCGAGCCTCACGGTCGACGAGTGCGTCGAGCGCATTGTGACGGTGCTGGCTGACAAACTCGATCCTCCTGGCCTCGTGCGTACGTGACAACTCGGCACACTGCGCGCCGGGCGGCGGCAATCCTGGCCGCCGCGCTCGTGCTGCTCGTGAGCGCGGCGCAGCCCGCCGACGCCTACATCGGGCCCGGCGCGGGCTTCGCGCTGCTGTCGTCGTTCCTCGCGCTGTTCACCACGACGCTTGCCGCGCTGGCGTCCCTGCTGTTCTGGCCGTTCCGCATGCTCTGGCGGCGCCTGCGCAAAGGCAAGCCGCCGCGCCCCCTCATCCGCCGACTCGTCATCGTCGGCCTGGACGGTCAGGACCCTGCGCTCACCGATCGGTTCATGGAGCAGGGGCTGCTGCCGAATTTCAAGAAGCTCGCGGAGGCTGGCTGCTATCGACGACTGCGGACGACGTTCCCATCGGTCTCGCCCGTCGCATGGTCGTCGTTCAGCACCGGCACACAGCCGGGGCGACACAACATCTTCGATTTCCTCGACCGCGACCGGCGAACCTACCTGCCCGTGCTGTCGTCTGCGCACCTGGGCCGCATCGAGCGATTCATCACGCTGGGTCGCTACCGGATACCCCGCGGGCGGCCCGAGTTGCGCCTGCTGCGCAAGTCCAAGCCGTTCTGGGTCGTGCTCGGTCAGCACCGCATCTGGAGCACGATCCTCCGCGTCCCGATCACGTTTCCGCCGGATCGCTTCTACGGGGCAGAGCTGAGCGCCATGTCGGTCCCCGATCTGCTCGGCACACAGGGGACCTTCCTGCTGTTCACGACGCGTCCGGCCGGCGAGCGTTTCAAGGAGGGGGGTATCCGGGTCCCCGTGACCGTCGAGGGCAACCGCATCGACACGGCGATCCAGGGTCCGGAGAATCCGTTTGCCGCCGACGGACGGCCGCTGGAAGTGCCGCTCGGTATCGTGCTCGATCGAACCCGGCAGCAGGTGGAGGTCGACGCTGGCGGCGCGCGGGTCGCGCTCACGCCGGGACGGCTGAGCGACTGGGTCACGCTGCGGTTCCGGGCGGCGCCCTTGATCGCCGTGTCCGGGATCACTCGCCTGCTCGTGATCGAGATGGACGACCACTTCTCGATGTACATGTCGCCCATCAACATCGACCCCGAGAAG
>JAENWD010000287.1 GCA_016650245.1 Vicinamibacteria bacterium
GCCGGCGCGATGCGCAGGCTGCCGACGATCCTGCACGAGCACGCCAACCTCACCGACACGCCGTGGTTCCAGAAGTTGGCCGACAGGCTGCTCGAGCCGTCGACCGACCTGGCGATCGCGGTGTCCAAGAGCACCGCGGAGTTTGTGGAGCACGCGCGGCTCGTGCGGCCGGAGAAGATCAAGGTGGTCTATCTGGGCGCGCCGCTCGAGGAGTTCGGCCGCACGCGAACCGCCGAGGAACTCGCCGTCGCGCG
Source organism: Vicinamibacteria bacterium (assembly GCA_016650245.1). GTDB lineage: Bacteria > Acidobacteriota > Vicinamibacteria > Vicinamibacterales > JAENWD01 > JAENWD01. The sequence continues at coordinate 255 of JAENWD010000287.1, forward strand.
GACCTCCATTGGCGCCTCGGCCGACGACTTCGCGATTGGCACCATCACGCGGCTGCACGACTCGAAGGGCAACCATTACCTGGTCGAGGCCGCGGCCAAGGTCGTGGCCTCGCACCCGCGCGCCAGGTTCTTCCTGGCAGGGGAGGGGCCGCTGCGGGACCCCCTGGAAGCCCAGGCGACTGCGCTGGGGCTCGGCGACCGGTTCGTATTCCTCGGGTTCCAGAAAGACGTCGCGCAGACGCTGTCCGCCTTCGACCTGAGCGTGTTCCCATCGCTCTGGGAAGGCACGCCGCTGACGGCGTTTGAAACGCTGGCCATGGGCAAGGCCATCGTGGCGACCGACGCCGACGGATTGCTCGACATCCTCGAACGCGACGTCACCGCCTGGATCGTCCCGCGGCGCGACGCCACCGCGCTGGCCGACGCGATCGGCTATGCCCTCACGCATCCCGATGAGCGGGCCGCCATGGCGTCCCGCGCGCGGCACGCCGGCCGGCAGCACGACATCGCGGTGTTCGTGCGCAAGATGGAGCGGCTCTACACGCTGCTCCACGCGGTCTCTCGCCCGACCCGTCGACGCGGCATCCTGAGGGAAGACTTGTCGTTCCTCACGACGGGAGTTGGCGTGTGACCGCCACGCCTGCCGCGTCCCAGGCCTCCCCGCGCCCGCTCGACGTCACGCCGGGCCTCGTCGTGGCCGCGCTGGTCCTCGCCATCTACGGCGGCCTCGCGTTCTCCGTAGACTTCCCTCGCGCGGCGATCGGGTTCAAGAGCGACGAAGCCACGTACTACATGATGGCGCACAGCCTGGCGCACGACGGCGACCTGTCGTACAGCCGCCAGGACCTCGCGCGTGTGTGGCACGAGTTTTCGGCAGGACCGACCGGCCTCTTTCTCAAGAAGGGCCGCGAGGTCCAGGTCGCGTTGAACGGACAGTTTCCGTTCGTCCACCTGCGGTATCGGCCCGACACCGATCCGGCCCGCTTGTATTACGGCAAGTCGTACATGTATCCGCTGGTCGCGGCGCCATTTGTGTGGCTGTGGGGCACCAACGGGTTCGTGGTGCTGCAGGCCCTGCTGCTGGCCGCGCTGGTGTTTGCCGGCTATCTGTTCATCGCCGCGCGCTCGCCGGCCAACGTCGCCCTGCTCGTTGGGGCCGGCTACTTCCTGGCCACTGTGGCGCCTGGCTACGTCGTCTGGATGACGCCAGAGCTGTTCAATCTGGCCGCGGTGACACTGGCGTATTTCTGCTGGCTCTACAAGGAGGTCGCGCCCACTGCTCTGCCGCGTGGCTTGCGATGGCTGCGCACCGACTGGTCCGACGTGGCTGCGGTGGTGCTGCTGGCGATGGCGTCGTTCTCCAAGCCGCCCAACGCCGCGCTGATTGGGCCGATGGTGTTGCTGGCATGGTCGCGTCGACGGTGGTCGCGGGGACTACTGGTCGGTGTCGCGTTCACGGCGCTGTTGGCCTTCTTGTTCCTTGGCAACCTGGCGATCACCGGCGACCTGAACTTTCAAGGCGGTGAGCGTCGGACGTACTATGTCGGGTTCCCGTACATGGACCCGACGATGGGCTTTGACGTCGGCGCGGGTCGGGCGACCAACGAGGTGCTCACCGACGTCGTCTTCGATCCCGGCGTGTTCTGGGCGCGCCTGGGGTGGAACGTCGTCTACTTCTTCATCGGGCGGCACTCCGGGATGCTGCCGTACTTTTTTCCGGGACTGTTCGCGCTGGCAGTGTTCCTGTGGCCGCGGTCACAGCGGCTGGGCTGGCAGTGGCTGGTGTGTGCGGCGGTGGTCGGCGAGACGCTGCTGCAACTGGTGTGGCTGCCGTACACGTACTACGGCGGCCCTGGCGTGCTGGGCAGCCGCTACTACATGAGCGTGTACGGGCTGCAGCTCTTCCTGTTGCCCGGCCTGTCGTCGGTGGGGTTGGCGCTCATGCCGTGGTTTGTGGGGTGCCTGTTCACCGCGAAGATCACGCTGAACCCGTTCTACTACTCGTTCCATCCGCACGAGCACGCCAAGGCCGGCCCACTGCGCTGGCTGCCGATCGAGCTGACGCTCATCAACGACCTGCCGATCAACACGCGAGTGGACCGCGTGCGGCAGCTGTTCGGCCAGGGGCCGCGTTTCCAGATCTACTTCCTCGACGACAACGCGTACCCGCGCGACGGCGACTCGTTCTGGGTCCGCGGCCGCTCGCGCACCGACCTGCTGTTCAAGACTCCAGAGCCGGTCGGTCAGCTCAAGCTCACGGTCGAAAACGGTCCGTTCCCGACCGACGTGCGGGTGACGGTGGATGGGCGACTGGTGGAGGCCGCGCTCGGCAGAAACGAGTCCAGCGTCGTGCAGGTGCCGCTCGGGCCGGGCAGGCCGTATCAAGGCACGCGCGTGTGGGTCGTGACCATCGCATCAGGCAGCGGCCATGTGCCGCTGTTTGACGTGGGCGGGGAAGACCATCGCTACCTTGGCGTGAAGGTCACGCCGCAGCTATTGCCGTGAGCACACTGGCCGTCGTCACGTCGAGCCCGCCGTTTGTCGAAGGCGGCCACCTGGTCATCGCGCGGTCGCTGGTCGCCGCCTTGCGCGACGGCGGCCACCAGGCCGACCTGGTGGTGACTCCGCAGAACCGGTTCGGACGGCAGGGATCCGCGTTTCTGGCGACGTGGCTGACCGATGTCGGCCGCACGCACGACGACCAGCCGGTCGATCAGGTCATCTCGCTGCGCTATCCAAGTTACGCCGTGCGGCATCCCCGCCACGTGGGCTGGCTGCTGCATCCCATGCGCGAGTACTACGACCAGTGGGACGCGTTCAGCCGGCCGCTGTCGTGGAAGGGCCGTCTCAAGGAGAACGCGCGGCGGAGGATGGTCTGGACGGCCGACCGGTACCTGCTGACGAAGAACGTCTCGAAGCTGTTCGTGATCTCGGCGACCGTGCAGAAGCGCCTCGAGACCTTTGGCGGCATCCCGTCCGAGGTATTGCATCCGCCGCCGCCGCAGCGGGCGTACCGCGTGGATGACTACGCGCCGTACGTGTTTGCCGTCTCGCGCTTCACGCCCCTCAAGCGCATGGCCCTGCTGGTCGAGGCGTTGGCGCAGCCGGCGGCCCGGGGCATCCGCGCGGTGCTGGCCGGGGAAGGGGAGTCGTACGGGGACGTTCAGCGTCTCGTCGTCGAGCGCGGCCTGGCCGATCGCGTGAGCCTGCCAGGGCGCCTCGACGAGGCGCAACTGGTCGAGCATCTGGCCCGCTGTCGCGCCGTGGTCTTCCCGCCGTTTGACGAGGACTACGGCTTTGTCACCGTGGAGGCCTTTGCCTCTACCAAGCCGGTCATCACCTGCACCGACAGCGGTGGGCCAACCGAGTTGGTCGTGCATGAGGCGTCAGGCTTCGTCAGCGAGCCCACGCCGGCAGCGCTGGCCGAGGCCATGCGGCGGCTCATCGACAGCAGAGACCTGGCCGAGCGTCTGGGCACGGCGGGCCGTCAGGTCGCCAGTGGCCTGACGTGGCCCGCTACCGTGGCGCGCCTGCTGCTTCCGGTAAACTGATCGGCGTCATGGGGTACCGCACGCCGCTCGAATCCCGGATCGCCAAGCGCACGACCAGGGCCATCCTCGACTACCAGATGATCGAGGACGGCGACCGCGTCATGGTCGGCCTGTCGGGGGGCAAAGACAGCTGGGCGCTCATCCAGATCCTCGAGGTCCTGCAGGAGCGCGCGCCGATAGACTTCTCGATCGTCGCCGTCAATGTCGACTCCGGCTACGAGGGCTATCAGCACGACCTGCTGACGCGCACGTGCGCCGAGCGCGGCTGGGAGTTTCACCACATCGACACGAACATCGGCGCGACCATCGACGACACGCTCGACGCCGACGCGACGCCCTGCTCGCTCTGCGCCCGGCTGCGTCGTGGCGTTTTGTACCGCATCGCGACCGGCGTCGGGGCCACCAAGATCGCCCTGGGCCATCACGCCGACGACTTCATCGAGACGCTGCTCCTGAACGTGTTCTTCGCCGGCGCGCTCAAGGCGATGCCCGCCAAGCTGGTGTCCGACGATGGCCGGCACACAGTGATCCGTCCGTTGGCCTACGTGCTCGAGGAAGAGGCGCGGGCGTATGCCAAAGCCTCTGGCCTGCCGATCATCGGCTGCTGTTGCCCGGCCTGCGGTGACCTGTCGTTGCAGCGGCAGCGCATCAAGCGGATGCTGATGGAGCTCGAACGCGAGCACCCGGGCGTGAAGGCTTCGCTGCTCAAGGCGTTGGCCAATGTCGCGCCACGCCACCTGCTCGATCGTCGGCTCAACCCGCCCGGCGCGACGTTGCGCCGGGAGATCGTCCCGGTCGAGACCGACGCGGCCGCCGACCTGACCTCGCGCATCATCCCGCTGCTGCAGCGCCCACTCTGACCGCGTGCGCGCCGTCCTGCAACGCGTGTCGTCGGCTGAGGTCACGGTCGACGGCCGTCGTGTCGGCGCCATCGGCGCCGGCCTGCTCGTGCTGCTTGGCGTCGAGACAGGCGACGGCCCGTCTGACGCGACCTACACCGCGGACAAGATCGCCGGCCTGCGCTGCTTTGCCGACGAGGCTGACCGCATGAACCGCTCGGTGGCCGACATCGGAGGCAGTGTGCTGGTCGTCTCTCAGGTCACTCTGTGCGGCGACACACGGAAGGGCCGACGGCCGTCTCTTGATGCGGCGGCGCCGCCGGCCGAGGCACGGCTGCTCTATGACGACGTCGTGCGGCAGCTGCGCGCACGCGAGCTTGTCGTCGAGACCGGGGAATTTCAAGCCACGATGGCGGTGGCCCTGGTCAACGACGGCCCGGTGACCTTCCTCGTCGACAGCCGAAAGCGACTCTGATGCGGCCCGCCGTCCTCTCGCGGTTCGTGACGTGTGCCATCGCGATGGCCATCGGCGCCGGTGGTCACGCCGAGGCACAACAACGACCGCTGATCACACAGGACCCTGAGGTCATCGGCGACGGCCGTCTGCTCGTCGAATCGGGCGTGGAGGTGGGGAGCAATATCTTGTATCCCGTCTCCGGACTCACCGGCGACCACGTCGCGTTGCCCCTCGGTGTGAGTGTGGGCCTGGGCACTGTGACCGAGCTTCAAATTGTCAGCGGCTACCAGTGGCTGGCCATCGACCGGCGCGACTTCGCGCCGCTGGACTTCCGCGTCGAGCCCGGTGGGCGCACGTCGGATGTGATCGACGTCACGCTGGCGATGAAGGTGCGCGTGTGTGGCGAAGGTGTGCGCCGTCCGGCGGTCGGCCTGCGCTTTGCGACCGAGCTGCCCAATGCCAGCAACGAAAGCGGACTGGGCCTGGACACGCTGAACTTCGTCGGGACGATACTTGTCGGCAAGACCGTGGGCGCCTTCCGCCTGGTCGGCAACGCCGGCCTCGCCCTGCTCAGCGATGTCCTGCAGGGCAGTCTGCAGCATGACGCCGCCGTCGGAGGTGTGTCGGTGGCTTTTGCGCTGCGGCCGTCGGTCGATCTGGTCGGGGAACTGGCGGGCCGGCAAGTGCTCTTTGCCGACCGGCCGCCGATTGGCGCCGAGCCGCGCGGTCAGGTGCGGGCTGCCGTGCGCTACACGCGCGGCGCGTGGCGTGGCGATGCGGGCCTCATCATCGGGACGACCCGCCAGGATCCCGACATCGGCCTGTCGGTGGGTCTGACCTGGATCGGCCAGATGCGTTGAGCCGGTCGTCAATCACTCGTCAATTCCTACCCGGCCACGTGGACCGGCAGATAGAACTGCTTGAGCCCCTGAATCTCGTCTTGCACCCGCGACGAGCTCCACCCGAGTTCGTCGCGGGCAATCCCTTCCACCTTCAGAATAGCGTCGTCGCCCGGGTACCCGGCCGATCCCAGTCCCGTACGCCGCAGCACGATGTCTTCGAGCGTCAGGGCCATCTCGTTGCGGGCGGCTTCGACGATCTGCGCGCCGACGATGGGCAGGCGGTCCACGATGCGCTGGCCCAGCGAGGTCCTGGTGTGCACGAGGGAGGCGACTCGCGGGGCCTGATCGCCGTAGACGCGTTGCAGGTGGTCCCAGGCCTCCTGGTCCAGGCCTTCCACGGGAGGCTTCGTGCCGGTGGGCCCGAAGCCCGGCAGGAGCAACGACGCGGTTCGGGGCGGCGCGTGGCAGCCCAATTGCGCCGTCACCAGTGTCACCGCCTGTTCGGCCACCGCACGAGCGGTGGTGTACTTCACGCCCATCAACGAAATCGCGCCGTCGACGCCGTCGTGCCGATGTTCCCGAAGCAAGGGGCGATCGGCCAGCGTCACGTGATGCCCGAAGCCGGCGGCCGGCACGACGCCGCGCTGTACGAGCGTGACGTCGTCTTCGGTGAGCTGCAACGACGGGAAGGCCTGGTTGACCTCGGCGAGACACGCGCCGAAGTCCTCCGGTGTCACCATCGCGGCATCGGCACCGCAGGGCCCGGCGCCGTGCCAGGTGCCGATCGCCAACTGTCCCTGCCACGGCAGCGCGAAGAGCAGGCGGCCGTCGCCCGTGGGTGCTCCGCACGCCACGGCGGGCGCCGGGCGGCGTGTCACCAGGTTCATCGCCTTCACCAGCCGCGGCGTCTTCCTTACGCCGAAGGCGCCCATCAGCCGCCCGGCGCCCGCGCCTGTGGCGTTGAGCAGCACGCGTGCGCTGATCGACAACACGGCGCCGTCGACGTGATCGCGCGCGATGACGCCGGCAATCGTACGGCCCCGGCGGATCGGCTCGATCGCGTCCAGGTAGTTGGCCAGCACCGCGCCGTCGCGCGCCGCGGCGACGGCCACGCCAAATGTGAGACGTTCGGCGTGCGCCGTACGGTAGTCGTGCCACACGCCCAGCGGCCCGTCGCCAAGCAGCGGGCCAGTGTCGAGCCCAGCCCGGTCCTCGCCGTCCACGATGCGGCCGGCGGGCAGGCGCAGATGGTCGGGCACGCCGTGGTTGCGATCGAGCGTCAGCGCCGCGTCGAGCGCGAAACCGGCCCGCAGCAGCGCCGCCGACTTGCCGTCCGGTCCGCCCGCCTGCACGGCAAACGTCTGTCGCTCGATCAGATGCGGTGCGATACGCGCCCACGTGCGGCGCTCGCGTGCCGACTGCCGCAGCCGGCGGAGGTTGGCGGTCTGCAGATAGCGCAGGCCGCCGTGCAGCGTGCGATGGTGATGAAAGGATGAAGCGCCGCCGAAGTCGTGCCGCTCGATCAGCGCGACGTGCAGGCCTCGGGTGGTGGCGTCCCACGCCGCCATCAAGCCATGGATGCCGCCACCTACGACGAGCAGGTCGAAGGTGTGTGAGGTAAGGGAGTCGAGATCACGGAACATGGCTGGGGGTGCGGACCAGCTGCATTATAGTTAGGGCTCGTGTCTGAATCCCGCGTACTTCAGGGCGTCGGAGTCGCTCCGCCTGATCGCGTCAACCGCCGGGTTCGCAGGTATTGGAACCAACACATCCACGATCTGGCGATTTCGCGCCACCCGCCGGGCTCGCCCGGATTCTTCGACGATCTCGACCAGTATCACTTCGACAAGCTCCATCACCTGCTCCGCCTGGTGCCCTTTGACGGGCTGGCCGGCAAGCAGGTCCTCGACGTAGGCTGCGGAACGGGCGTGGATCTTGTGCGCTTTGCGCGCGGAGGGGCCCGGGCCACCGGTGTCGACATCGCCGACTCGGCCATTGCGCTGGCGAGGCAGAACGTCGCGTACCGCGGCCTGCACGCCCACCTGCTGGTCGCCGATGGCGAAGCGTTGCCGTTTCCCACTGAGCACTTCGACTATGTGTTCGCGCATGGCGTGGCGCAGTACACCGGTAATGGGAGGCACCTGGTCGAGGAAGTGCACCGGGTGCTGAAGCCAGGCGGCGAGGCGGCGCTCCAAGGCTACAACCGCATCTCGTGGCTCAACGCGTTGTCCAAGCTCATGAAGGTGGACCTCGAGCACGAAGGCGCGCCCGTGCTGCACACGTACTCGCCGGCCGAGTTCCGCGCGCTGGTCGATGTCTTTCCGAGCGTCGATCTCGTCTTCGAGCGGTTTCCAGTGAAGAGCCGGCTGCATGGCGGCTGGAAGGGGCTGGCCTTCAACGCGTGCTTCGTCGGCGCGTTCAACGCGTTGCCGCGCGGCATGGTCACGCGCTACGGCTGGCACCTGCTCGCCCTCTGCCGCAAGTCGTCCACATGATCGCCTTCACCAAGGCACACGCCTACGGCAACGACTTCCTGTACGCCGCCGCCTCTGATCTGGCAGGCGCCGATCTGGCGATGTGGGCGCGCCGGCTTTGCGACCGCCACCGCGGCGTGGGCGCCGACGGACTCATTCTCTACACGCTCACAGCGCGTGGCGCGACGATGACGCTCCTCAACGCTGACGGCAGCCCGTCGGAGCTTTCCGGCAACGGGCTGAGAGGCCTGGCGGCGATCGTCGCGCGCGAATGGCGGCGCGCCGGGCGGTTGGATCGACACGACATCGTCGTTGAGACTACCGCGGGCCCCAAGCGCCTCGTGCTCGAAGAGGTCTCGGGCGCGTCCTATTTGTTTGTGGCCGAGATGGGGCAGCCTACGGGCATCGTCGAGCGCCGGTTCGACGTGCTGGGCGAGACGCTGACCGCCACGGTCATGGCCGTCGGCAACCCTCAGTGCGTCGTGCTCGGCCCACTGCCAGACGATGCGAGGTTCGCGCGGCTTGGGCCGGCACTGGAGCACCATCCCGCGTTTCCTGATCGCACCAACGTCGAGTTCGCCGTCGTCGAAGCCACGGACCGCGTGCGGATTCGGATCTGGGAACGTGGCGTCGGGCCGACCGAGTCGTCGGGCACCGGGTCGTGCGCGGCCGCCGTCGCCGCCGCCAGCCACGGCGGCGCTTCACGCGACGTCGAGGTCGTCGCGCCCGGCGGCACGCAGCGCGTCATCTGGAGCGAGGCCGGCATCACGCTGACCGGGTGGGCGGAAATCCTCGCCGACGGGACGTTTTGTGCGCAGCTTTAATCAGGCGATCGAGTCGGTGGAGATGTACTCGCCGGCCGAGGAACGGTTCAACCGGCGCCGGCGTACGGTGGGCCTGTTTCTGGCGCCGGCGGTCATGGCGGCGCTGTGGCTTGCGCCGCTGCCACTGGACGGGCCGGCGCACCGCATGGCCGCTATCATGGGCCTGGTCGTCGTGCTGTGGGTCTCCGAAGCGCTGCCGATGGCCGTCACCGCGATTCTCGGACCGGTCCTGGCGGTTGTCCTGCGCGTGGCTGACGCGCGCGCCGCACTGGCGTCATTTGCCGATCCGATCATCTTTCTGTTCATCGGCAGCTTCATCCTCGCCGAGGCCATGTTCGTGCACGGCGTGGACCGCCGCATCGCCTACACGGCGCTGTCGTGGAAGTTCGTGGGACACAGCGCGCCGCGCCTCCTGTTGGTCTACAGCGCGGTGGCGACCGGCTTGTCGATGTGGATCAGCAACACCGCCACCACCGCGATGATGTTTCCCATCGGCCTGGCGCTGGTGAGCCACCTGATGCAGAGCGGACCAAAAGACGAGGCCAGCCGGACCGCGGTGCGCCGCTTCGCGTTGGGTCTGATGCTGACGACCTCGTTTGCCGCGTCGGTGGGCGGGATGGCCACGCCGGTTGGCACGCCACCCAACCTGATTGGGATCGGCATGCTGGAGCGCATCACCGGTACCCGCATCTCGTTTTTCACCTGGATGGCCATCGGCGTGCCGCTCGTGCTCGTGCTCTTTACCGTGTTGATGGTCCTGTTCACAGTGACGACGACGCGAGGCGTGCGGATGTTGGAAGGCGGCGCGGAACTGGTGCGCGCCGAGAAGCGCAAGCTTGGTCCGCTGTCGGCCGCCGAGCGCAACGTGCTGCTGGCCTTTGGCGTGACGGTGCTGCTCTGGACGCTTCCGGGATTGCTCGCCCTGGTCGGACTCGACGCCAGCCCGTTCTCGCGGGAGTATCAGAGGGCCGTGCCGGAAGGCGTCGCGGCGATGATCGGCGCACTCCTGCTGTTTCTGCTGCCCGTCGACTGGCGCGTGCGGCGCTTCACGCTCACGTGGGATGAAGCCGTGCGCATCGACTGGGGCATCGTCTTGCTCTACGGCGGAGGCCTGGCGCTGGGGGCCCTGGCGTTTCAGACGGGTCTGGCCGAGGCGCTGGGCAAGGGCATCACGGCGTGGCTGCCGTCGAAGACGTCGCTGACGTTGACCGTGATCTTCACCGGGTCGGCCATCCTGCTGTCGGAGGCGACGTCCAACACGGCGTCAGCCAACATGATCGTGCCGGTCGCGATTGCCGTCGCCCAGGCGGCTGGCGTGCGGGCCGTCGAGCCCGCGCTGGGCGCCACGCTGGGCGCGAGCATGGGCTTCATGATGCCCATCTCCACGGCCCCCAACGCGATCGTCTACAGCTCGGGCTTCATCCCCATCACGGCCATGATGCGCTTCGGCATCGTGCTCGATGTCGTCGCGTTTGTTGCCATCGTGACGCTCGTGATGCTGCTCGGCCCGGTCCTCATTCCCTGAACGCGTCACGCGTCACGTTGCGCCCGCCCCCGGTCAGGGCAACGGCGGGCCGGTATCTTCGAAGGACCCGCGGATACTCTTGCCGCCGCACGCCCATCCAGCCGGGTTCCCGCGAAAAGCTGCGTACTGCTGGGGCGTGTCGATCGCAGAAGTTGCGACGCAGGTCAGCGGCGGCGGCGGACGGGTCGAGCGGCGGGGGTGGCCGGAAGTGCCTGCTGCGCCGCCGCCAGCGTGTCGCGGACGCCTTTCAGGCGGCGGCGCGCCTCGAGGTAATCCTCGGTGGCAAGCGCCTTGCCTGCATCGTCAACAGCGGTGCGCGCGTGTTGCACCGCGGATTGCAGGGCGACAACGGCCGGCGACCTCGTCCGCGCGGTCTCGGCCGTCAGGCGTGTGCTGGCCATAACCGCGGCCGAGGTGACCTCGGCCAGGAGTCGTTCGGCCTCGCTGCGCACAGCGGCTTTCTGGCTCGCGGCGATCTTGGCGGCGTTTTGCGCGCGTTCGCGACTGTCGAGGGCCTGGCTGAGCGCCAGTCGGTAGTCGCGCTGGCCGACGGCCGCCTCGGCGCGGGCGAGAGCCTCGCCTGCGGCGGTGAACTCTTCGGTGGCGTAGCTGTCGGCGCCGGCGGCACGCGCCGCGTCGATGGCACCCTGGGCCTGATGCAGTTCCTTGTTGGGCGGATCGGCGCATCCGGCAGCAGCGGCGACCAGACAGGCAAGCAGACACGACACGACAAGGCGCGGCATCGCGCCTGAGTATACGCAAGGGCGATCGCTTTGGCAGCATCCGCCATCCCGCTGGGCCCCGATGATCGGCCGCGCGAGAAGTTCATCCGCGTAGGCGCCGGGGGCCTGGGCGACAATGAACTGCTCGCGCTGGTGCTCGGACACGGCACGCCGGCGATGAATGCGCTCGAGCTGGCCAACGCGCTGCTGGCACGCGCCGGCGGGGCTCGCGGCCTGCTGCGGCTGACGGAGGTGGAGTTGTGCCAGATGAGCGGCGTCGGGCCCGCCCGGGCCGCGCAGGTGCTGGCCGCCCTCGAGCTGGGGCGCCGGACCGTGATGCCGGAACTGGCCGAGCGGCGACAATTCAAGGCCCCGCGCGACATGGCGCTGTGGCTGGTGCCGCAATTCGGCGCCCACCCGGTCGAGCAGTTCGGCATCGTCTTGCTCGACACGAAGTATCGCTGGCTGGCCACGCGCATCATCTCGAGCGGCGCGCTGGACCGCAGTCCCGCACCGCCCCGCGACGTGTTTCGCGAGGCCGTCGCTGTCCGCGCGGCCTTCGTCGTGGTCTTCCACAACCACCCGTCGGGTGAGGCCTCGCCCAGCGAGGAGGACACGGCCCTGACGCTCCACCTGTCGGAGGCAGCCGAGTTGCTGGGCATCGGCCTGTTGGACCACTTGATCCTCACGGCCACGGGGTACTTCAGTTTCAAGGAGCGGTCCGACGACGACCATCGGTCCGTGCTGCGCCTGCGCCGCGATCGCGGCGGCAACCGGCTCTTCAGTGATGACTGAGCTACAATTGTCGTTTCGGACCATGAGGATTCTCTACTTCGACTGCTTCAACGGCGCCTCCGGCGACATGATTCTCGGCGCGCTGCTCGACGCCGGCGTGCCGCTCGACGGGTTGCGCACGGCGCTGGGCAGTCTGGCCATCGACGGCTACGACATCGCGGCCGACCGCGTGTTGCGGGCCGGCGTGTCGGCCACCAAGTTTCGCGTGACCGAAGACGAGACCACCAAGGCCGCGCACACCCACCATCACTCTCACCGCAGCCTCCCGGAGATCTACCGGCTCATCGACCGCTCCGCGCTGGCGCCAGCCGGCAAGGACCGCGCAAAGGCGCTCTTTGAACGGCTCGCGGTGGCCGAGGCGGCGATTCACCAGATGCCCGTGGAGAAGGTGCACCTGCACGAGGTCGGCGCGCTCGACTCGATCATCGACATCGTCGGCGCGGTGTACGCGCTCGACAGTCTGGGCGTGGACCGCGTGATCGTCTCGCCGATCAACGTCGGGCGCGGCATGGTGCACTCGGCCCACGGAGTGTTCCCCGTGCCGGCGCCCGCGACGGTGCGCCTGCTGGCCGATGCGCCGGTGTTCTCGCGTGGACCTGAGGCCGAACTGCTCACGCCCACTGGTGCGCTGGTGCTCACCGGGTACGCGCAGGCGTTCGGCCCGATGCCGGCGATGCGCGTCGCGGCGACCGGCTACGGCGCCGGCGACCACGAGTTTGCCGACACCCCCAACGTGCTGCGCGTGCTGGTCGGGGAGTCCGGCGACGGACATGCCGACGGCGATCGCGTGCTCGTCGTCGAGAGCGAGATCGACGACATGAACCCGCAGTTGTTCGGCTCGGTCATGGACCAGCTCTACGCCGCCGGCGCCCTCGAGGTGTTCTTCGTCTCCGTGCAGATGAAGAAGAGCCGCCCCGGCACGCTGGTGTCGGTCCTCGTGGCGCCGTCGAAAAAGGACGACATCGTCGATGTGCTGTTCCGCGAGACCACGACCATCGGTGTGCGCTTTGCCGAGTGGCAGCGCGAGTGCCTGGCACGGGAGATCCTCTCGGTGGCCACGCCGTATGGTGACGTGCGCATCAAGGTCGCGCGGCGCAACGGCGTCGTGATGAACGGCCAGCCCGAGTTCGACGACTGCGCCGCCCGCGCGAACGAGCACGGCGTGGCGACCAAGGACGTGCACGCCTCCGCTGTGAAGGCCTGGCTCGAGCACCGCCCGTAACGTCAATCGTCAATCTGCAATCGTCAATGTCCTTCTACCTCACCACAGCCATCGACTACGTCAACAGCCGTCCCCATCTCGGCACCGCGTACGAGAAGATCACGGCCGACGTCATCGCGCGCTACACGCGCCTCACCGGCGTGCCCACCAGGTTCGTGATGGGCAACGACGAGCATTCGCAAAACGTGTTCCGCAAGGCGCGCGAGCTTGGTCTGGATCCGCACGCCTATTGCGACCAGATGGAGCTGGAGTTTCGAGAGGTGTGGGCGAAGCTGTCGATCTCGTTCGACGACTTTATCCGCACGACCGAGCCACGTCACCGCGCCGCAGTGCAACGGATGGCGCAAGCCTGTCACGATCGCGGCGACGTCTACGAAGGTCACTACGAAGGCTGGTACTGCGTCTCGTGCGAGGCGTTCAAGCAGGAAAAGGATCTGGTCGACGGCAGCTGTCCGATCCACCTGACCAGGCCGGACTGGATCCGCGAGAAGAACCACTTCTTCCGCCTGTCGAAGTATCAGCAGCCGCTGCTCGATCACTACAGCGCGCGCCCGGAGTTCATCCAGCCCGAGATTCGCCGCAACGAGATCCTGCGGCTGGTGGAAGGCGGGCTCGAAGACATCTCCATCTCGAGGGCCGGACAGAGCTGGGGCATCCCGCTGCCGTTCGATCCGTCCAGTGTCGTCTATGTCTGGTTCGACGCCTTGATCAACTATGCGGCGGCCGTCGGCTACGGCACCGACCAGGAGCAGTTCGGCCGCTGGTGGCCGGCCAACCTGCACATCGTAGGCAAGGACATCACGCGCTTTCACTGCGTGGTGTGGCCGGCGATGCTCATGAGCGCCGGGCTGCCGCTGCCGACCTCGGTGTTCGGGCACGGCTGGGTGCACTTCAAGGGCCAGAAGATGAGCAAGTCGGTCGGCTCCGCGATCGACCCGCTCGACGCGGCGGATCATCTCGGGGCCGATCCGCTCCGGCTCTATCTGGTGAAGGAGATCCCGTACGGCGGCGACGGCGACTTCTCGTGGGAGCGCTTCGAAGAGCGCTACAACGTGGACCTGGCCAACAACCTCGGCAACCTGGTGAGCCGCGTCACGACGATGGTCGAGAAGTACCGCGGCTTGTCGTTGCCGGCCGCTCCGCTGGAGCCCGGGCGGCTGCGCGGTGTGGCCGAGCAGGCCGTGAGGACCTACCGCGACGCCATGAAGCGGTTCGCGCTCCACGAGGCGGCGTTTGCGGCTTTCTCCATCGTCGATGCAACCAACGAGTTCATCGCGGCATCTGAACCCTGGACGCTGGCGAAGGACCCGGCCAAGGCCGAGACGCTCACGCAAGCCCTCTGCGATGCGGCCGAGGCCCTGCGGATTGCGTCTGTGCTGTTGCTGCCTGTGATGCCGACGACGGCGGCTGAGATCCTGCGACGCGCGGGCGAGCCGAATGCGGCCGAGGCGATCGCGTTCGATCGCGACACCGCCTGGAAGTCGACCCTGGCGCGTACGCTGGTGAAGGGACCCGCCATCTGGCCGCGGCTGGATGGCTTGAAAGCCGCGGCCCCCGCGGCAGGAGTTGTGACCGTGTCCGACCCGATCGTACCGCCGGCCACCCCGCCGGACACCACGCCTGAGCCTGCCGCGCCACCGACGCCATCGCCGCAAGCCGATGGCGCACCCGCAGTGGCACCGGCCGTGGACGCCCGCATTGGCATCGACCAGTTCATGAACGTCGAGTTACGCGTCGCCAAAGTCCTTGGCGCCGAACGCGTGCCCAAGTCGAAGAAGCTGATGCAGCTGCGCATCGACGCCGGGACGGAAGAGCGCACGATCGTCGCCGGCATCGCCGAGGCCTACGAGCCCGACGCGCTGGTCGGACGCCTGATCGTCATCGTCGCCAACCTCAAGCCAGCCAAGCTCATGGGCATCGAGAGCAACGGGATGGTGCTCGCCTCGAGCAGCGAAGGCGGAAAGCCCATTCTGGTCTCGCCCGGCGAGGGCGCGGAGCCGGGGATGCGAGTGCGGTAGTTGATCGACACCCACTGCCATCTCGCCGACGAGGTCTTCGAGGTGGACCTTGATGCCGTCGTCGGCCGCGCGCGCGCGGCCGGTCTGACCAGCACGATCTGCATCCTCGCCGCAGGCGACCAGGCCGAGACGAGGCGTGCCGAGCGCGTGCGGCAACTGTGGCCAGAAGCCGCCTTTGCCGTCGGCGTGCATCCCCATCAGGCGCACCAGTGCGCCGGGCAGGCAGGACGGGCCGAATCGTGGATCCGCCAGGGCGTGTCTGAAGGGCGAGTGTGCGCGGTCGGTGAAATCGGGCTGGATTACCACTACGACTTCTCGCCGCGCGATGTCCAGCAGACGGTCTTTGCCGAGCAGCTTCACTGCGCACGCGCGATGCACCTGCCGGTGGTCATTCACACGCGGGAGGCCGACCAGGACGCGTTTGCGATGCTGGTCACCGAAGGGGCGGGTGTCGCTGGCGTGTTCCATTGCTTCACCGGAGGCATCGCCCGCGCGCGGCGCGCGCTGGACCTCGGCTTCCACCTCTCGCTGGCTGGGATCGTGACGTTTCCAAAAGCCATCGAACTCCACGAAGTGGCCGCGTTTGTGCCCGAGGACCGGCTGCTGATCGAGACCGACAGCCCCTTTCTGGCCCCTGTGCCGTACCGAGGCAAACGGAACGAGCCCGCCTGGGTGGTCAACGTCGCCGATCGGCTGGCCACGCTGCGGGGCGTGCCGCGCTCGGCCGTGCTCGCACGCACCACCGAGAACGCCCTGCAACTCTTCGGCGCGCAAGCTTTTGCGCGCGTTGACACTCCGCGCGCAAGTATGTTGTGATGGACGAGCTTTGAACCGTTCAGTCGACAGCCCGCCGCCGGACCTGTTGCGCCTGTTCGAGCCTATCCGCGCGGATCTCCAGAGGGTCGAAGACGCGTACGCCGAGCACCTGCAGTCGCGCGTCGACGTGATCCCCCGCATCGGCCGCTACATTCAGAGCAGCGGCGGCAAGCGCGTGCGTCCCGCGGTGCTGCTGATGGCGTCGCGCCTGTGCGGCTACGCGGGCGAGCGCGCGATCCTCCACGCGGCGGTCGTTGAGTTCATCCACACGGCGACCCTGGTCCACGACGACATCATCGACGACGCGGAAGTGCGGCGTGGGCGCCTGGCGGCGCACTCGCAGTGGGGCAACGACGTCACCGTGCTGCTGGGCGA
Source organism: Vicinamibacteria bacterium (assembly GCA_016650245.1). GTDB lineage: Bacteria > Acidobacteriota > Vicinamibacteria > Vicinamibacterales > JAENWD01 > JAENWD01. The sequence goes on from JAENWD010000287.1 coordinate 16,715, forward strand.
CTTCCTCTACATCAAGTCGATGTCGCTGGCCCTCACCGAGAACTCGCTCGACCTGGTGCGGCTGCTGTGCGACGTCACGCTGCGGATGATCGAAGGCGAGCTGTACCAGCTCACAAAGAACGGGGACATCGACATCACCGAGGACGAGCACTTCGACATCATCCGGCGCAAGACGGCGCACCTGTTTGCCGGCTGCGCCGAAATTGGCGGCCGGCTCGGCACCTCGACCCCCGATCAATGGGAGGCGTTGCGCGAGTACGGGTTCAACCTCGGCATCGCGTTTCAGCTGATGGACGACCTGCTCGACTTCACCGGCGACGCCGAGGCGCTCGGCAAGCCAGTGGGTGGTGACCTGCGCGAAGGCAAGGTCACGCTGCCGCTGATCCGGCTGCTGGCCAGCGAGCCGACAGCGCGGTCCCTCATCGCCCGCATTGCTGACGAGCACACGGCCACGCGCGATCAGTGGGCCGAGGTGACGCGCCTGCTTCGACAGACCGGCGCGCTCGAGTACGCGCAGATCCGGGCCCGCGACCACGCGCTGGCCGCGCGGCGCCAGTTGGCCATCTTCCCGCCCACTCCCGAGCGCGAGGCCCTGGAAGCGCTCGCCGACTACGTGCTGCACCGGGACAGATAGTGACGGCGGCCGGCCGCATCGCCGCGCTTCGCGATCAGATCCGCCACCACGAAACGCTGTACTACGATCAGGACGCGCCCGCGATCTCGGATGCCGAGTTCGACGCGCTCATGCGCGAACTGCGGGCGCTCGAAGAGGCGCGCCCGGACCTGGTAACGCCCGACTCGCCGACTCGACGCGTCGGTGGGCAGCCGGTCGATGGCTTCGCCACCGTCGAACACCGGGCGCCGATGCTCAGCCTCGACAACGCGTACTCCGACGGCGAGCTGCGCGCGTTCGACGAGCGGGTCAGAAAAGGGCTTGGCGTCACCGACGCCGGGGTCATCGACTACGTCGCCGAGCTCAAAATCGACGGTCTCAGTATCGCGCTGACCTTCGACGACGGCGTGCTCGTCCGAGGGGCCACCCGAGGCGACGGCGAACATGGCGAGGACGTGACCGGCAACGTCAGGACAATCCGGGCCATTCCGCTGCGGCTGCGGCAGGCGCCGCCGGGAATCTTCGAAGTCCGCGGCGAGATCTATCTGCCGCGCGCCGTCTTCGCGAGCGTCAACCAGGAGCGCGAAGAAGCGGGCGAGCCGCCTTTCGCCAATCCCCGCAACGCGGCGGCCGGCGCCGTGCGTCAGCTCGACCCGCGCCAGGTCGCCGAGCGACGCCTGAGTGCGTGGATGTATCAGGTCGTCGGGCTCGAGGACGGGCCCACGACGCACGCCGGCATGCTCGACACGCTCGAGACCTGGGGATTGCCGATCGAGCCGCACTGGGAGCGTCTGTCGGGCATCGAGGCCCTGGTGGCGTACTGTGCCCGGTGGCAGGACGCCCGTCACGATCTCGGCTACGAGACCGACGGCGTCGTGATCAAGGTCGACGCCTTGGCCGCCCGCGAGCGCCTGGGCACGACGTCGAAGTTTCCGCGCTGGGCGGTCGCCTTCAAGTTTCCCGCGCAGCAGGTGACGACGCGCCTCGACGACATCGTGCTCCAGGTGGGTCGCACCGGCGCGGTCACGCCGGTTGCGGTGCTCGAACCCGTCCTGCTGGCCGGGTCCACCATCGGCATGGCGACACTGCACAACGCCGATGAGGTCGCGCGCAAGGACATCCGGGTGGGCGACCGCGTCGTCATCGAAAAAGGCGGCGACGTCATCCCGAAGGTCGTCCGTGTGGAGGACCCGGAACGCCCGGATCGGGCCGGGCCCTGGCAGATGCCGGCGACGTGTCCGTCGTGTGGCGGCGAGTTGGTGCGCGGCGACGGCGAGGTCGTGTGGCGGTGCGAACGCAGCAGCTGCCCGGCCCGCCTGCGCCGCAGCCTCGAACACTTCGCCTCACGCCACGCGATGAACATCGAGGGGCTGGGCGAGGCCATCGTCGATCAGCTCGTGGATCTGGGCCTGGTGACCGACGTCGCCGACCTCTTCGCGCTGGGCCGGGAGACGCTCGAGGAGCTGGTCGTCGCGCCGCGCGACCCCAAGTCGGAACGGGCGCGTCCCCGAAAGCTCGGCAAGGTCGGCGCAAATCTGGTGACCGAAATCGACCGCAGCCGCCAGAACGAGCTGTGGCGGCTGATTCACGGCCTTGGCATCCGCCATGTCGGTGAGCGCGCCGCCGAACTGCTGGCCCGCGGGTTCGGCAGTCTCGATGCCCTGGCGGCCGCCAACGTGAACGGCCTGCAGCGAGTGCCCGAGATCGGACCGGTCGTGGCGGCGGCGGTGCGGAAATGGTTTGACGACGAGCGGAATCGGGGGCTGGTCGCGCGACTGGCGAGCGCCGGCGTGCGGACCCAGGCGACCGACGCCGAACTCGCGGCCCCGGCCGGCGGGTCGTTGGCGGGGAAGACGTTTGTCCTCACCGGCACCCTCGAGGGCCTCACGCGCGAGCAGGCCACCGACGCCATCGAGCGCCTGGGTGGGAAGGTCACCGGCACGGTGAGCCGCAAGACAAGCTACGTCGTGGTGGGCGCCGATCCCGGCAGCAAGGCCGACAAGGCGCGCCAGCTCGGCGTGGAAACCTTGGATGAGGCCGCGTTGCGGCGTCTTATAATGACGTCATGAGCCGCCGTTTCGCGCTGGTCACCGTGGTCCTGGTGGCGACCGCTGCGTTTCTGGTCGGCCTGATTGTCGCCGGGTCGTTGACGCCGGCGCCCGCCGACTCGCGAACCACGCGGCCGACGCGCGCCGCCGCGACGCGGGCCTCGTCGCTCACGCCAGCCCTGGTGAACTTCGCCGACGTCGCCGAGCAGATCAACCCGGCGGTGGTCAACATCGACGCGACCTCGCGCGGTGCGCGCGACGAGCGCGACGAGCGCGACGAGCACTCGAGCCCGTCCCCGCCGTGGGAATCCGATCGCAACGACAGCTCTCCCAGACGCGGCACCGGCAGCGGCGTCATCATCGAGGCGGACGGCCACATCCTCACCAACCACCACGTGATCGAGCGCGCCGAGCGCATCCTGGTGAAGCTGGCCGATGGCCGGACGCTGCGCGCCGAGGTCGTCGGCAGCGACCCGGACACCGACATCGCGCTCATCAAGGTGAGCTCGCCGCTGCCGTTCCCCGTCGCGCCACTGGGCGACTCCGATGGGCTGCGTGTGGGTGAGTGGGTGTGCGCCATCGGCAATCCCCTGGCCTACGAGCACACCGTGACGGTCGGCGTGGTCAGCTACATCGGTCGCAAGCTGTTCGACAGGAGCCTCGACAACTACATCCAGACCGACGCGGCGATCAATTTCGGCAACAGCGGCGGCCCGCTGATCAACGCGCGTGGCGAGGTCGTCGGCATCAACGCCGCCATCAGCTCGCGCGCCAGCAACATCGGGTTTGCGGTCCCGGTGAACCAGGCGCGGGCGGTCCTGCCGCAGTTGAAGCAGCGGGGCCGCGTGGCGCGGGGGTTTATCGGCGTCGCTCTCAAGGACGTCGATTCCGATTTGCAGCGCTCGCTCGGACTGGGCAGCACGCGCGGCGCCCTGGTGCAGGACGTCACGGAGAACTCGCCAGGCGATCGGGCCGGGTTGCGCCCCTACGATCTCATCACGGCGGTGGACGGCCAGCCAGTCACGTCCAACGACGGGTTGATCCGGCGCATTGCCGCCACCGAACCGGGGACGGCGGTCAACGTGGACCTGGTACGGGACGCGCGCGCGATGCGTGTGCTGGTGAAGCTGGCCGAACGGCCGGGCCGTGCGGCCGAGCCGGGCGAGTCGCGCCACGACGGGCAGCCGCCGGTGCGTCCGACCAGCGGCGGATCGCCCCTGGGGCTGGCCGTGCGCGACCTCGACCGCGAAGACATCGCGCGGCTTCAACTGCCGTCGGACGTGCGCGGCGTGCTCATCGCCCGCGTGGATCCAATCGGCCCTGCGTTTGACGCGGACCTCGAGCGCGGGCAGGTCATCCTCGAAGTCAATCGCCGCCCAGTCGCGTCGGCCCGCGAGTTCCAGCGGCTCACCGGCGAGGTGCGCCCGGGCGATGTCCTCGCGTTGTACCTCTACCTTCCCGATGAGGACCAGCGCGCCTTGCGCACCGTCCGCATCGACCAGCCCTGACGCCGCCCACCGATGAAACCACGGATTCTGGTAATCGACGACGAGTCAGCGATCCGCGACTCGCTCAAGATGATTCTCGAGTACGAGGGATTCGAGGTGCACGGCGCAGCCACCGGGCAGGACGGCCTGACGCTGGCCGACCGCGAGCCGGCCGACCTCGTGCTGCTCGACATCAAGATGGCCGGCATGGACGGCCTCGATGTGCTGCAGCGGCTGCGGACGACCCACGAAGCGCTGCCGGTCATCATGATCTCGGGACACGCCACGGTGAGCACGGCGGTGGAAGCGACCAAGCTGGGCGCTTTCGACTTCATCGAGAAGCCGCTGTCGACCGAGCGCGTGCTCGTGAGCGTACGCAACGCGCTCGACCAGCAGCGTCTCACCCAGGAAGTGGTGGCGTTTCGCCGCACCGAGACCCTCAAGCATCAACTCATCGGCGACAGCCCGGCGATTCGCGGCGTGCTGGAAGCCGTCAAGCGGGCGGCGCCGACCTCGGCCACCGTGCTGATCACCGGCGAAAGCGGCGTCGGCAAGGAACTGGTGGCGCGGGCCATTCATCGCAACAGCCTGCGCGCGCGCGAGCGCTTCATCCAGGTCAACTGCGCAGCCATTCCCGACGACCTGATCGAGTCGGAGTTGTTCGGACACGAGAAAGGCTCGTTCACCGGCGCCACCGAGAAGCAGATCGGCAAGTTCGAGCAGGCCGATCGCGGCACGATCTTCCTCGACGAGGTCGGCGACATGAGCCTCAAGACGCAGGCCAAGGTGCTGCGCGTGCTGCAGGAGGGCGAGGTCGAACGGCTTGGTTCGGCACGCACCATCAAGGTGGACGTGCGCGTGATTGCCGCCACCAACAAACGGCTCGAAGACGAGTTCGAGAAAGGGCAGTTCCGCGAGGATCTCTATTTCCGGCTCAGCGTCATCCCGATTCACGTGCCGCCGCTGCGCGAGCGGCCGGGCGACATCGGCCCGCTGGTGAAGTACTTCCTCGAGAGCGCCACCCGCGAGAACAACGTGCGTCCGAAGCGAATTACCGACGGGGCGATGGCCGTGCTGGAGCGGCACCGCTGGCGCGGCAACATCCGCGAGTTGCGCAACACCCTCGAGCGGTTGGTCATCATGACGCCAGGCGACGCCATCGACGTCGCGCACCTGCCCGAGGCGATGCGCGTTGACGCTGGCGGACGGGCGCCCGATAATGAAGTACTGCGGGCCGGAACGCTGCGGGAGCACAAGGAAGTGGCCGAACGGACCTTCCTGGTGCAGAAGCTGCGGGAAACCGCGTGGAACATCTCGAAGACCGCGGAGGTCATCGACACGCCCCGCAGTAACCTGTACAAGAAGCTGGAGCAATACCGGATTTCGCAGGAAACGGATGGGTAGGAGACAGTGGGCCGCAGCCAGGCCAGACGATCGCTGTCGGCGGGAACCACGCGGGCGGTCATTCGCGCGCGTGTAGTGCCGCCGGGAGAGGAAAGTCCGAACTCCAAAGGGCAGTGCGCCGGGTAACGCCCGGGCAGGGTAACTTGACGGACCAGTGGCACAGAAAATATACCGCCCGCCTTCGCACGCTTCGCGTGCTTCGGCGCGGCAGGCCCACAAGGCTTGCTTCGCCGGAGCCCGGAGGGCGAAGGCGAGTAAGGGTGAAAAGGTGCGGTAAGAGCGCACCGCGCCGGCCGTAAGGTCGGTGGCAGGCAAAACCCCGCACGGAGCAAGACCAAATAGGGAGGCGCTCGAGGACGGCCCGTCCGAAGCCTCCGGGTAGGTCGCTGGACCCTGTCAGTGATGGCAGGGCAAGAGGAATGGTCGTCTCGCCGTAGCCCGCCGTCGCGCGAGCGCATGCTCGCGCTATGGCGGGCGAAGGCGGACAGAATTCGGCTTATCGGCGTGGCTGCGGCACTGTCATCTCACACGCAACCCATCCAGCGGCGGTCCGGCGCTCGGCGTCAGTTCGGGCTGGCCGTCGCGCTGGTCGGCGTCACCCTTGCCGGTGCGCCGCGCGCGCAGGATCTCGGCATCCGGCAATACAAGCCGAAGTCGACCCTCGTCGTCAGCGAGCACCCGGTGCCGCGGGCGAAGTATCCCGTCATCGACATTCACAGTCATCACTCGCGCCTGACCCAGGAACGGTGGGCCGAGATCGTGCGCGAGATGGACGCGCAGCATCTGCAGGTGCTGGTGAATCTCAGCGGCGGCAGCGGTGCGCGGCTGGCCGACAGCCTCAACCTCATCGCGGGCAGTCCCGCGCCCGATCGGATGGTATTTTTCGCGAACCTTGATTTCTCCGATCTCGACCAGCCCGGCTACGGCGCGCGCGCGGCAGCGAAACTGGAAACCGACCTCAAGGCTGGGGCCCGCGGTCTGAAGATCTTCAAGAACCTCGGCATGTCAGTGAAGCGTGCCAATGGCGTCCGCGTGCCGGTGGACGACCCCGAGTTCGACCCGGTGTGGCAGACCTGCGCGCTCTACGGCGTGCCCGTGCTGATCCACACGGCCGAGCCCGCGCCGTTTTTTGAGCCGGTCACCGAGACCAACGAGCGGTGGCTCGAACTGCAGGTCCATCCCGAACGTCGGCGCCCGGCCGGCGAGTTCCCGCCGTTTGAGACGCTGGTCGCCGAGCGTAATCATCTGTTCGCAAACCACCCGACGACCACGTTCATCGCGGCGCACTTCGCGTATCACGCCAACGACCTGGCGCGGCTGGGCCGGCTGCTCGACAATCACCCGAACGTCGTGACCGAGACAGGCGCGATCCTGGCGGAGTTGGGCCGGCAACCGCGAGCGGCCCGGGCGTTCTTCATCAAGTACCAGGACCGGATCCTGTTTGGGAAGGATTCCTACGTGCCCAGCGAGTACCCGTACTTCTGGCGGACCCTCGAGACAGCCGACGAGTACTTCGACTACTACCGCGACTACCACGCTTTTTGGAAGCTGTACGGGCTTGACCTGCCAGGTGTCGTGTTGCGGAAGCTCTACTACGGCAACGCGTTGCGGCTCGTTCCGGGCCTGCGCGCCTCCGATTTCCCGCCAGTCGGCGGGGCAACCGCGTCACACTGAGGCCGATGGCTCGCTGGCTCGTGACTGGTGGCGCGGGATTCATCGGATCGCATCTGGCGATGGCCCTGCTCGATCGCGGTGAGACGGTTCGCGTCGCCGACGACTTGAGTACTGGCAAGCCAGCCAATCTGGCGCTCCTGGCCGGCCGCGCCGAGGTGCTGACCGGCGACCTGGCGGACGTCGCCTTCGCGCGCGCGGCGACCAGGGACATGGACGTGGTGCTGCATCAAGCCGCCATCCCTTCAGTGCCCAGGTCGGTGGCCGACCCCCTCACCTCGCATCGGGCCAACGTCGACGCGACCCTTGCCGTGCTCGTAGGGGCCCGCGAGGCCGGCGTCGGTCGCCTCGTCTATGCCGGCTCGTCGTCGGCGTACGGCGACTCGCCGGAACTGCCGAAGCGGGAAGACATGGCGCCCAACCCGTTGTCGCCGTACGCGCTGCAGAAACTGGTCGGGGAGCAGTATCTGCAGATGTTCACGCGGCTCTACGGGCTCGACACCGTCACCGTCCGCTACTTCAACGTCTTTGGCCCGCGACAGGACCCCTCGTCGCAGTACTCCGGGGTGATCGCGTTGTTTGTGACGCGCCTGCTGGCCGGCCAGCCGCCGCTCATCATCGGCGACGGGGAGCAGACCCGCGACTTCACCTATATCGACAACGTCGTCGATGGCGTCCTGCGGGCGGCGACGGCACCCGGCGCCACCGGGCGGGTCATCAACGTCGCGACCGGCGGCCAGATCTCCATCAACCAGCTGGCCAGGACGATCCAGCGCCTGTTGGGCTCGGACCTGGCTCCCCTGTACGCCGAGGCGCGCGCGGGAGACGTGCGCGACTCGCTCGCGGACATCCGGCTGGCACGGCAGGTGCTGGGGTACGAACCCCGGATCTCCTTCGAAGAGGGCCTCCGCCGCACCATCGACTGGTATCGCGCCGCCCAGGCCTAGCCTGGAGCGACGACTTCAACGGCGACGGGTAACTGCAGTTGACCGACGGCGGGCTCCATGCGGGCCTGCCGCCAACCAACGGTGTCATCGGGCGCCGATGTCTCGCCCACTCCGGCGCGTGATGTTCTCACGCGTCCCCGTCTAGGCCCGTCCCTTCAACGAGTTCCACGCACATCGGCGTTCCGGCGCCGGCAGGCATCGCGCTTGCCCATACGGCTGGCGTCCGCGTGACGGCGTCCTCGAGAGCCCGACCTCCTCTCCGGCGCGTCGCTCGCGGATCTGTCGGCGGGCCGGGCCGGGATGCGTGTGGCATCCCGGCCGCCGCCACGTAAAGGAGTCGTGCCATGGTCCCGAGATTCGCCGTTTGGAGTGTCGTTCTCATGTTGGCGGCCGCGGTGGTCGCGCCCGCACTGGCCCAGCAGGGCCCAAGCGCCGCGCCGAAGCCTTCGTCGAAGGCCGAGGTCAAAGCCGAGGGCGTGATCAACCTCAACACTGCCAGCGCCATCGACCTCGAGTCGTTGCCCGGCATCGGCAAAAGCACCGCCCAGCGCATCGTCGAGTACCGCCAGAAGAGCGGGGGATTCAAGAAGATCGAGGAGCTGATGAACGTGAAGGGCATCGGCGAGAAGAGCTTCCTGAAGATCAAGGGCCGGTTGACGGTGGCGGCACCAAAGGCCTGACCGCTTCGGTGTGCCTGGTGTCGTTCCTGCCTCGCGGCCGGAACGGCACCGGGCCTGGCACGGCCACGCGCACGTGAATGGGCCAGGCAGAAAGAAAAGACGATGAGAGGGTTCACGTTGATCGAGGTCCTGGCCACGCTTGCCCTGGTGCTCGTGGTCACGGCCATGGCCCTGCCGATCACCGATCGTCTGCGGCAGGAAGGCCAGGTGCGAGGGGCCGCCTTTGCGTTGGCGGCGCGCTGCGGTCGCCTGCGGTTTTCGGCGGTGCATCGTGCCGCCCGTGTCGGCATGCGGTTCAGCGCCAGCGGCGATTCGTGGGTCGTGCAGTCGTTCGTCGACGGCGACTGGGACGGCGTGCGAGCGGCCGACATCGCCACAGGGCGCGACCCGGCCATCGACGAACCGCTACCGGTGCAGGCGCTGTTCCCCGGAGCGAAATTCGGCTTCGTGGTCGGGTGCCCCTTCATCGACGGCACCGCAGTGCCCGACGGCAGCAACCCCGTGCGTATCGGCACTGCCAGGATGCTCGTCTTCTCGCCCGACGGCGTGTCAAGCGGCGGCACCCTGTACTTGCGCGGTGGCGCACTCGCCAGTGGCTACGCGGTGGTCGTGCTCGCCGCCACCGGGCGCACGCGTTTGCTTCACTGCGCGCCCGGCTCCGGCGTCTGGAAATGACGATGGGCGAGGAGCGGAGGAGATGGCCGCGCCAGACGTATGCCGGCGGTCGCTTGCCGCCGAGCGCACGCGTGCGTCACTCCGCCGTCGTGACGCTGGTCGACTTGTCGGGCGGCGGTGCCCTGGTCGAAGGCTGCCTCCGGCTCCGCTGGGGCAGCCGCTGCGAGGTCGAATGGACGGCGGCCGATGGCGTTGTCGGCGTGGCGGCCCGAGTCGTCCGCTGCTTCGTGGCGCGCCTCGACGCATCGGCCGTGCGCTACCGCACGGCCCTGAGCTTTGAAGTGCCGGTCGCGCAACCCGCCGAGGAGGATCTACTCGCCGAGTATCAGGTTCCCGGCGGCATCGCGGCGATTTCAGCCGGTGGGGTAGTGACTGCACGGTGGCCAGGCCGGGCGCGGCCGCCAAGCGCAGGACAGCCCAAATTCGTGGCACGGGAGAAGGGCCTGACATGGCATCGACCTTGAAGACTGCACCTGCCGTGCGTGTGCGTCCCCAACCAACGGCAGGAGAGGCCGTGGCGCAGCCGGCCTGGGCGCCCGCCGAACACCGTGTGCTGCCCCCTCGGCGCCGCGGTGAGCGGCGTCGCGGGATCGCGGTCGTCTGCCAGGCATTGGCGGCCAGCCTGATGCGCGAGCAGGGCGACGCGCAGCGCGATCGGTTCCTCGATGGCGTTCGCCGGGTCCTGCCAGCCGCGGCCCGTGTCACGCTGCGCGACTGGCGCGCCGGCGAGACGCCCGTGACCGCCGCGCCGGAGCGCCACCTGTTGAGCGTGGACGTGCCGACTGCGGATCCTCGCATCGTGGCTGCGCTCGACGCCGTGCCGCACGATGCGCGTCAGTTCGACGAATGGGACGTCCAGGTGCTCACGCTGGCCGGACGGTTGGCCGGCGTGCTGCTGGAAGTTGAAGCCCTGCGCCGCACGCAGCGTGCAAACGCGTTTCGGGTCTTTCCAAGCCGGCCCGACGGGGCGGCGCCCCTTATCGGCTCGACGCCGGTGATGTGCGCGCTGCGCGAGCGGATCGAACGGCTGGCGGCTACCGACTTCACGGTGCTGATCGAAGGCGAGTCGGGCACGGGCAAAGAGTTGGTGGCCCGACAGATCCACGACCTGAGCCCGCGTCGCGCCGGGCCCTTTGTGGCCGTCAACTGCGCGGCCCTCGTCGAGTCGCTGCTGGAGGCCGAGCTGTTCGGTATCGAAGAACGCACGGCCACGGGGGTGCGCGGGCGACGGGGCAAGTTCGAGCACGCCGACACGGGCACACTCTTTCTGGACGAGGTCTCCGATCTGTCACTGTCGGCCCAGGCCAAACTGCTCCGCGCGATTCAGGAGCTCGCCGTGGAGCGGGTCGGCGGTCAAGGGGTGCACTGCGTCGACATCCGCATCGTGGCGGCGACCAATCGCAGTCTGCGTTCGCTCGTGGCCGACGGGGCGTTCAGGGCCGACCTGTTCTACCGCCTCGGCGGCGTCGAATTGCAGGTGCCGCCCCTTCGGCATCGTCAGGCCGACATCGTGGAGCTCTCACATTACTTTCTTGAGCGGCATCGAGAGACCCGTCGTCTAAAGTTGTCGCCCGAGGTCGTCGATGCGCTGCTGGCGCACGATTGGCCGGGCAACGTGCGCGAACTGCAACGGGTGCTCGAAAGTGTCATCTGTCTGGCGCGGGGTGAGCGGGCCGAGCTGAGCGATCTGTCACCGGCGCTGCGTGGCGATGCGGAGACGATCCTCGGGCCGTCTCTCAAACACGGCGACACGCTGCGCGAGTGGGCCAGCCGCTACGCGCGATTGGTCTGGCAACGGCACGCCCAGAACAAGCGGCAGGCGTGCGTGACGCTGGGCATCAGCTATCACACGCTGCAATCACACTTGCGCTACGGCAATCGCATGCTGTGGGCGCGCGAGCCGCGCACTGCGCCGGCAGCGCGGCGGGCGGGGGTGGACTGAAGATGAGCGCGGCACAACACGATGCCGCCGAGCTGCCGGGCGCGCCGCCGGCGTTAACTTGCAGACGTCACGCAGGTGGTAGGGCACCGCGAGGTCGCGCGTCTGTCACCAACGGTCTTCGGACCGGCGTGGGGGATCTATGACGCGAAGGTGGTGTGTAGTGGCCGGCGTGGCCGGTCTTCTCGTGGCTTTGGCGGGTGCGGCGGTCGCGGCGCCCCGCGAGAAGACGCTGCGGCCCGTGCGGCTCGTGCAGGACGTGCCGGAACTCGGGCTGTCGGCCGGCGTGACGATGGGGGAGGATGGAGGATTTGCGGTGACCGCCACCGCCGGTGATTTGACGGTGAGTAAGCAGGTATACGCCGACGGCCGCTTCGTGGTGCGAGTGGCCACGCGGGGTGAGGACCGGCTGCTCATCAGCGGCGCTGCCAATGGACTCACTGTCGCCTACGGAGCCGAAGCGGCCGTGGACCTGCGTGCCGATGGCGATGTCGATTACGAAGGCAAGGCCCGCCGCGTGCGCGGGTGGATGGCGCGGTCCGACGCTGTCCAGCGGTTCCGTCTGATCAACGAGGCGCTCGAGCAGCAGGATGCCCTGTCACCCGAGGCGCTGAGTCTGCGGGTTACCGGTGCGCTGGTGGCCGAATTACTTGGCGACCCGGGAGCGGCCCAGCGCTTGAGCCGATCCCTCAGCGCCAGGCTCGCGAACCGGCTGCGGAAAGCGCAGTCCGGTTACACGACGTCGTGCTGGGACACCTACCAGCGTCTGGTGGTTTCGGCCGCCAATGCGCTGCAAAGCTGCCTGAACAGCTTTGCCGTGTACAACCCGATGCGGCAGGTCTGTGCGTTCATCTGGACGCTCCAGGTGGAGTCAGCGTGGTTTCAGTTCCTCAGTTGCTCCTCGTTCCCGGTGAAGTAGGAGGCGGGGAAGGGGCGCGTACGTGCGCGCCCCTTCGACCGCGTGTGTGTCAAGAAGGAGGCGGAATGTCGACGAAGGTGTCCAGTATCCTGGCCGATGTCGTGATTGGGCTGCTGGTGGCGGGAGTGCTTGTGGGGGGGCTGGTGCCCTTGCTGGGCACTGCCGTGGGGCCGGTGGCCGCGCTGGGGTTGGCTGTGGTGTCGGTTGTGGGCGCCCTGGCCGTTGGACGCGCGCTCAGGCGATCGAAGGCCAGCGGAGGCGGCTGAGTACCCCCGGTGGGGCCGCCTGTCCCCGCCTTGACCTGATCCAACGCGCATAGTACCGTTACATGTTTCGTCCCTCACGCACACGCGTTTCATGGCCCAGGTCGAGTCGTCTACCCTCCGTCGCACGCCGTTGTACGCCCGCCACGTCGCGCTGGGTGCCCGCATGGTCCCGTTCGGGGGCTGGGAGATGCCGGTCGAGTACAGCGGCATCACCGACGAGCACATGGCCGTGCGTACCCGCGCGGGCCTGTTCGACGTCAGCCACATGGGCCAGATCGAGGTGGCCGGGCGCGACGCGCTTGCCGGGATTCAGCGCATCACCAGCAACGACGCGGCCAAGCTGACGATCGGTCAGGCGCAGTACGCCGCCCTGACGAGCGAGCGCGGCTCCTTCGTCGACGACCTGCTGGTCTATCGTCTCGCCGAGGACCACTTCCTGCTCGTCGTCAATGCCTCGAACATCGAGAAGGATTTTGCCTGGATCGCTCAGGGCGTAGCCGTTGCGGGTGATGCCGTCGCGGTCAATACCAGTGCGCGGTATGCCCTGATCGCCGTGCAGGGGCCGGCCTCTCGCGAGGTGTTGCAGCCACTCACGGGCGCCGATCTGGGGATGAAGTACTACTGGTTTGCAACCGGCGAGGTCGCGGGGGTGCGGGCCACCATCTCGCGCACGGGGTACACCGGTGAAGACGGCTACGAGGTATTTGTCGCGCCGGCGTACGCTGCGCGCGTCTGGGACGCGCTGATCGATGCGGGCCGGTCGGTCGACCTGCGCCCGGCGGGCCTGGGGGCCCGCGACACGCTGCGGCTCGAAGCGGCAATGCGGCTGTACGGCAACGATATCGACGACACCACCAGCGTGCTCGAGGCCGACCTCGAGTGGATCGTGTCCTGGACCAAGGGCGACTTCATCGGCCGCGAGGCGCTGGCCGCGCAGAAAGCCGCTGGTGTCCCACGTCGGCTCGTGGGTTTCGAAATGAGCGACCGCGCGATCGCCCGGCACGGCTATCCCGTCGTCATCGGCAACACGCCGGTGGGCGTGGTCACCAGCGGCACGCAGACGCCGTTTCTCAAGAAGGCCATCGGCATGGCGTATGTGCCGGCCTCGGTGGCTCCCGAGGCTGAAATCGCCATCGATATCCGCAACCGGCGCGTGCCCGCGCGCCTTGTGCCGCTGCCGTTCTACAAGCGGCCGAGAAAGTGACGCATGTATCCCGAGACCCTCAAGTACACGAAAGACCACGAGTGGATTGCGATCGGCGATGGAGTGGGGAAGGTCGGGATCACGGACTTTGCACAGAAGCAGTTGGGCGATGTCGTCTACGTGGAGTTGCCTGACGTGGGCACCGTGGTGACACAGGGACAGGCCTTCGGCACGATCGAATCGGTCAAGGCGGTCTCGGAGCTGTTTGCGCCGGTGTCGGGCGAAGTCGTCGAGGTCAACGACGGACTGAAGGACAAGCCCGAGCAGGTCAACACCGACCCGCATGGGGCCTGGATGGTCGCGATTCGATTGGCCTCGCCCGCACAGGCCGGCGAGTTGCTCTCTGCTGCCGCCTATATCGACCTGGTCAAATAGCCGCCGCGCGTTGTCACCGATGAGCTTCCAACACCCCGATCGTTTCGAGCACCGCCACCTCGGGCCCGGCCCCGCAGAGGTCGCCCAGATGCTTGCTGTCGTCAAGGCGCCGTCGCTGGACGCGCTGGTGGACGAGGTCGTGCCGCGCGCCATTCGCCTGGACCGCCCGCTGTCGCTGCCACCGGCCCAGTCAGAGTTCGACTACCTCCGGCAGTTGCGTGTCATGGCGGCGCGAAATCGGGTATGCACGTCGCTGATCGGCCTGGGCTACTTCGACACGATCACCCCTCCGGTCATCCTGCGCAATGTGTTCGAGAATCCCGGCTGGTACACCCCGTACACGCCCTACCAGGCCGAAATCGCGCAGGGCCGGCTGGAGTCGCTGCTCAACTTTCAGACCATGGTCCGGGACCTGACCGGCATGGACGTGGCCAACGCGTCCCTGCTTGACGAGCCGACGGCGGCGGCCGAGGCGATGACGCTGTTGCATCGCGTGCAGCCCAAGCGTGGGAGTGTCCGGAACACGTTCCTGGTGTCGTCGCGCACCTGGCCGCAGACCCGCGCGGTGTTGCGATCGCGTGCCGAGCCGCTCGGCCTGACGGTACGCGAGGTGGACCCTGCGGCGGCGTTTGACGAGGACGTGTTCGGGCTGCTGGTCCAGTATCCAGACGAGTGCGGTCGGGTCGACGAGTTGTCCGGCCTCATCGCGAGGGCTCACGAGGCCGGCGTACTGGTGACGGTGGCCACCGATCTGCTGGCCTTGACGCTGCTGACGCCTCCCGGCGAACTCGGCGCCGACGTCGTGGTCGGCAACTCGCAGCGCTTCGGCGTGCCGCTTGGGTACGGCGGACCGCACGCGGCTTTTTTCGCGACCAGGGACGCGTACGTGCGGCAGGTGCCGGGCCGCATCATCGGCGTGTCGGTGGACAGCAGCGGCCGTCCGGCGTACCGGATGGCCCTGCAGACGCGCGAGCAGCACATCCGACGCGAGAAGGCGACCTCGAACATCTGCACCGCGCAGGCGCTGCTGGCCAACATGGCGGCGATGTACGCCGTCTACCACGGGCCAGACGGCCTGCGCGCCATTGCCGCGCGTGTCAGGGCGTTGGCGTACGCGCTCGGCGCGGCGCTCGAGACGCTGGGGTTCCGTCAGCTCAACGACGAGTTCTTTGACACGCTCCAGGTGGCGACGCCCGGTCGCGCGGCTGCGATCGCGTCGGCGGCTGTGGAGGCGGGCATCAACCTCCGCCTGATCGACGCCGACAGCCTCGTCATCGCGCTCGACGAGACGGTCAACGTCGAGGAGCTGACGACGCTGGTCGGGGTGTTTGCGGCTGCGGCTGGCGTCGCGCCGGTGGCGTTGGTGGACGCCGACGCGCCGGCCTATCCGGCGGCGCTGACGCGCCGGAGCCAGTACCTCACGCATCGCGTGTTCAACACGCATCACTCGGAGACCGCGATGATGCGCTACATCCGCGGTCTCGAACGGAAGGACATCGGGCTGGGCGAGTCGATGATCCCGCTGGGCTCCTGCACGATGAAGCTCAACGCTGCCGCCGAGATATTGCCTGTGAGCTGGCCCGAGTTCTCGCGGCTGCATCCGTTTGCGCCGGCCGACCAGGCGGCCGGCTACGCGCAGATGTTCGCCGAGCTCGAGCGCGCCTTGTGCGAAACCACGGGATTGTCCGCGGTGTCGTTGCAGCCCAACTCTGGCGCGCAGGGCGAGTTGGCCGGCCTGCTGGTCATTCGCGCCTGGCACAAGAGCCGCGGTGAGGCGCACCGCACGGTGGTGCTCATCCCCAGCTCGGCGCACGGCACCAATCCCGCCAGCGCGGTGATGGCTGGCATGCACGTGGTCGTCGTCGCCACGGACCCGCGCGGGTACGTGGACGTCGCGGATCTGCGAGCCAAGGCCGAGGCCCATCGCAACGACCTGGCCGCATTGATGGTGACCTATCCGTCGACGCACGGCGTCTACGAAGAGACGATCCGCGAGATCTGCGCCATCGTGCACGAGCACGGCGGGCAGGTCTATATGGACGGCGCGAACATGAACGCGCAGGTGGGGCTGACCAGCCCCGCGTCGATCGGCGCCGATATCTGCCATCTCAACCTGCACAAGACGTTTGCGATTCCCCACGGAGGCGGCGGCCCAGGCATGGGGCCCATCGGCGTCGCGGCGCACCTGGCGCCGTTTCTGCCCGGCCATCCGCTCGCCAACGTCGGTGGCACGCACGCGATCGCGCCGGTGGCGGCTGCGCCGTGGGGCAGCGCGAGCATCCTGCTCATCTCGTACGGCTACATCCGGATGCTGGGCGCCCAGGGCCTGACGAATGCGACGCGGGTGGCGATCCTCAACGCCAACTACATCACGTCGCGCCTCGAGGGGCACTACGACGTCCTGTACACCAACGCGCGCGGGCGCGTGGCGCACGAGATGATCTTCGACCTGCGGGCCTTCAAGGCTGCCGGCGTCGAAGAGATCGACGTGGCCAAGCGGCTGATGGACTACGGCTTCCACGCGCCGACCGTCTCGTTCCCGGTGCCTGGCACGCTGATGATCGAGCCCACCGAGAGCGAGCCGAAAGCGGAGATCGATCGCTTCTGCGACGCGATGATCGCCATCCGGGGTGAGATCGCCGACGTGGTGAGCGGCAAGGCGGACCTGAAGGACAACGTCCTCAAGAACGCGCCCCACACGGCCGCCGCGGTCACCGACGACGAGTGGAGCCACCCGTACTCGCGGCGGCAGGCCGCCTTTCCGCTGCCGTGGGTGCAGGCCAAC
>JAENWD010000288.1 GCA_016650245.1 Vicinamibacteria bacterium
CCGCTCCTGCTGGACCTCCGGCCTGCCGAACAGTACGCCAGTGGCCATCTACCAGGCGCCGTGCACCTCGACATCTGGGGCATCAGCCTCATCGACACCGACCCGGCGCCGCTGAAGGCCTTTCTGTGGATCATCGAGCACTTGCTGGCGGAGCGCGGCGTCGGCGCCGATCGCCCCGTCGTGCTGTACGAAGAAACCTCCGGGACGCGGGTTGCGCGAGCGTTCTGGTTTCTCGAGTTCTTCGGGCATCCCGATGTTCGCGTTCTTGACGGCGGTGTCCTTGCGTGGACGGCCGCAGGGTTGCCGCTGTCGCACCAGCACGTCGCGCCAACGCCGACGACGTGGACCGGCGCGCGGCGCACGGAGTTGCTGGCGACGTGGAGAGACGTGCACGACCGCCTGGGCAAAGACGACGTGGCCATCCTCGACACGAGATCCGATGCCGAGTACTCCGGCACCCTCGTGCGCGCGGCGCGTGGCGGCGCGATTCCTGGCGCGGTTCACCTTGAATGGAAGCAGAGCCTTGGCCCGGACGGCGCGTTCAAGCCGGCCGCAGAGCTGCAGGCGATGTTCGAGCAGGCCGGCGTGACGCCGGATCGCGAGGTCGTGCCGTACTGCCAGGGCGGCTACCGCGCCGCGCACTCGTATCTGGCGCTGCGGCTGCTCGGCTTCCCGCGCGTGCGCAGTTACCTCGGCTCCTGGAAGGAGTGGGGGGACAGGGCAGAGCTGCCCATAGAACACCCAGGGCAGCCTGGGAATTGACGATTGACGATTGCAGATTGACGATTAGAACGAAATCACGCGGATTCAGGACTGCGACAGGATTCTTCCCTTGACCAACAACATCGTCGACTTCATCAACCTTCATCGCGACCGCTACGTCGAGGAGCTCAAGAGCTACCTCGCCATCCCGAGCATCAGCGCGTTGCCGCAGCACCAGCCCGACGTGCGCCGGTGCGCCGAGTGGACGGCTCAGGAGCTCGAGCGCATCGGGATGCAGAACGTGCGGCTGATCGAAACGCCGGGCAACCCGGTCGTCTACGCTGACTGGCTCGGCGCCGCCGGCGCGCCGACCATGCTGTTCTACGGGCACTACGACGTGCAGCCCGTTGACCCTGTGGACCAGTGGACCTCGCCGCCGTTTGACGCCACGGTGCGTGACGGCGAGATCTACGCGCGTGGATCGGCCGACGACAAGGGCCAGATCTTCATGCACCTCAAAGCCATCGAGGCCTGGCTCAAGCAGGCCGGTTCGTTGCCTGTCAACATCAAGGTCTTCATCGAGGGCGAAGAAGAGGTCGGCAGCAAGCACCTCGACCAGTTCGTGCGCGAGCACAAGGACCAGCTTGCCGCCGACGTCGTCGTGATCTCGGACTCGCCCATGTTCGACCGCGGGATCCCGTCGATCTGCTACGGCCTGCGCGGGCTGGCCTACTTCCAGATCGACATCCGTGGAACCAAGACCGACCTGCACTCTGGCTCGTTCGGCGGCGCCGTGGCGAACCCCGCGTTCGTGCTGGGGCAGATCCTGGCGCAGATGAAGGACAAAGGCGGGCGCGTCAAGATTGCCGGGTTCTACGACGATGTGCGGCCGCTGAGGGAGGAGGAGCGCGAGCAGTGGAAGCGACTGCCGTTCAACGAGAAGCGGTATCGCAAGGACCTCGGCGCGCCGAAGCTGTTTGGCGAACGCGGCTACACGACGCTCGAGCGCGTCTGGGCGAGGCCGACCTTCGAGGTCAACGGTCTGCTGGCCGGCTTCACCGGCGAAGGCGCCAAGACCGTCATTCCCGCCACGGCAATGGCCAAGATCAGCATGCGGCTGGTGCCCGATCAGGATCCAGACAAAGTGGCCACCCTGTTTGAGGCGTACGTGAAGAAGGTGGCGCCCAAGACCGTGGAGGTCACGCTGACGCGCATGCACGGCGGCAAGCCGTGGATGGCCGATTTCGACAACCGGTACGTGCAGGCCGCCGGTCGCGCCATCGAGCAAGGCTTCGGCAAGTCGCCCGTGTTCAACCGCGAGGGCGGCTCGATTCCGGTGGTCTCGACGTTCCAGGAGGTGCTTGGCGTGCCGTCCGTGCTCTTCGGAATCGGCCTTCCGGACGAGAACGCGCATGCGCCCAACGAGAAGCTGGACTTGAGCAATTTCCACAACGGCGTGATTGCCGCAGCGTTCCTCTACGAAGAGCTTGGAAAGCTTCGCTGACCTGATCGACCGGCTTGCGGAGTTCTACGGGCCGTTGCCTCTGCCTCCGGCCGACCCGTTCGGTTTCTATGTCTGGGAGGTTCTCGGCACCCACACCACGGCGGGCCGTCGCGACGCCGCCATGGCGGCGTTGCGCCGAATCCCGGCGCTCACCCCTGACTCGCTCCGCAAGGTCGGTCGTGGCCGCCTCGAGGCCGTCGTCGGGCAATGCGGACCGTTTGTGGACGAGCGGCTGGTGGCGCTCGACGCGGGCGTCGACGTGTTCCGCCGGCAGCGACACTTCATCGAACGGCTCCGCGGTCCGCTGCGGCAGGCATGGCTCGCCTCGCGCGATTTGCCGCATCTGGGTCACGCCGGCGCGCTACGCCTATTACTGTTCACCGGCGACAGCCCGAATGTCCCAGTCGATGCCGGGATGGCTCGCACTGCCACACGCCTTGGGGTGGCCCCGTCTCAGCCCAACTTGCGCCGTCTGACGCGCGACGTGCGAAGGGCGCTCGACAAGGCCGTGCCGCGCGAGCCGTCGGCCCGGCGCAGGGCGGTGCTCTACCTCCACCACCACGCCGAGCACACCTGCGTGGAGGCGTCACCGCACTGCGGCGTGTGTCCGCTCGTCGAGGGGTGCGCCGAGGGCCAGCGCAACGTGAGGCCCGACGTCAGCCTATAGCCCTAGTTCAGCGACGCCATTCGCCGGCGC
>JAENWD010000289.1 GCA_016650245.1 Vicinamibacteria bacterium
GGACCGGCGTTTGCGGCACGCCTTGGCGGCGACCTGTTCGACGAGCGCCGCCAGAACGGCACGCCGCTGCAGACCAACAGCACCGACCTGCGTCAGCTTCGCGCCGCTATCGAAGGGCAGATGCGCGGCACCAGCTGGCGCATGACGGGCCAGGCCGGCGAGCAGACGTACCGGCAGGTCTTCTCCTCGCTTGCCGGCGATCGAATGAGCGAGACATTGACGGTCCAGCAGCGCGTGCCGGCGTCGCAGCACGGCGTGGGCATCGTGGTGCAGTCGCGCGTGGCGGGTATCGACCTGCTGGCCGGCGCCGACACACGCGATGTCTCCGCGACCAACATCGAACGCGCGTTCTTCCCCGACGGCCGCCTGCGTGCCACCACGAGCACGCCCGGCTATCAGCGGACCAGCGGCGTGTACGTCCAAGGCACCGTCACGCCCACGTCTGTCCTCACGGTTAGCCTTGGCGCGCGCGGCGATGTGCGCCAGCGCGCACGCAGCGAGGGATTGTTCGACGGCGATAGCGCGGTGTCGCCGCGTGCCGGCGTGACCTGGGCGTTGCAGCCCTCGGTCATCGTACGTGGCTCGCTGGGCTGGTCATTTCGTGCGCCGACGCTGAACGAGCGCTATCGCGGCTTTCGCGCTGGCAACGTCGTCACGCAGCCAAACCCGTTACTGGTGCCAGAGACCCTCCGCACCGTCGAAGGCGGGGTCGCGTGGCTGCCACGCAACGGCGCCCTGCGCGTGACGGTGTTCCGTAACGACCTTGACGACGCCGTGACCAATGTCACGGTCACGACGACGCCCGTTCTCATCACGCGCCGTCGAGAGAACGTCGGCGGCATCGCCGCCTGGGGCAGCGAAGTGGAAGGGGAGTGGCGCCTGTCGCCGCGCGCCACCCTGGTCGGCGCGCTGGCGCTGACGCGGTCGCGCTTTGTGGACTATCCGCCGCTCGAGGGACTCACCGTGCCGCAGGTGCCACGGTGGCAGGGCAACGTCGGCGTGCGCGGGGCGGGTCCGCTGGGCCTGGCGCTGGCGGCCCAGGTGCGCGTGTTCGGCGAGCAGTTCGACGACGACCGCAACACGCTCGTCCTGGGCTCCGGCGCCGTCATCGACATCTCGCTGCTGCGAGCAGCGGGCCGCCGCACGACGTTCTTCATCAACTTCGAAAACCTGTTCGACGACCAGTACGAGGTCGGCCGATCGCCGGTGGCAACCTACGGCCAGCCATTCACGCTGCACGCAGGTGTCCGGCTCGCGCTGCCCTGAGAGGGTGGAGGACACGATGCACGCTCGAGCCGCGCCTTGCGGATCCTGGCGCCCAATGCGTCGACGGCGCGCCTGATCTCCGGGATTTTTCACCAAAACCCGTTCCAGATGTGACGTTCCCGTAAACTCCGTCCTCGCCGCCCAACGTTTTCCCTCGTCGCAACCGACGCGTTACATCCTCGTCACGACCGCCTCCTAGCATTTCAAAGACTCGCGCCGGCACTCTGTTGAAGACGATTTCGTTCCGCCGGCGCAATTGGAGAGCATCACTGTGAAATTAACCTCGGTTGTCCGTCTTGTGGGCCTGCTGGCGCTGCTGGCGTACGGGTTGCCCGCGTCCCTGACCGCCCAGCAAACCGAATCGCGCATCGTCGGCCGCGCGCTCGATGAGAGCAAGGCCGCCCTGCCTGGCGTCACCATCACGGTGACGTCGAAGCAGACGGGAGCCATTCGCACCGTCGTCACCGATGCCGACGGCTCCTACGTCGTGACCACCCTTGGGCCAGGCGCCTACACCACGCAGTACGAGCTGCCCAGTTTTCAAACACAAGCCCGTGACGTGGTCGTTGGCGTTGGCGAGGTCAAGACCGTCGATATCACGCTGAGCGTTGGCGGGGTGGCCGAGCAGATCGTCGTGACCGCCGCCGCGCAAACGCTCGACATGTCCTCGGCCAAGATCGGCGTCAACGTGTCGCCAGAGGAAGTGCAGAACCTTCCCGTCAACGGCCGCAATTTCGCGAACCTGATGACGCTGGCGCCGGGCGCGACCTCGGACGGCAACGGCGGATGGGCGAGTGTGCGCTTCAACGGCAAGTCGAACCAGCAGAACTACCTGAACTACGACGGCGTCGACGGCACCTACGTGTGGGACGCGAGCCCCGGGTACCTGAATGCGACCGGCTCGCAGTTCCGCCTCCAGACCTCGATGGAGTCGGTGGCCGAGTTCCGCGTCAACTCGGGCCTGGCCCCAGCCGAAAGCGGCCTCGGCGCGGGTGGCAACATCACGGTGGTCATCAAGAGCGGCAGCAACCGGTTCCGCGGATCTGTGTTTGACTACTTCCGCAACGACGCGCTCGACTCGGCGAGCACGTACGACGACAAGAAGCAGGATCTCAGCCTCAGCCAGTTCGGCGGGTCCATCGGCGGCCCCATCGCGCGCAACAAGACGTTCTTCTTCGGCAGCTTCGAAGGCTTGCGCCAGACCACGGGGCTCAGCTTCACCGAGGCGGTGCCAAGCGACCTGGCCCGCGCACGTGTGCTGGCGGGCCTGCCCGTCGGCAGCGGGTCGGGTCAAAGCGCCGCGCGGACGCAGGCCGTGGCGCCGCTGCTGGCGGGATTCCCTCTGGGCACCGTGGCCACCGCCAATCAGTATCTCGCGCTGGCGTCGCAGGTGACCGAAGCCAGGCAGGACGAAAACTCGTTGTCGCTGCGTCTCGACCACGCGATCAACAGCACCAATACGTTCTACCTCCGGTATCTCTACAGCAAGGGCGAGGTCGACACGCCGGACCGCACGGTCACGCCGCGCCGCGTCCTGGCCAAGCAGAACCCGCAGAACGCGGTGGCCAACTATCAGACCGTGTTCGGATCGAGCCTGGTGAACGAGTTCAAAGTCGGCTACAACGCGCCTGAAACCAGCGCCACCGCGTTCGGCTCGCTGGGGTACGACGCGACCGGCGTGTCGTTGTCTGGCACGGTGACCTCGCAGTCCATCGATGCCCGCGGCAGCACCGGCATCGCGCGCAGCGGCCTGCTGATTCGCGCGACCAGCGCGTCGTCGACCACGGGCTCGATCTTCGACCCGCGGTCGCTCTCGTTCAGCAACGCCTTGACCTGGTCGAAGGGCGCGCACACGGTGAAGTTCGGCGCGGAGTACCGGACCTTGCAGTCGGATTTCCAGTTTCTCGGCAGCACCGAGATCACCTACAACAGCATCACCGACTTCATCGACAACAGGCCAAACGCCTACGCCGTGGCGCTGGACTCGCCGGTGTTCAAGCCGCAGCAGTACTACCTGATCGGGTACGCGCAGGACTCCTGGCGCGTCGCCGACACGCTGACGCTCGAACTCGGTGTGCGGTACGACTTCTACTCGGTGGTGAAGGAGAAGGATGGCAACGCCAAGCCGTTCTTCATCGAGGAGAACGACTTCTCCTCTGACCCCGACAACTTCTACGACGCCGACCGCAACAACGTTGCGCCGCGCCTGTCGGCGGCGTACGAGATCAACGACAAGACGGTCGTGCGCGGTGGCTTCGGGCTCTACTACGGCCCCGGGCAGTTCGAGGACCGTATCCAGCCGATCGAGAACTCGATCGAGCGCCGTCGTGTGGGCGCGTCGGACATCCCCAGCAACGGACTGGCATATCCCATCGTGCCCGTGCAACTGCGCAACCAGCTCTCGATTCGCGGCTATACCCACGCCAGGCCCGACGAGTACAACATGCAATACGGGGGCAGCGTCTCGCGCGAACTGCCCGGCGAGTTCAACCTGACGGTGGGCTACACCGGCAGCCGTGGCAAGGACATGTTCCTCCGCGGCGTCGCCAATGTCCTCAACCCAGCCACGCGCACCAGGCAGGTGCCGGCCTACGGCCAGATCGACTACAAGACCTCAGGTTGCCTCGACCAGACCATCAACGGCTTCCCGGTGATTGGCTGTGGCAAGGCCAGCTACGACGCGCTGCAAGTTGGTGTGACGCGGCGTTTCCGCGCCGGTCTCACCGGCGGCCTGCAGTACCAGTACTCGCGCAACAAGGGCACGACGCAGGGCTCGAACGAGGCGGCGACCACCCAGAACACGTTCGACTACGAGACCGAGTACGGCACCAACCCGCAGGACATCCCGCACACCTTCAACGGCTCGTTGGTGTACCAGCTGCCGGGCGAGAGCTTCTGGACGGGCGGATGGCGCGTGGGCGGCATCGTCAATGCGCGGACCGGGGTACCCATCAACGTCACCATCAATCGCCCCGATAACATCACGGTGAGCGGCGCGACGGTGGTGAACATCCCCGGCGGGAACAGCCGCGGCACGCAGCGGCCGAACCTGGTGCCAGGTGTCGACCCGTACTTGAAGGACGGCGTGCGCTGGCTGAATCCGTCGGCTTTTGCCACGCCGCAGCCGGGCACCTTCGGTAACCTGCCGCGAAACTTCCTGCGCGGGCCGAACTTCTGGCAGGCCGACCTGATGCTCAGCAAGGACTTCCGGTTCATGCAGACGCAGGGCATCCAGGTGCGCCTCGAGATGTTCAACATCGCCAATCACTTGAACTACGAGAACCCTGCCTCGTCGCTCCCCAACGGGGCGCCCGGTGCCGCATTCACGGACGCGCAGGCCGGCACGTTCGGCTACATGCTGGGGCCGCTGAACCGCACCGTCGGGCAGGGCACCGCACGGCAGACGCAGGTTTCGATTCGGTATACGTTCTGACGGACTTCGGACTTCGGATGGAGGGGCAGGCCTTCGGGCCCGCCCCCTTTTGTCATACCGGGTCCGGCGTCTCCGCCACGGGACGAAGGTAGGCGTCAAGCAGCGCCGCCCCGATCGCCACCACGACGGGTCCAAACACCAGGCCGATCAAACCGAAGGCCGATATCCCTCCGAGCAGCGCCACGAACGTCACCAGTCCGTTCATCGACGAGCGGCCGCTCAATAGCAGTGGCCGCAGGATGTTGTCGGCCATGCCGACCAGCCCGCCTCCGATCCCGATCAGCACCAGCCCGCGCGTGAGGTCGCCGGTCAGCAGGAACCACAGCGCCACCGGCCCCCAGACCAGTGACGAGCCGACGATCGGCACCAGCGACATGAACGCCATCACGGTGCCCCACACGGCCGGGGCACGCACGCCGACGATCCAGAATCCCAGGCCGCCCAGAAAGCCCTGCACGGCGGCCACGGCGAGTCCCGCGATGACGCTGGCAAACACGAGGTCCTCGATCTGCTTGACGACCCGGTTGCGCTGCTGATCGTGGAACGGCAGAAAACCCTTGAGCACCCCGACGATGGCCGGTGCGTCGCGCAGGAAGAAGAACAGCGCGAATAGCGCCAACGCCAGGTCGAGCACGAGCACGGCCAGTCCGCCCAGCAGGCGCCCCGACCCGCTGGCCGCCAGCGAACCGAGGCGCTGTGCCAGCGAGCCGACGGTTTCTGAGAGTCGCTCGGGGGCCAGGAAGGGCACGTGCATCTGCACCCAGCTCCACAAGGCCACCATTCTCTCGGATGGGGGCGACGACATCGCACCTTGCAGTGCCGAGACGGCCTGCGCCCCCTCGCGCACCAGCGCGTCCACCAGCAGCCACACCGGCAGCACCAGCAGCAGAATTACGATGAGCACACACACACCGGCAGCGCGCGAGCGGCCGACGCGCGATGCCAGCTTGAGAAAGATTGGCTGGACGCTGACCGCCAGGACCCCGGCCCACCCGAGTGGCACCAGGAACGGCTCCACCACCAGGAAGACCAGATACCCAATCAAGATGACGGCGGCGTAGAAGAGTAGTGGGGCGAGGCGATCGCGGTCGGACTCGGGGCGGCGCATGTGAGGGAGAGTAACCGAAAGGCCCGACTATCTGCCCCCTGATGTGGTTTCTGAAGCGAAAGCCATGACAACCGTGTAACGTACTGGCGGCCGGCTGCCCGCGACTCTGGTAAGATTCGAGGGTTTGTCCCGCCTTCGCCAGGGCTACGGCGGGCAGGCTCTGAAAGGACCCTTGTGGCACGGTTTCGCCTGATCCCCCGTGAAGAGAAGTTCTACGCCGATTTCCTCACGCTGGCCGACCAGATTGTCGCCGCGGCCGCGGCGCTCGACCGCATGCTCGCCACTGAGATCCCCGACTGGGAGGTGGCCCTGCAGATCCACGACATCGAGAATGACTGTGACGGAATCACGCACGCGGTCATTCAGCGCCTCAACCGCACGTTCGTGACCCCGATCGACCGCGAAGACATCCATCAATTGGCGCGGTCGCTCGACGACGTGATTGACGCCATCGACGCCGCCGCCACGGTGATCCGGCGCTACCGCGTGATGCCGGTCCGTTACGGCGCTCGCGAGCTGGCGACGATCATCGTCAAGTCGACGCACAAGGTCCGTATGGCCGTCGACGCGCTCGAGCGCAAGCACGGCGTCCATGAGCACGCCGTCGAGGTGAATCGCCTCGAGAACGAAGCCGACCGCATGCACGACGAAGCGCTGCGCCGGCTGTTCGAGGAAGAGCACGACCCGATTACCGTCATCAAGTGGAAGGAAGTGCTCGATTTCCTCGAAGAGGCGACCGATCGGTGCGAGGACGTGGCCGACGTCCTTGAAGGCGTCGTCGTCAAGCACGGCTAGCAGGTCGCCCTTCGATGGAATTTGCTGCCGTCGCCTTCCTCATCCTGGTCGCGCTGACCTTCGACTACATCAACGGCTTTCACGACGCCGCCAACTCGATTGCCACCGTCGTCTCGACCAGAGTGCTGTCGCCTGGCAAGGCGGTGATCTGGGCGGCCTTCTTCAACTTCGCGGCCGCCTTTGGTTTCGGGACCGCCGTGGCCAAGACGGTGGGCTCGGGCATGATCGACATCCGCGAAGTCACCTTCCTGGTGATCTTCGCCGGCCTGTTTGCCGCGATCGTGTGGGATCTGATCACCTGGTACTACGGGCTGCCCACCAGCTCGTCGCACGCGCTCATCGGCGGCTACGCCGGTGGCGCGGTGGCCAAGGCCGGCGTTGGGGCAATCATCGTGTCGGGCTGGACCAAGACCCTCATCTTCATCGTGTTGGCGCCGACGATTGGCCTGGTGCTCGGCTTTGGGCTCATGGTCGCGATCTTCTGGCTGTTCCGCGGCTTCGCGCCGTCGAAAGTGGACCGCTGGTTCCGGCGTCTCCAGCTGGTGTCGGCTGCGGCGTATAGCCTGGGTCACGGCGCCAACGACGCGCAGAAGACGATGGGCATCATCGCCGGGGTGCTGCTGGCCGGCGGCTACCTGACGGTCTTCGAGATCCCCTTCTGGGTTGTGCTTGCGGCGCACGGTGCGATCGCGCTGGGCACGCTGACCGGCGGCTGGCGCATCATTCACACGATGGGCTCGAAGATCACGCGGCTGCAGCCGGTGGGCGGCTTTGCCGCCGAGACCGCCGGCGCCGTGTCGCTGTTCCTTGCCACGAGCCTCGGCGTTCCGGTCAGCACCACCCACACCATCACCGGCGCCATCGTCGGGGTCGGCGCGACCAGGCGCCTGTCGGCCGTTCGCTGGGGCATCGCCGGCAGGATCGTGTGGGCGTGGATTCTGACGATTCCCGCCTCCTTCTTCATCGCCGCGGTCACGTATTGGACGCTGTCTCACGTTCTCTAGAACCGGTTCGGTCTGGTTGGGCCGGGTTGGGTCTGGTTCGGCCAGGTTGATCTCGGTTGGCCCGGGTTCCACGCCCTGGCTGCCGGGCAACGGGTTCAACCAGGCTCAACCGACATCAACCCGACCTGACCTGACCGAACCCGATCAACCCTTCCCGTCCGCCTGCGGCAACCGCACCGTAAACACCGCCCCGCCTTCGGCACGCGAGCCAGCAGTGACGGCGCCGCCCAGCAACTCGACCAGGTGCTTCACGATGGCCAGGCCGATGCCCGTCCCGCCCGGCGCGCGCGAGCGCGATTTATCCACGCGGTAGAACCGCTCGAAGACTCGTGTCAGGTCCGCCAGCGGGATGCCCGGCCCGTTGTCGAGCACGCGGAGCACCAGCGCCAGCGGCTCGCGCTCGGCTTCCACCACCACGTGTCCGCCCTCGGGCGCGTAGTTGACCGCGTTCTCGATCAGGTTCCGCAAGACGTCGTGCAGCTTGGCCGGGTCCGACACCACCGTGCGCGCGCCTGCGGCCAACCTCACCTCGACCTGTGACCTGCGCTGGTCGATCGGGCCGGTCAGATCGGCGATCACGCCTTGGAGCACCGAGCCCAGGTCGCACTCGACCATGTCTGGCGTTTCCTGTCCGGCATCGAGTCGCGCCAGTCGAAGCAGGTCCTTCACCAGGCGCTCCATACGGATCGAGTGGCGCGCGATGATCTCCAGGAAGCGCCGGCTCTGCTCGGGCGGCGGTGGGTCGTCGAGCAGCGCCTCGACATAGCCGCGAATCGCCGTGAGCGGCGTGCGCAATTCGTGGGAGACATTGGCGACGAAATCGCGCCGCACTCGATCGGCGCGCCGCAGGTCGCTGATGTCGTGCAGGACGAGAATCGCGCCGCCTTCCGGCTCGCCAGCCGGCGCCGCGCGCGAGACGCACGTGCGTGATGGATCGCGCGCAAGCACGAACTCCACGCCTCCAGGGGCCTCGCCGTCCAGCGCATGCGCGATCTGCGCAAACAGCTCGGGCTGCCGCATCCACTCCTGATACCGCCGCCCTGTCGAGTCGCCGTCGAGCTTGAGCATCCCGCTGGCCGCGTCGTTGGCCATGACGAGTCGGCCCTGCGGGTCGAGCACGACGACCCCTTCGACCATCCCCGAGAGAATCGCGCGCAGGTGGCGCCGGTCGTGGGCAAGGTCGTCGACGCGCCGGCCCAGCTCGTGGACGGTGGCATCGAGCGCGCGCGCCACCTCGCCCAGCTCGTCGTCGCCGTACCCGGCGGCCGGGCGCGTGAGGTCGCCGGTGGCGTAGCGGCGCGCCACCAAGGCGATCGCTTCGACGCGTCGCCCAATGGGCGCAGACACGAGCCACGCGCAGAGTGCGGCCACGGGCAGCGACGCCGCCACGCCGGCCACGACCAGCCACAGCACGGCCCACTGCTGATCGGCCACCTCCGTCAGAGGCAGCGACAAGCGCACGAAAGCGATTGTCGGATGGTCGATGCGGACGACGGCGTACAACGTGTCGTAGTCGGTGGTGGTGCTGTAGCGCCGAATCAGCACTTCCGGTCGTGCGCGCGCGGCTTGAATCTCCGGGCGTCGGCCGTGGTTCTCCATGGCCGCCAGCGCCGCGCCGTCCTCGGTGGAATCGCCTAACACCCGGCCGTCGTCGGCGACGAGCGTCACCCGGACACCCGCCAGACGACCCATGCGGTCGGCTTCCTCGTCGAGCTGATCGAGCGGCAGGGCCGGGTTGCGAGTGAGCAGCTCGGCGGCCAACCGCGTTTCGGCCGACAGTGTCGCCTCGATGCGTTCCACTGTGAGCCTGCGGATCCACGCCTGCAGCACCAGCCCGGCGGCCATTGCCGAGACGGCCCCGACGATGAAGGCGGCCAGGAACACCTTGCCCCGAAAACGCACGGTCACGATTACGGCTCGGTCAGCTTGTAGCCGAACTGCTTCACGGTGATCAGGCCTTCGGCCAGCAGCGGCAGTTTCTCGCGCAGCCGTCGTACGTGCACGTCCACAGTGCGCGTGCCTCCGGTATACGAGTAGCCCCACACGTCCGAGAGCAGGAGATCGCGCGACAGCACGCGCCCCCGGTGCTCCAGCAGGTACTGCAGCAGCAGGAACTCCTTGGCCGTCAGCCGCACCTCGCCCCCGTCTAACGACACGGTATGCCGATCGACGTCGACGGTGAGCGGGCCGAAGCGCAGCAGGCCCGGCGGGCTGGCGCGGTGCGCGCGGCGCAGCAGCGCGCGCACGCGCGCGACCACTTCGTTTGGGCTGAATGGCTTGGTGATGTAGTCGTCAGCGCCCAACTCGAGCCCGACGATGCGGTCCGACTCCTCCGCGCGGGCAGTCAGCATGATGATCGGCACCGCCGCCGTGCGTGGATCACCGCGCAAGGTGCGGCACACCTCGAGGCCATCAAGGCCGGGCAACATCAGGTCGAGCAGCACCAGATCGGGCAGCGACCGGCGCACCGCGGGCAGCACCTCGGCGCCGGACCGCAGCAGGTCCACGGCAAACCCGGCCCGGCCCAGGCTATGGCTGAGCAGGTGTGCGATATCGTGGTCGTCTTCGACCACCAGAAGACGCGGTGGGGGGGCGGACGAAGCGGGCATGAGCGCCGGCAGCAGTATACGTTGCTGACGCGGCACGGCAGCGGGATGTCGTTTTTACCGTCCTCTCCACATCGCAGCGCTGAGCCGAGCGCAGAGGACACCTTTCCTGGCGGCAGCATGAATGCCGGGGAATTATGCGGTGCGGTGCTTTGGCATCGATGTTGATGGATAGGCAGGGCAGAAGCTCCCCACTTCGTGGAGGTTGCCATGCGAACGACTGTAGCTGCCATCGCAGGAGCCCTGCTGGCGACGTTGGGACTGGCCGTCGTGCAGACACGGACCAGCATGCCGGTGCAAACCCCTGGTGCGATGTCGGCCGCGTGGCCCGGCCTGACTGGCGCGCAACCCGTGGGCCTTTCCACCGCTGGATTGGCGACTGCCGTTCAGATGGGCGCCCAGCCGCTCGCCGCCGGTGACATCGTCGAGTACCGGCCCAGAGCGCAGGCTGTGCGCTACGTGCAGGACGAGCCCGTACGTCGAGCCGTGGCACGCACCGCGCCCAGGCGTTCGTGGCAGAAGACGGCGCTCGTGATCGGCGGATCGGCAGGCGCCGGCGCGGGAATCGGCGCGCTGGCCGGCGGCAAGAAGGGCGCGCTCATCGGCGCCGCCATCGGCGGCGGCGCGGGTTCGATCTTCGAGGCGTTCAAGCGGCGGTGACCCAGTACACGCCCAACGCGATCGAGGCGACCGCCGTCACCATCGCCGCACCACGGCCGACGGCGGCCGCCATCACCTGTGAGCCGAGCACGCGCGACAGCATGATCCCGAACAGCGACATCGCCAGCAGGATGCCCGCCGCGAAGACGCCCACCAGATAGAGCAGCGTCAGCAGCGACGCGGTGGCGACGTCTGGGGACAACTCAGGCCCGAGCAGGGTCAGGGCGCGAAGGCCGCTGACGGCAAACACGGCGCCCAGCAGGCCCGCGCGGCGCGAGTGTGCAGGTGGCGACGGATGGCGGTCGCGCCGGCCGAAATGCACGTGCCAGTGGCGCCACCCCGCGCGGTGCGTGTGGCCGTACAGCCGCTCGGCGGCCACGACCCACAATGTGAAGGCGCCCATCAGAATCAACAGCACGCCGCCGACAATCTCCCCGGCCCGCTCGACCAGGGCCGGGATCTGCCAGCCCAGCACAAGGACGGCGCCGGCGCCCACCAACAGGACCAACGCGTGGCCGAGGGCAAAACGGATCGCGACGCGAATCGGCTCGCGTCGCCCGGCGCCGGGCGAGCCGTCGGTGTTGACGGCGAGCGCCGCGATGGCCATGAGGTGGTCGGCGCCCAGGCCGTGGAGGAAGCCAAGCGAGAGCGCCGTGGCGGTAAGAATCACCTGGCGATCGTAACAGACCTAGCGGTCGACTCCGACAAGCGCCCACCCAGTGCCCGCGCGGCGGAACACGACGGTGGTGGGGGTGGCCCAGCCGGTGTGCGTGGGGTGATCGCCAGTCAGCGTGGCCTGGACGAAGTCGCCCGAAAGCGCCTCGCGTGGGGCGGTGGCGCGCGTCTCGGTGACGACCTGCGGCTCCCCGACGGGCGTTGCGGTGCCGGTGGCGTTGTCAAATCGTGCCCAGGCAACCTTGTAGCCGCGGCCCGCCGTCGCCGTCCTGGTCTCGACGGCGATATTACGAAACGTCAGCGCGCCCTCTGCAGTCAGGTCGAAGTCGTCCACGGGCAACACGACGTTCAGCCAGAGTTGGCCGATCTTGTCGCGACGCGTGATGAGGGTCTGCGCCATGTACGCCGTGGCTTCCGGATCTGAGAATTCAGCCGTCCGGCTGACCTCGAGGATCGCCTCGTCGGAGAAGGCCATCACGCCGCGGGCACCCCATAACAAATCGTCGGGCCCTGTGTTGTCGAAGGCCGGATTTGGATATTCCGGCTTCCAGCGCTCGGGACGGAAGTAGTTGGCCTCGAAGCGCCCGACGGCCGGCAGGTCCGGGTAGTGCACTTTCAGCCACGGCCGCACGTAGAAACCCAGCGTGATCATCGAGATCAGCGTCGGCCGCGCTTCCCAGATGTACTCGTTGCCGGCGCGTGTCCCCTGGGCGCGGGTGCTGCCGCTGCCCAGCGTCGAACCGAAGTCGATCAGGTAATGCCGGACGATCTTGCGGGGGCCGGCGTCCTGCAGGAAATCGCGCGTGTTGATGGCGCGGCTGTCGTCGTGATTCAGCCAGGCGCCGAACACGCGCATCGCGCGCAGCTCGCGGCGATGCTCGTGTGGATGGATGTCGTTAGGATCATCGGGTCGCGTCCCGTAGTACCTGAACGGGCCGATGTCCTTGCCTGTGATGCCCTTGCTGGCGACCACCCGATAACTGCCGTCGGCATGGCGCGCCGCCTTGAGCAGCAGCGCGTCGACATCGGCCTCGGTCATCGCCCGGGTGCGGCCGTGCTCGTCGTCCAGCATCGTGTTGGGCGCGATGCGCAAGTCGTCGCGGCGCAACGACGCCAGGTAGTTCTCCGGCACATTGAACCCCAGTGCCCAGAACAGCCGCGTCGAGATCACTTCGGCGCCGGTGGCCATCTCGGGGTTCGACGGCGGGTCGAACTTCACGAAGTAGAGCGTGCCCGTGCTGTCGCGCACGGTCATGCCGGGCGAGATGCCTTCGCTCTTGGCGTCGACGATCGTCCAGATGCCGGATTGCGGCGGCTGACCGCGATAGGGACCGCGAATGACGTCCTCCACCGACAGCACTTCGGCGGTGCCCAGACGCTGGGTGTACCAGCTCGAGTTGGGGACATGGTCGATCGTGTTGAGGTTGACAGCGCGCTGGTCTTTCTGTTCGCCCGCATTGAGGAAGCTGTTCTCGAGGAAGTCGTACTGGTCGCTGAGGTCGATCTCTTTCACACCCGAGGCGTCCTGGGTCTCCGGGTCTTCGTGCAGCGGGTCGTCGTCGTAGAAGCGCGGGGCCACGCCGTCTACGGCCGACACCGACGCGGTCAGCAGAGCCGCGCCAAGGAGTGCACCGAGACGCCAGGGTCGGAGAGTCACGTCAGAACGCTCCACTGAAGGAGGTGTTGAACCGCACGCCCTCCTGCCGGCTGCGGGCGATGTCGAATCGCAGGAACACGCTCCTGAAGGTGTTGAACCGGAAACCGAGGCCGTAGTCGTTCTTCAGGTGCTTGAAGTCGATCTCGTCCCAGGTGGGCGCGACGTTGCCCCAATCACCGAACAGCGCCATGTCGAGGCCCGAGAAAGCCTCCCAGCGATACTCGGCGTTGAGCAGGAAGGCGCTGGCGTCGCGGTAGCGGAACTCGCTGAACCCTCGCAGCGTCGTCGAACCTCCCAGCGTGGGCATGGCAAAAAACGGCACCGTGTTGCCCGAGGGGCTGTCGAGCGAGTACGCGATCGCCCGCGCGATGATGACGCGCTTCTTGTCGAAGATCGGAAACGCGTGCAGCGCCTCCGCGCGCAGCTCGTTGAAGCTGTAGCCGAAGTCCTGCCGGTCGCGCCAGACGTCGTAGCTGACGCGGAAGTGGCCTCCGCTCTTCACATTGGCCCGCTGGTCGCGATAGTCGATATCGACAAACGCGCCCGACCACCAATAATCGGGCTGCCGCGTCAGGCCGGGGGCCGTGGCTTCCGTGAAGCGCTCGTCGATGGGCGGAAGGCCCGGATACTTGCCCTCGTCGACCCGCTCGGTGCGGAACGCCGTCAACGCGCCGAGCCTGAACCACCGCGTGGGCTTGTAGGCGGCGTCGCCGCGCACTTCCCACCCCTCTCTGAGGAAGGTGGAGCTGGCCTCCTTCTCGACGTCCGGGCCCAGCCCGTAGTACCGCTCGCGCGGCCAGTAGCGCAGGTAGCCATGACCGCCAAGCTCGACCTTACCGCCGGCGATCTTCGGGAAGGTCAGCTCGCTCGTCATGAACCAGTAGTTGCGGAACGACCCGACGAACCAGGTGTGGAACAGCGCCTGCTCGCCAAACAGCCAGTTCTTGTATCCAGGGCCCATGCCGAGGCCGCCGCCTTTGGTGAGGCCACCGAAGTGGAAATACCAGCCCTCGTACGGCTTGAACAGCCTCGTGGTGAACCGCGAGTCCTCCATCCAGAGGAGCCCGGATTCGAGCTTTCCGGGTGCGTATGGCGCCAGTGCCTTCGCCTTCTCGGCGCGCTGGACCTCGAGTGCTTCGCGCCGCGAGGTCTGCGCCGAGCCGGGCGCGGCGGCCGAGACCACCAGGATCAAGGCGATCATCAGGCGCCAGACGGCGGCCTGGGGTCGAGCGTCGTGCGAGCCATGCATACGAGACTTGGCACGGTACGTCTGCCGCCGATCAATGTCAAACGTCACGCGTCGGCAGGCACGTCACGCCGGAGGAGAAACCACAACGCGACCACCGACAGCAGCACGCCGTTGATCGCGATGGCGGCAGGGGCGCCGATGCGGTCGATGACCAGGCCGGTCACCAGACTGCCAAGCGGCATCCCGCCGCGGAACGCCATCATGTAGATGCTCATCACGCGGCCCCGCATCTGGTTGGGCGCGGTGAGCTGCACCAGCGACGTGAACAGGGAGAACACCACCATCAACGCCGCGCCGGCCACGGCCAGCAGCGCGTAGCTGATCCAGAGCGCGCGCGTGTAGGCAAACGCGACCGTCAGCGCTCCAAACAGCACCTGCCCCGAGAGCGCCGTGACGCCCATGCGGCTGAAGCGTCCCATCCAGGCCACCGCCAGCGCGCCGGCCACCGCGCCGACGCCCGACCATGCCATCATCTGGCTGTACTGGCCGACGCCTCCGTGAAAGACGCTGCGCGCAAATACCGGAAGGAAGGTCAGCAGCGGCACGCCGAGAAACGTCGAGGCCAGCGCGAGTACGGTGAGCGTGCGAATCGCCGGCTCGTCACGCACGTACACCAGTCCGGTTCGCAGCTCGTCGAGCATGCGTCGCTGGCCCACCGGCGCGACGTGCGGCGTGTTCAGCGACAGCAGCGCCGCGATCACGACGAGAAACGACAGGCCGTTGACCGTGAAGCACGACGCGCTTCCCAGCGAGTGCAGCGTCACCCCGGCAAGCAGCGGTCCGATCACGCGCGCGATGTTGAACTGGATCGAGTTGAGCGCGACGGCGTTGGGCAGGTGGTCCTTGTGGACCAGCGACGGAATCAGCGACTGATACGCCGGGCCGCCAAAGGCCTGCGCGCACCCGGAGAGAAACGACAGCGCAAGCACGTGCCAGATCTGCACCCAGCCGCCGAAGACCAGGACCGCCAGCGCGAAAGCCGACGACATCTGCACGACCTGCGAGGCCAGCAGCAACACGCGGCGGTCGCGCCGATCGGCGACCACGCCGCCGATCAGCGTGAACAGCAGAATCGGCAGTTCGCCCAGAAACGCGTCGAGTGCGAGATAGCTGGCGGAGTTGGTCAACTCGAGGACCAGCCAGCTCTGCGCAACCTTCTGCATCCAGGTGCCGATACTCGACGTGCAGGCGCCCATCCACAGCACCCGGAAGTCGCGGTAGCCGAGCGCTGCGGCCAGCCGCTGCACGATCGGCCCGCCAATGTTGGGGGTGACGGGGAGAGCAGGACCTGAGGCCGGCGCGGAATCCACGAGGAGCGATCTTATAAGAATTGCAGATTGCAGATTGCAGATTGACGATTGAGATGTCACGCTGATTCATGTCACGTCGATTCGTGTTCCTGGCGGTCCTGACTGGTTCCCTGGCTGTCGCTCTGGTGTCGGCGCAACCACCCACGTCCCCTCCGGCGCCACCGGTCACCACGGCACCACCGCCCGTCCTCGCCACATTGCGATTGGGCCATCCGCGCCTTCTCGTCCTCGATGACGACATTCCCGGGCTGCGGCGTCAACTCGCCGACGATGTCCGCTTGCGTGGGTGGCGCGACAGGCTGCAGCAGGAGGCTGGGCGCATGCTCGACGAGCCGGTGGTGGAGCCAACGCTGGTCGGGTCGCGGCTCCTGGCGCAGAGTCGTGCGGCGCTCCACCGGATTTCGACGCTGGCCGGTCTCTACCTGATTGACGGCGATCCGCGCAAGCTCGCGCGTGCCAAAGCCGAGATGCGGTCGGCGGCGGCCTTCACAGACTGGAACCCCTCGCACTTTCTCGACGTGGCCGAGATGACAGCGGCGATGGCGCTCGGGTACGACTGGTTGTACCCGGATCTGTCCCCCGACGAACGCGCGCAGTTTCGCGCGGCGATCATCTCCAAGGGACTCGAGCCAGGCGTTCAGGCCATCGACACGCGGGCGTTCTGGGCCGCCGAGGGACGCAACACCTGGACCGAGGTGTGTTTCGGGGGCCTGTCGCTGGGAGCCCTTGCGGTGGCCGAGCACGCGCCCGCCCTCGCGGCTTCCGTGATCACCGCCATTGGGAGCCGCCGCCTGGCGACCCACCTGCGCCGGTTTGCCCCAGATGGAGGCGATGTGGAAGGCCCCGGCTACTGGGGCTACTCGACCATGTACCTGACCTTCCTGCTGTCGGCCCTCGACACCGCGCTTGGCACGGACATGGGGCTTGGCCAGATCGAGGGCCTGGCCTCGACCGGGCAGTACAGGATGTATTCGATTGGTTCCAGCGGGAGGCAGTTCAACTACGCCGACGCCGGCGAGTGGCCCGACGCGGCCCCGCAGATGCTGTGGATGGCCCGGCGGTTCGATCGCCCGGAATATGCCGCGCACGAGCGGGCGTGGCTCGCGCGGTCCAGGGCCGCGCCGAGCATCCTCCATGTCCTGTGGAGCGCGCGGCGCCCGGCGCCCGCCGTCTCGTTGCCGGCGACCTCGGCGCGCTTCAGAGGTATCGACGTCGCAATGCTGGGTGGCGACTGGCGCGACAAGGCAGGCACGTGGGTGGCGTTGAAGGGGGGCAGCAACGCCGCCAGCCTCGGGCACCTCGACCTGGGCAGCTTCGTCCTGGACGCGCTGGGCCAGCGGTGGGCGGTCGATCTCGGACCGGACTTCTACGACCTGCCGGAGTACTTCGGCCCGCTCAGATGGACCTATTTCCGCCTGCGCACCGAGAGCCACAACACGCTACTGGTCAACGGCGCCAACCAGGACGCGACCGCCACGGCGCCCATCGTGGCGTTCAGCGACGACTCGTATCGGGCCTTCGCAATCGCGGATCTGTCGGCTGCCTACCGACCGGCGGTCGCGCACGCGCGTCGCGGCGTCGCGCTCATCGACGGGCGTGACGTGCTCCTCCAGGACGAAATCGAGGGCGCAGGTTCGGCCGACGTCGTGTGGCAGATGGCGACACGCGCGCAGGTGACGATCTCAGGAAGCGGGGCGGTGCTTCGGCAAAACGGCCTGTCGGCGACGCTGCGGGTGATCGAGCCGGCCGGGGCAGTGCTGCGCGCGGAACCCGCGGTGGCCCCGGCGCCCCAGATCGCCCAGCCCGACGTGGCGATCGTCCGCGTGGTGCCACCGGCCAGAGGCTCCAGCCTGCGCTTCGTGCTCTGGTTCTCCACTGGCGACCGCTCGCCCCCCGCCGTCACGCCGCTTGACGCGTGGTCCGGCCCCGAGGTGCGCGCGCCTCAATGACACGGCGGCGTGTTGTCCCGTGAAGCCGACGCAGGCCGCTTCAGGCTCGACAGCGGCACGAAGCTCTGCGCCGTCGCCTGCCGTCGACGGCGACCGACGACGCGCCGCACCAGAAACGCCACGGCGCCACAGACGATGAGGGCGACGGCGATCTCCTGCCACCCCATGGCGGTCACGCGCCGAAGCCCAACGCCTTGCCGACCTGGTAGACCACCAGAGCAGAGACGTAGGCCAACACGGTCTGGTACCCGAACATGAACAGAGGCCATCGCCACGAACCCGATTCGCGGCGCACCACGGCCACCGTGCTCATGCACTGACAGGCCAGCACGAAGAACACCATCAGCGCCAGGCCGGAGGCCGGCGTGAACAGGCGCGTGCCGTCGGCCTTGGCGGCCGCGCCCAGCTTCTCGCGCAGCGGCTGGTTGGTCTCGTCAGCGTCGCTGATGTCGAAGACGATGCCGAGCGTGGAGACGAAGACCTCGCGTGCGCTGAAGGCGCCGAGGATCCCGATGCCCACGCGCCAGTCGAGCCCGAGCGGTTCCAGCGCCGGTTCCATGAGATGGCCGATGCGTCCGGCCACACTGGCCCGCACCTGCGCGCCGACGTCGGCCCCCGGATCGCTGTGTTTCGGGAAGTTCAGCAGCGCCCACATCACGATCGTCAGCGCGAGGATGATCGTCCCGGCGTCCACGAGAAACGACCGCACCTGCCGCCACGTGGTGCGCGCGAGAACGCTGGCGACCGGCCAGCGATACGGAGGCAGTTCCAGGAGCAGTGTCGGCCTCGGGCCCGTGAGCACCGTCCGGCGCAGAACCGCCGCCGCGGTCAGCGCCGCGGTCACCGACAGCGCGTACATCGCAAACAGCGCCACGGCGCCCGCGCTGATGAAGCCGCCGATGCGAGCGGCCGGACCAAACACCGTGGCGATGATCAGGACGTAGATGGGCAGCCGCGCGCTGCACGACATCAGCGGCAGCACCATCATCGTCAACAGGCGGTCGGTGCGGTTTTCGAGCGTGCGTGTGGCCATGACCGCCGGGACTGCGCACGAAAAGCCAGACAGCATGGGCACGAACGACTTGCCGTGCAGGCCGACGGCGCCCATCACGCGGTCGATCACGAAGGCCACGCGGGCCAGGTAGCCGGCGTCCTCCATCACCCCGATGAACAGGAAGAGCAAGGCGATCTGCGGCACAAAGACGATCACGTTGCCGACGCCGGCGATGACGCCGTCGACCAGGAGATCGCGCAGAGGCCCCGCCGGCAGCACAGCGCTCACGCCGCCTTGCGCCAGCGCCACCAGGCGTTCGATCAACGCGATGGCGGGTTCCGACCAGCTGAAGAGCGCCTGGAACAGGGCCAGCATCACGGCACCGAAGACGAGGATGCCTGCGACGCGGTGCGTGAGCACGGCGTCGATGCGGTCGGTCCATCGCGGCGCCGGCCGATCGGGCGGCCGCACGGCCTGGCTGACCATGCGGTCCACACGCTCGTAGCGCGCGCCGATGATCTCGAGATCGAGATTGCGCCCGTCGCGCATAGCGGCCCGTCGAATCTGGTGCGCCGCGGTGCGCACGGCGGCGGGCACGCTCACCAACTCGTCCGGCGGCGCATCGTCGATCGACAGCAGGGCCCACGTGGTCCACGCGCGCGTGGCGTGGCCGAGCCCCGGCAGTTCGCGGCGGACCACGGCGGCCAGCGACGCGACATCGCGTTCGGCCAGCGGCGGCAGCGTCACCGTCCTGGGGACCTGGGTCGGGGTGTTCAGGGCGTCGGCGAGCGCCTGGCGCAACTGGTCAAGCCCTTGTCGCGCGCGCGCGACGATTGGCACGACCGGCACCCCCAGGTCGGTGGCCAGCCGCGCCTCGTCGATGGCCAGGCGCTGTGCTCGCGCCTCGTCGACCATGTTGAGAGCGATGACGACGCGTGCGCCGGTGTCGATGATCTCGCCCGCCAGGTAGAGCGCGCGGCCCAGCGCCGTGGCGTCGGCGACGATCAACACCGCGTCGGGCCGCATGCCAGCCCTCCCGAGCACCGCGTCGACGGCGACCTGTTCGTCCTGCGATCGCGCGGTGAGGCTGTAGGTGCCTGGCAGGTCGACCAGGTCGACAGGGCCGATGCCGTCAAGCTCGACCACGGCCGTCGTCCGCGTCACGGTGACGCCGGGATAGTTGCTGACTTTGACGTCGGAGCCGGTCAGGGCGTTGAACAGCGTGGACTTGCCCGAGTTGGGGTTGCCGGCGACCAGCACGACGGCCCGCGCGGCTGCGGGAACCCGCGCGCGTTCGGGTTCGGCAGGGGCGACCGCGCCCGACGCCGCGGTCATGAGAGCGGCTCGTCGATCTCGATGGAGAGTGCGTCGGCGCGGCGGATCGACAAGGCGTAGTTGCGCACGTGCAGTTCCAGGGGGTCGCCCAGCGGGGCGACGCGCGTGACCTGCACCCGCGTGCCGGGCACCAGTCCAAGCTCCATCAGCCGGCGCGCGATGGCGCGCGAGCTGTGCACCGCGCGCACGACGGCGTGGACGCCCAGCGGCAGGGTCGCAAGGGAGCGGATGGGGAGGGACATCGTAAGAATGAGACTCGTTCTCAAAGAGAATAACTCCGACCGATTCGGTCGGTCAAGGGAGGCTACGGACTACGGGCTACGGACTTCAGGAGGGCGGGTGCTGGGCGATCAGGTCGAGGATGGCTGGGCCGAAAGCGTCGGCTTTACGCTCGCCGATGCCGGTGATGCCGTGCAACTCGTTGATGTTCCTAGGTTTGACCCTGGCCAGCTCGCGCAGCGTCTGGTCGTGGAAGATGACATAGGGCGGAACGCCCCGGCCCCGCGCCAAGTCGAGTCGCAGCGCGCGCAGCTTCTCGAACAGCCCCTGGTCGACACCGGTCCACGACGCATCAGTGCGAGGGCCTGTCCGACGCTGCCGACTTTTCACCGGCCGAGGCTGGCGGAACAGCACGCACTCGGCCTGTCCGCGCAGCAACTCGGCGCCGGCCGCGCTGATCTGCAGCGTCGGGTACTGATCGCCTGTGCGGCTGAGGAAGCCGCCTTGCGTGAGCTGGTCGACGTAGCCGCGCAGTTCGGCGGCCGGCACGTCGCGCAGCAGGCCGAAGACGCTGAGGGTGTGGTGGCCGCGCGCGGTGACCTTTTCGGTTGACTCGCCGCGGAGCACCGCCACGACATGGCCAACACCCCATCGTTGTCCCGTGCGCGCGACGGCCGACAGGATCTTCTGCGCGAGTACCTGCGGCTGGTCGGCCCGCTCGAGTTCCTCCAGACACCAATCGCAGGCGCCGCAGGGGCCCTGGGCCAGGTCCTGCCCGAAGTAGCCCACCAGCGCGCGATGACGGCAACTGGTGGCGGCGGCATAGTGCTCCATGTCGCGCAGCAGGGTCCGGGCGCTGTCGGTCCACTGGCCATCGGATTCGAGCAGGCTGCGCCAGCGCGCGAAGTCGGCGGGCGAGGTGACCAGCGCGCACTC
This sequence comes from Vicinamibacteria bacterium, assembly GCA_016650245.1. GTDB lineage: Bacteria > Acidobacteriota > Vicinamibacteria > Vicinamibacterales > JAENWD01 > JAENWD01. Next base: position 21,197 of record JAENWD010000289.1, read on the forward strand.
GGCCGGCAGCCCGTCGCGCCCGGCGCGGCCGGCTTCCTGCTGATACTGCTCGAGCGATTGCGGGGCGCCGGCGTGGACGACAAAGCGCACGTCAGATCGATCGATGCCCATGCCGAAGGCGACGGTGGCCACCATCACGTCGATCTCCTCGTTGAGGAAGGCGTCCTGATTCCGGTGCCGCGTCGTGTCGTCGAGCCCCGCGTGGTAGGGCAGCGCGCGGATGCCGTCGGCGGCCAGCGCCGCCGCCAACTCGTCCACTTCCCGCCGCGACAGGCAGTAGATGATGCCGGCCTCGCCCTCGTGACGGCGGAGGATCGTCTGCAGTTGCTGCCGGAACTGGACACGCGGCAGCACGCGATAGGCGAGATTGGGGCGGTCGAACGAGCCGATGTGCACGACCGGCTGCACCAGCCCCAACTGTTCGCAGATGTCGCGCTGCACGCGCGGCGTGGCCGTGGCCGTGTAGGCGTGCAGCGAGGTGCCCGCAAATGCCTCACGCAACGCGCCCAACTGCCGGTATTCCGGGCGGAAGTCGTGGCCCCACTGGCTGATGCAGTGCGCTTCGTCGATGGCAACATAGGCCACCCCGCGCGTACTCATCAGCGCGCGGAACCCGTCGGCCGTGTCGCCAACGGCTCGCTCGGGCGCGACGTAGAGCAGCCGGCAGGTGCCGGCGCGCAGCAGGTCGAGCGAAGCACGGCGCTGGTCCGACGACTGCCCGCTGTGCAGGCACGCGGCCGCGACGCCTTGTGCGACCAGGCCATCGACTTGATCCTTCATCAAGGCGATCAGGGGAGAGATGACAATCGCGATTGACGATTGCCGATTGACGATTGCCGATTGATCGACGAGTGCCGGCAACTGGAAGCACAGCGACTTGCCGCCGCCGGTGGGCAGCACGACGAGCGAATCGCGCCGCGCCAGGACAGCGTCGATCGCCTCGCGCTGCAGCGGGCGAAACGCGGTGTAGCCCCAGTACTGGTGGAGAAGATCGTCGATCGTCAATGACTACGCCACGCGCTCAGGCCGCCACTGCAAACCGAGCGCGAGGATGCGGTCGAGTAGATCTTCGTACTTCATGCCGCTGTGTTCGGCCGACTCCGCGAAGTCTTCGCCGTAGGCGATCTGGGGGTTGGGATTGGCCTCGAGCACGTAGGGCCTGCCCTCCGTGTCCATCCGCAAGTCGATGCGCGCGTAGCCGGTGATCTCGAGGGCGCGGTAGACGCGCTTGGCCATCTTGCCCACCGCCTGTTCGAATCCCTCGGGCAGCGCCTGGGCCTTGTCGGTGGCGATGCCGTGCTTCTCCTGGTACTTCGTGCTCCACTTCACGCGCTCGGTGGCGATGGGCCAGTTGTCGCCTTCCACCATCTTCGTGAAGTGCATCTCCCAGACGGGGAACACCTGCAGCCGTTCGTTGCCCAACACGCCGACGTAGAGCTCACGCCCGTCGATGTACCGCTCGGCGATCGCATGCGTGCCGACGCTCTCGTGGATGAACTCCACGCGCTTGCGCAGCTTCTCCTCGTCGCCCACGACCGATGCCTGCGAGATGCCGATGGAGGACTCCTGCGTCAGCGACTTCACGATCAGCGGAAATGTCAGCCGCGGCGGCACCAGCACTTTGCGGCCCCGGCGGAAGACCGCGAAGTCGGGCACCGGGATGCGGTGATACGCCATCAGCTTCTTCGACAGCGACTTGTCGCGCGACAGCAGCAGGCCTCGGGGGTTGCACCCCGTGTAGGGCACCCGCAGCAACTCCAGGTAGCTCACGACGTTCTGGTCGAACAGGTTGACGTTGTCGAAGGCCTCGAGCAGGTTGAAGACGATCGTCGGCTTCCACTCGTCCATGGCCAGCCGGATCGGATTGAGCTCGTCCTGGATGCCCAGCGGCCTGACCTCGTGGCCGTTCTCGCGCAGCGTCGAGATGACGTCGAACTCCGTCTTCCACTCGGCGTGGACGACGTCGATGCCGGTGAGGTCGTCGGGCGGCACCAGATGTTTGTGGACGAGCACGAGGACGCGCTGGCGCTTCATCGTTTTCACCGCCCCTAGAGCGCGACGCGGTGGCCGCCGTCGTGCAGGTAGTTCATGGTCTGCACGGTCAGCAGGACGGTGAACTCGAGCCGCGCCTGCTCCTCGGGCCCGCGCAGGCGGAGGTTCAGTTGGCGGCTGCGCTCGATCATGTCCTGGAATACCTGGTCGATTGTGTACTGGTAGATGCCCGTCCAGCTGCCGACCATCTTGCGGACCGACTTTCTGATCTTGATCAGGAACTGCGCCGCCGTCATGTTCTGCCCGCACTCCGGTGCGTCCGAGAACAGACGGCGCAGATCGCGGTCGTAGAAACTTGGATAGCCCACCACGTAGTGACGGCGTTTCTTCCGGTAGTGCTGCCGCAGCGTCCTCTTGATTGACGACAGCGGGTCCAGCGTCTCGGTCGTCGTCAGCGGGGGCGTCCGGCCCGCCAGCGACTGCATCAGCTGATCCAGGTACTCGAGCTTGCGCAGCGCCGGCCAATCCTGGTACCGCTGTCGCCACTGCGCGTCGGGCGTCAGCCACAGCGCAAACGTCTCGGCGAAGTCCTCGTCGGGATGGCTCTGCGCGTACCACGAGTCCAGGTGGAGCACGAAGTTCTTCGAGTACGGCTTGGGCGCGTAGTGTTCGGGATAGGGCAGCGTGTGGTCGCCGAACAGCTCGCGCCGCTGGCGGCGCCGCCGCAGGTGAAACGCGTTGTCGATGGCGTGGCCGGCCTCATGCCGCAGAATGCGCATGCACGAGTCCGCGTCGCCACCCTCCACTTCCAGCATCTGCGAGAGCTCGAGCTTGGCCAGGCGCGGATGCGCGAGATAGAACGGGATGGCCATGCCGGGGATGCCGTCGGGCGTGAACCACTCGTCCGACAGCCAGTAGTGCGGACGGAAGATCAGCCCGCGGCTGGCCAGCTCGCCGTTCAGCTGCTCGATCCGCTGCGCGAGGTCGGTGCCCTCGATCTTCAGATCGAGCTCGCGGAACTGCACGTCGAGCAACTCCTCGTCACCAAGGGCCGCCAGGTCCTCGGGCCCGAGTCTGCGAAGCGGCGGGCGCGCCATGCCCTAACGATAATCGATCACGCCGGAAGGCGCTTCGGCAGCAACGCCACGGCCACGGCGCCCACGGCCGCCAGCCCGATGAGCACCGAAAACCCGCCCGCGTAGCTGCCGGTTGCATCGCGGATGCCGGCCACCAGCATCGGCGCGGTCGCCTCGGCGATGCCGTCGGCTGTGAGCACGATGCCCATCAGTCGGCCCAGCATCTTCACCCCGAACAGCTCGGCAGCCATCAGCGGGATGATCATGTAGTCGCCGCCCAGCCCGATGCCAAACAGCAGCGCAAAGGCGTAGCGCGCCGCCGGCAGGTCGGCCAGAAACAGCAGCGGGATCGTGCACGCCACGATGGAGTAGATGAGCAGCATCACGTACTTCTTCGCAAACCGATCGGCGAGATAGCCCATCGCGATGCGGCCGATCAGGCTGCCCACCAGCACCAGCGACGCGATCTGCGCCACCTCGCCCTGCGCCAGCTTCACGTCCAGGCTCAAATACAGCTTGAGGTTCTGCATCGTCCCCCCGACGGCGCCGATGGAGCACATCGAGCCGACCATCAGCAGGTAGAACGCGGGGGACTTCAGTGCTGACGCAAGAGACGGCAGCGCGCCAGCGGAAATTGACGATTGACGATTGACGATTGACGACTGGGCGGTTGCAGGGTGCAGGTTGTCGGTTAACGGTTGTTGGTTCGCTCCGCGTGCGGCGACATCCTCGGGCTTCTCCCTGACGAACCACGCCATGGGAAACGCGATGACGACCATCAGCACGCCCAGTATCTGCAACGCGGCCTGCCAGCCCAAGCGCTGGGTCAGCGCGTGGGCCAGCAGCGGGACGATGGCGCCGCCGACACCGATGCCGAGATAGGCAAAGCCCATCGCCTTGCCGCGATTTGTGTCGAACCATCGCGACAGCAGCACCTGATTGGGCAGCGGGCCGCCGCAGACGTAGCCCAGGGCGTTGAACACGTAGAACAGATAGAAGAACGCCAGCGTCGAGACCGTGCCGAGTCCCACCAGCGCGCCGCCGGCCATCACGATGCCGGCAAGCATGAGCCGCCGCGGCCCGAACCGATCGATGAACCAGCCGGCCAGAAACCCGAACAGCGGGCCAATCAGCAGCTTGCTGTACGCGTTCCCCGAGGTGACCTGCTGGCGCGTCCACCCCAGATCCCGGACGAAGAAGTCGTAGAAGAACGGCAGGCCGTAGAGCGCGAACCCCACGATCGAGAACAACGACAGAAACGCGGTAGCGGCGACGTGTGTCTGTGGGCGGCTCACGCCGTCACCTTCTTCTTCAGATCCTTGAGCGCGATGGCGTGCGGGTGCTTCGCGTAGAACGGATCGAGCGGGTAGCAGCCGGACACAAGGCCGTTGCGCGGCGCGGTCGTGCAGTCACTGAAGGTACGGCAGAGCAGCCTGGTCTTGACCGGCGCGCCGGCCAGCACGTCGGCCGGCATGTCGGGATAGCTGAGCACCATGCGCCCCAGGCCCACGGCATCGGCCATGCCGGCGCCTACTACGTGCTGCGCGACGTAGGGTAGCCACTCCTGCAGATAGCTGTAGGCCGAGCCGACGATCACCAGCTCGGGATGGCGCGCCTTGAGACGCGCCGTCGCGTCAATCTGCCGCGCCACTCCCACCAGGGGGTCCTCCGGGGGCAGGTAGCCGTCCGAGGGCGGAAAGAGCGCCGGCCGCTGGATGTGCGGGTTGTAGTACGGGCTGCCCGCTGTGAGGCAGACCCACTGAATTCCGAGCGACGCAAAGACCGTCAGCAGCGCGTCGGCGTCGGTGATGTTTCCTGGGGAGGTGGCGCGCGTGAAGCCAAAGGCCGTGCGATACCCGTCATCGACGGCCGCGGGTTCGCCGACATCGTCAACGCCTTTGCGGAATGGCACCATGTCGAAGGCCGACAGGCGGACGCCGATGCCCAGGCCCGGCGCCTCGGCGCGGATGCCGGCGACGATCTCGCGCAGAAAGCGCGTGCGTCCCTCGAGCGACCCGCCGTACTTGCCGGGACGCGTCATGCCGCTCAGCAGCTCGTGTCCCAGATAGCCGTGGCAGTGCTTGATGTCCACGAAGGCGAAGCCGGCCGCCTGCGCACGGCGCGCGGCGACGAGAAAGTCGCCGATCAGGCGATCGAGCTCGTCGTCGGTGAACACCGCCTGGTCGTCGTGCACCCCGACGCGCGCATCGAGCACCGGATGGCGATACGCGATGCGCGGAGCCGGGCCGCCGAGCGTCGGGCGCGAGAAGCGCCCCGAGTGCGTAAGCTGCAGTCCGACGAGCAGGTCGTCAGTGGCGCCGAAGCGCTCGCGGTGCGCGCCAACTAGGGTCTCGCGCAGCGCGACGAGGTCGCCGAAGGTGTCCTCGCGGATGACCAGTTGGTTGGGATTGGCTCGGCCGTCGTCGCGTACGGCAACGGCTTCGCCGCCCCAGATGAGCTTTGCGCCGCTCAGTCCGAAGTTGCGCCAGCGCCGCGTGGTCAACTCGCTGGGCCGGCCGTCGAGCGTGCCGTCCCATCCTTCCATTGGCAGGATGCACCACCGATTTCCCGCGCGCAGCCCGCCAGACTCGAGGGGCCGGGCAAGCGGCGAGGCCGGCGCTGATTGAAGCGATTCGTCAAACGGCAGCGCCAGATCGAGGGTGGCCAGGCGGTGGCGGAAGGCCTGGGCTGACTTCAGGCTGGCAATGCGGGGGAAGGCCACGGCGCCGGATTGTATATCGTATATCTCGCAAAGAGGTAAGACCTTTTCAGGTGGAGTATGATGCGTGGCGCTGGTCGGACCTCCTGACCAGACGCCACCCGCATGATCTTCACTCCACGCAGATTCGTGGCCACGTTTCTCGCCGTGGTGTCCGCGCTTGCGCTCGTCGAGGCGCAGGGACCGCGGCAGCCCTTCAGTCGCGTGGCCGTCACCGTCACGCCCGATCGCGCCGACTGGACCTACCGGCCCGGCGACCCCGTGAGCTTTCGCATCGACGTGCTGCGCGACGGTCATCCGGTGCTCGGCGCGACGGTGACGTACGGCTTTGGTCCCGAGATGCTGCCGCCATTGACGGAGGCCACCTCTGTCGTGGGCAGCGCACCGCTGACCGTGGCGGCCGGCACGCTGGCCACGCCGGGGTTCCTGCGGCTCATCGCGACGGCCGACATCGAGGGGCACACGTATCGCGGTGTCGGCACGGCCGGGTTTTCGCCCGACCAGATTCAGCCGACCCAGACCAATCCACCTGACTTCGACGCCTTCTGGAACGACGAACGTGTGCGGCTGGCGGCGTTGCCCATCGACGCGCGGTGGACGCCGCTGCCGGACTACGGCACCGCCGAGGCCGACTGCTGGCAGGTGAATCTGCAGAACGTCGGCGTCACCGAGGGCGGCAGCCGGCTGTACGGCATCCTCTGCATGCCCAAGGCGTCTGGGAAGTACCCGGCGCTGCTGAGCGTGCCAGGGGCGGGCGTGCGGCCGTACCGCGGGTGGGCCGAGATGGCGGGCAGAGGCGTCATCACGCTGCAGGTCGGCATTCACGGCATTCCGGTGATTCAGCCGCAGGAGGTGTACGACGGCCTTGGGCGCGGCGGCCTCAACGGCTATCCCACCTTCGGCCTCGACTCGCGCGAGCGCTACTACTACCGTCGCGTCTATACCGGGACCCTGCGCGCCAACGACTTTCTCACGTCGCTGCCGCAGTGGGACGGTCGCAACCTGGGCGTCACCGGCGGCAGCCAGGGGGGCGCGCTGGCGATTGTGACGGCCGGGTTGGATCGCCGCGTGACACGCCTTGCGGCGTACTATCCCGCGCTGTCCGATCTCACCGGCTACCTCAACGGCCGCGCCGGCGGGTGGCCGCACATGTTCCGCGCCACCGAGGGCCCGAACGTGCACCGCGCCGAGGCCAAGGTCACCACCAGCAGCTACTATGACGTGGTCAATTTCGCCAGGCGTGTGACGGCGCCGGGCCGGTATTCGTGGGGCTACAACGACGAGACGTGCCCGCCGACGTCGATGTATGCGGCCTACAACGTGATCGCCGCGTCCAAGCAACTGACGCTTGCCTACGATACCGGCCACCGCACGACGCAGGAACAGGTGGACGAGATCAACGACTGGCTGGCCGACGAACTCACGCGCGCGACGGCGACCTCGAGCGCGCGCTGACGATCCGGCGGGCGGGTTGACACCGGTGGGCGGGTTTTGAAACCCGCCCCTACGGAGATCATTGGGGGCCGAGGACGGATGTCGATGCAGATCAAGCAGACCCCAACGCCGTACGACGTGTGTATCGTCGGCTCTGGCGCCGGCGGCGGCGCTGCCGCCTATGTGCTCACCAGGGCCGGCGCCAACGTCGTGATGCTTGAAGCCGGTCCCCAGTGGGACGCGGCGACAGACTCGGCCATGTTCAAGATGCCGTATGACTCGCCGCGCCGCGGGGCATCAACGCCCGAAAAGGGCTTCGGCGAGTTCGATGGGTGCATCGGCGATTGGAAGATCGAGGGAGAACCTTACACGACGGCGCCGGGCGAGCGGTTCGACTGGTATCGTGCGCGGATGCTGGGTGGCCGCACAAACCACTGGGGACGCATCTCGCTGCGCTTCGGGCCCGACGACTTCCAGCACAAGACCATCGACGGGCTGGGCGACAACTGGCCCATCACCTACGACGACATCAAGCCGTACTACGACCAGCTCGACCAGCTCGTGGGCATCTTCGGCTCGAAGGAAGGGATCCACAACGAGCCCGACGGGATCTTCCTCCCGCCGCCCAGGCCGCGCTGTTACGAGATGCTGATCAAGCAGGCCTCCGACAAACTCGGCATCCCCTGCATTCCGTCGCGTCTGTCGATCCTCACCAAGTCGATCCACGGCCGCCCGCAGTGCCATTTCTGCGGGCAGTGCGGACGCGGCTGCGCGACGCACTCGAACTTCTCGTCGACCTCCGTCTTCCTGCCGCCGGCGCTGGCTACCGGCAAGCTGACGATTATCACCGGCGCGATGGCGCGCGAGGTGCTGACCGACACCAACGGGCTGGCGACGGGCGTCTCCTACGTCAACACGTCGGATGCGCGCGAGTACTCGGTGCGCGCCAGGGCCGTCGTGCTGGCGGCCAGCGCGGGGGAATCGGCGCGGTTGATGTTCAACTCCAGGTCGCCGCGGCACCCCAACGGGCTGTCCAACAGCAGCGGCGTGCTGGGCAAGTACCTCACCGACTCCACCGGCCTCAGCGTCAGAGGGTTCATCCCGAAGATGCTGGACACGCCGGCGCACAACGAAGACGGCGTGGGCGGCATGCACCTGTTCATGCCGTGGTGGGCCGACAACAAGACGCTCGACTTCCCACGCGGGTACCACATCGAGATCGGCGGCGGCCGGCACATGCCGGGCTACGGGTTTGGCGGCGGCATCGCCAGCATGCCCGGCAGTAACGGCGGCGGCTACGGCAAGGCGCTCAAGGACGACTACCGCAAGTACTACGGCGCCACGGTGGGCTTTGCCGGCCGCGGCGAGATGGTGCCCAACGACGACTGCTACTGCGAAGTCGATCCGGATTCCGTGGACAAGTGGGGGATTCCGGTCCTGCGGTTCCGCTGGAAGTGGAGCGACCACGAGATCAGGCAAGCCAAGCACATGCAGGACACGTTCCGCGAGATCATCCACGCCATGGGCGGCGAGCCGCTCGGGGCGATGCCCGGCAAGGACCGTGATTACGGGCTCGAGGCAGGCGGACGCATCATCCATGAAGCCGGCTGCACCCGGATGGGCAGCGACCCGAAAACCTCGGTGCTCAACCAGTGGTGCCAGGCGCACGACGCCAGAAACGTCGTCGTCGCCGACGCGGGCCCGTTTGTCACCAACGCGGACAAGAACTGCACGTGGACGATCATGGCGCTGTCCTGGCGGACCAGTCAGCACCTGGCGGATGAGATGAAGAAGGGGAATGTCTGATGTACATCACCCGACGGAACGCACTCAAGATCATCGGCGCCACGCCAGTGGCGGCTGGCATCGGCCTCGCCGAGGCAACCGCCGAACCCGAGGCGCATCAGCACGGCACCCCGGTCGCAGGGAGAGGCGCCGCCGGCAGGAAGGGTGCCTACAAGCCGAAGTTCTTCACCCCGCACGAGTGGGCGACCGTCGCGCTGCTCGCCAACATCGTCATCCCCAAGGACGAGAAGTCCGGCAGTGCGACCGACGCGGGTGTGCCCGAGTTCATCGACTTCATGATGACGGACCGGCCCGAAGGGCAGGTGCCGATGCGCGGCGGCCTGCGGTGGCTGGATGCCGAAAGCCACTCGCGGTTCGGCAAGTCGTTCCGCGAGGTCACCGACGCGCAGCGCACCGCCCTGGTTGACGACATCGCCTATCCACGGAAGGCCACGCCGGAGTTCAGCCACGGCGTCGCCTTCTTCTCGCGATTCCGCGACGCGGTGGCGACCGGCTTCTTCACGAGCAGGATGGGGATCCAGGACCTGCAGTACATGGGCAACGTGCCCAGTCCCGGCTGGGATGGGTGCCCCGACAACTGCTACACGCATCTCGGGGTGACCAAGGCATGACAGAGAATCGGGTTGATCGGGTTGGTCGGGTTGATCGGGTTGGCCGGGTTCATCAGGTTGGTCGGGTTGGCCTGCTGTTGGTCGCCGCCATACTCTGGTCGACGCCCGTCGCGGCACAGGCGACGTACGTGCCTGCACCAGAGAACCTGAAGGCGCGCGAGTGGTTTCAGGACGCCAAGTTCGGGCTCTTCGTCCACTGGGGCGTCTACAGCGTCCTGGGCGACGGCGAGTGGGTGATGAACAACCAGAAGATCCAAGTGGCCGACTACGAGAAGCTGCCGGCGTTTTTCAACCCCGAGCAGTTCAACGCCGCCGAGTGGGTGGCGATGGTGAAGGCCGCGGGAATGAAATACATCACCATCACCTCGAAGCACCACGACGGCTTCGCGATGTTCGACTCGAAGGTCTCCAGTTGGGACATCGTCGATCGGACGCAGTACCGGAAGGACGTGCTCAAGGCGCTGGCCGAGGAATGCCGCAAGCAGGGCATCAAGCTGTTCTTCTACTACTCGCAGCTCGACTGGCACCACCCGGACTACTATCCGCGTGGCCGCACCGGCAACGACGCGGGCCGGCCTGACGCGGGCAACTGGGACACGTACATCGACTACATGAACGCCCAGCTCACAGAGTTGCTCACCAACTACGGTGAGATTGGCGGCATCTGGTTCGACGGCTGGTGGGATCGGCCCGACGCCAAGTGGCGGCTGGAGGAGACCTACGCGCTCATCCATCGCCTGCAGCCCCAGGCGCTGGTCGGCGCCAACCACCACAAGAAGCCGTTTGACGGCGAAGACTTCCAGATGTTCGAGAAGGACCTGCCGGGGCACAATACGGCCGGCTTCAACGAGGACTCGCAGATCGGTCACCTGCCGCTCGAGATGTGCGACACCATCAACGGCGCCTGGGGTTTCAACCTCCAGGATCGCCGGCACAAGAGCACGCGGGACCTGATCCACCTGCTCGTCAAAGGCGCCGGCTACAACGCCAACTTCCTCCTCAACGTCGGGCCCATGCCCAACGGGAAGATCCAGGCCGAGCACAGCGCGCGGTTGAAGGAAGTGGGCGAGTGGCTGGCCGTGCACGGCGAGTCGATCTACGGCTCGCGCGGCGGGCCGGTGACCCCGCGGCCCTGGGGCGTGACGACGAAAAAGGGCGACACGGTCTACGTGCACGTGCTCAACTGGCAGGATCCGAACCTGCTCGTGCCGTCGGTGGGTGGCCCGGTGAGAAGCGCCCGCTTCGTGAAGACCGGCGCGAAGGCCGACGTGAGAAACGTCGCCGAGGGCGTGATCCTCACGATCCCGCAGACGGCTGTGGACCCGTACGACACCGTGATCGCTTTGGAGATGTAGCGCAGGCCTTCAGGCCTGCCCAGGAGCACAACGATGGCACTCTCACGACGTGATGCGCTCAGGACCGCCGGGGCCGTGGCCGCCGGCGCGGTGTTTGCCGGCTCGGAGACCTCTGCACAGGAGAAGGCCGTCAAGCTGGGCAGGTTGAAGCAGTCGGTGTGCCGCTGGTGCTATCAGCGCATCCCGCTCGAGGACTTCCTCAAGTCGGTCGCCGATCTCGGCCTGCCGGCCGTGGACTTGCTGCAGCCCGAGGAGTTCGCGATCGCCGCCAAGTATGGGCTCACGGTGTCCACTGGTTACCCGGGCAAAGGCGGCGGTACCATCCCGGACGGCCTGAACAACCCGGCGCTGCACGACCAGATCTACGAGACCTTCAAGACGGGGATCCCGTTCGCCAAGGCGGCGAAGGTGCCGAACCTGATCACCTTCTTCGGCAACCGCAAGGGCATGCCCGACGACCAGGCGATCGCCAATTGCGCGGCGGTGCTCAACCGCATCAAGCCCATCGCCGAAGAGCACGGTGTCACCGTGGTCGTCGAGCTGCTCAACAGCAAGGTGAACCACAAGGACTACCAGGGCGACAAGACGCCGTTTGGCGTCGAAGTGATGACGCGGGTGGCCTCGCCCAACGTCAAGCTGCTGTACGACATCTACCACATGCAGATCATGGAGGGCGACATCATCCGCACGATCAAGGACAACAAGGACTGGATCGCGCACTACCACACGGGCGGCGTCCCCGGGCGTAACGAGCTCGATCCGACGCAGGAACTGCAGTGGCCCGCCATCGTCAAGGCGATTCACGAGACCGGCTACACCGGCTACTTCGCGCACGAGTTCATCCCGGTGCGCGAACCGATGGCATCACTGCGCGAAGCCGTGGTGCTCTGCGACGTGTAATCTGCAATCGTCAATCTGCAATGACGAGCCCCCCTCCTACGTCACTCGGGGGGCTCGTCCGCCACCTCGGTCCCGGCTTCATCATCACCGCCACCATCGTCGGGTCTGGCGAGCTGATCGTCACGCCCAAGCTGGGCGCGTCGGTGGGCTTCAGCCTGCTGTGGTTCATCGTGCTGGGCTGCGTATTGAAAGTGTTCGTGCAGATCCAGCTGGCGCGCTGTGCGGTGGCCACCGGCCGCACCACGCTCGACGCGCTCAACGCGTTACCGGGTCCGCGGTGGCGCGTGTCGTGGATCCTCTGGCTGTGGCTGGCCATGTACCTGTCGCTGATCGTCCAGGTCAGCGGCATCGTGGGCGGCATCGCCGGTGTGTTCGCAGAACTCGGCATCGCCGGCGGACCGCGGGCCTGGGCGCTGCCGGTCGGCGTCTCGTGCGCACTGTTGCTGGCCAGCGGCCGCTACAGCGTCGTCGAGCGCGGCTCGACGTGGATGGTGGCCCTCTTCACGGTGTCGGCCGTCGTGTCGGTCGGCGTGCTGCAGTCGACTCCCTATCGCATCACGGCGTCGCAGTTGTGGAGCGGCATGCAGTTCGCGTTGCCCGACAGCTTCACCGTCGCGTTTGCGGCGTTTGGCGTCATCGGCGTCGGCGCGTCCGAGCTGATCTACTACCCGTACTGGTGTCTCGAAAAGGGCTACGCCCGTCACGTCGGAACCGACGACGGCACCGCGGGCTGGGCCCGGCGCGCCCGCGGCTGGATGCGGGTGATGCGGGTCGACGCTGGCGTGTCGCTGGTGCTCTATACCGCGATCACCATCGCGTTCTATCTGCTGGGTGCGGCCGTGCTGCACGCGCGTGGCCTCGACGTCACCAACGCGGACATGATCCACGTGCTATCGCAGATGTTCCGCCAGACCTTTGGCGAGTGGACGCTCGTGATATTCCTGACGGGCGCCTTCTTCGTGCTCTACTCGACCTACTTCGGTGCCACCGCCGCCAATGCGCGCCTGGCCGCCGACGCCCTCGTGCTGTTTGGCGTGACGCAGTACCGCGACGAGGCTGCCCGACTGCGCGCGGTGCGCTGGTTCTCCATCGGCATCTCGCTCACCTGCGCGCTGGTGTACCTCGTCTGGTCGCAGCCGGTGACCTTGGTGCTGATCGGCGCCACCGGGCAGGCCCTGATGCTCCCGTTCCTCGGCGTGGCTGCCGTGCGCTTCAACGGTGACATCGACCCACGCCTGCGTGGACCCTGGTGGGAATCCGTCGGCCTGTGGCTCTCGGCCACCGCCATGGTGGTGCTCGGCGTGTATCAACTGTGGACGCTCACGCGCTAGACGACCAATTCAGCTATCATCCGCCGCATGCGTCCTTTTGCGCTTGGCATCCTTGTCGCCGCGACCGTGATTGGCGGTGCGTCTGACGCATCGGCTGAGGTGAAAGTGGAGCGGGTCACCTATCTCAATCAGCCCAACTGCATCCGCCTGTCCAATGGAGCCGTCGAGGTGATCCTCACGACGGCCATTGGCCCGCGCGTGATCCGTTACGGTTTCATCGGCGGCGACAATCTCCTGGGCGAGGTGACCGAGGCGAGCGTGAAGACCGCACTTGGCGAGTGGAAGCCGTGGGGCGGACATCGCCTGTGGACGGCGCCCGAGGACATGCCGCGCAGTTACTCGCCAGACAACGGGCCGGTCGAAGCCACCGTGACGGGCGCGACGGTACGGCTGGTGCAGCCGGTTGAACCGCACACCGGCATCGTGAAGGAACTGACAGTGACGCTTGCCGAGACCGGCACGGGCGTGACCGTCGGCCATCGCCTGACCAATCGGTCGCTGTGGACTGTCGACGTCTCGCCGTGGGCGCTGACGATCATGAACGCCGGCGGGACCATCCTCATCCCGCAAGAGCCGTACGCGAGCCACGACGACGCGCTGCTGCCGGTGCGTTCGCTGACGATGTGGGCGTACACAGACCTGTCCGATCCGCGGTGGGGGCTGGGACCGAAGTACATCCGGTTGCGCACCGACGCGGCGCGCGCCGGCTCGCAGAAGATCGGTGTCGCCAACAAGCGCGGCTGGGCCGGCTACGCCAGAAACGGCCACCTGTTCATCAAGCGCTACGACTGGCACGAGGGCACGACGTACCCTGACCACGGCGTCAACACCGAGGCCTACACGGCCGCGGCCTTCATCGAGCTCGAGACGATGGGCCCCATGGCGTCGTTGCCGCCCGGCGGGTCGGCGACCCACCAGGAGCGCTGGTCGTTGTTTCGCGACGTCAAAGTCGAGGGCGACGACGCCGCGCTCGAGCGCGCATTGACCCCGCATCTGGCGACATTGGGCCTGAAATAGGTGAGTCCCGCCCCATCCGACCCAATCTGCGCAATCTGCGTAATCTGCGGGTGATTACTCCGCGTAATCCTCTATAATCTGCGTAATTTCCCCCGGGCGAGGTCGTCCATGCGTCAGCACGTCGCGTTGCTCTGCGTCATTGCGCTCACCACCGCGCTGAGCGCTCAGGACTACAGGGTCGAGGTACGGCTGGTTGAATCCGAGGTCCGCGTGACCGACCGCGCGGGCCGCCCCATCACCGATCTGACCCGTGCCGACTTCACACTGACCGAAAACGGCGTCCCCCACGACGTGGCCACCGTGCAGTTCGTGCCACAGGCCGAGAACGACCGCGGAACGTGGGAAGCGCCCGACGGCATGCCGGGCGAGCCGGTGGCGGCGCCCATCGGAAGCCCCACCTGGGTTTACGTCGCAGCGGAAGTCGGTACCACCGACACCAAGCGGACCATAGAGGCCCTCCGCGCCTTCGTGCTCGGCAATCTCCGGCCAGGGTTCCACGTGTCGATTGGCAACCGCCCCTTCACCGACGCCCGCACCGATCTCATCGCGACGATCAACAAACTCGAGCGCGGGCCGCTGGGCGGCAACGGCCTGTCAGGGTTGGTGGATCTGTCGCGTCCGATGGCCGACGACGCCGCGATCGAGCGGGCGAATGCGGCCAACATCCAGCGCCAGAACGACGGTGTCGCGCCGCTGATGGGATTCATGGTCCGTCCGCAGCAGGCGCCCACCAACGCCGCGCTGGCTGCGCCGGTGACCGAGGGCCTGGTCGACCGGCAGTTGCCCATTTACGGCGAGGTGGCCCTGAACCAGTACTTCGGCCTGGTCGAACGCCTGGCGCCGCTGCCGGGCAAGAAGGCCATCGTGTTGATGCGTCCGGGGCTGCGTCTGGAACAGGACAACGCCGGGCTGTTCCGCGATCTGGCCAGTTTTGCGGTGCGCCGGCGTGTCAGTTTCTACACCGTCGACTCGCGCGGCCTCAACCCGCAGACGCCTGTGGACGAGCGCGGCATAGCTCCCACGATCGACGGCCGCCGCCGCCGCGCCGAGCCGGACCTGGTCGGCCAGTCCGAGTTGCGCGCGCTGGCGCGTGAAGGGCTGGAGAACTTGGCGCGTGAGACCGGGGGCTACGCGATCATCGGCAGCAACCGCCTGGCCGACGTCTTCGACCGCGTGGTCCGCGACGCATCCGGGTATTACGTCGTGAGTTACTACCCGGTCGACTTGCGGTCGGCCGGCCGCTTCCGCGCGCTGAAGTTCAACGTCACCAGGTTGGGCGCGCGCGTGCAGGCCGCCACCCGGGGTTATTACGAGCCGCGCACGACGTCGATGTTCGCGAAAGACGACCGCGGGCTGGCGCTGCGCCAGGCGATGCAGCGCGCCGAGGTTCCCGTCGATCTGCCCGTCGCCGCGTCTGTCGGGATGTTCGCCAGCGACGAGGGGTTCCCCGTGCTCGTGCTCAGTGCGGGCGTGCCCGCCAGCCAGTTGCAGCCCTCCGACTTGAAGGCGCCCCAACTGGTGGCGACCGCGATCCTGCGCGTGACCGACGCCACAAACGGGCGCCTGCCGCTCTATTTCGAGCGGCGCCTCGAGGCGCCGCTCGACGTCGCGCGCTGGGGCCAGGTGCGCGGGGATCGCACCGCCTTTTTGTCGATGAGCGATCTGCTGCCGCTGCTGCCGGGCGAGTACGACTGGCGCATCGTGTTTCGCGATGAGCGGTCGGGCCGGATGGGCGGCGTTGGCGGGCGCGTGCTGCTCAAGGACTTCCGCGGCCCGTCCACGTCGAGCTCGCTGTTGCTGACGCGCCAGGTGGCGCGACGCGACGGCAATGCCGTTGACACCGATCGGCAGCCACTCGATGCCGGCGCCGTGCGCTTCGTGCCCCAGCCCTCCATGGTCTTCGCGCAGGGCGAGACCGTGCACCTGCTCTACATCGTGTACAACGCGACGCCCGAGGACCTCGACGCCGTCAAGCAGGGCATGCATCTCGCCCTCTTGCGCAATGGCCGGGCCGTGGGCGATGTGCAGGCCGCCGGTGAGCCCGTGGTGGATGCCAAGCGCGGCCAGATTCAGTTCACCGGCGCCATCCGTACTGGCTCGCTCGAGCCGGGGACCTACACGGTCGTCGGCATGCTGCCAAACTTCGAGACCCGATCGCCCAAGCAGGTAGAGCAGCGCTTCCTGTTGATCGCGCCGACCGCCGGTTCGTAATCGTCAATCTGCAATTCTGCAATATACCCAGTGGTCTTTCCACTCGGAGTTGTCCATGAGTCAGTCATCGAGCAGACGCGACTTCATCAGGCAGGTCGGCGCAGGCGCGGCCGTCCTTGGCGCCGGCATCGTCGCCAGTCAGCCCGCCGACGCACGTCCTGATACCTTTGCCACTGGCCGCGTGCGCGGCGCCAACGACCGGCTCAATGTCGGCTTTGTCGGCTGCGGTGGACGCATGAGAAGCCACATCCGCCATCTCGTCGCGCGCAACAAGGAGAAGGGCGACGTGATGGCCGTGGCCGTCAACGACATCTGGGACAAACGCAAGAAGGCCGCGCAGGAGGCCACCGGCGTCGACGCCACGTCGGTCCATCACGACTACCGCGAGCTCTGCGGGCGGTCCGACATCGACGTCGTGGTGATCTCGTCGCCCGATCATTGGCACCACGCGCACGCGCTGGCTGCGCTCAAGGCCGGCAAGGACGTGTACCTCGAAAAGCCGATGACCTACACGATCGACGAGGCCAGGGAGGTCACCGAGGCCGTCAAGGCAAGCGGTCGTGTGTTGCAGGTGGGCAGCCAGTACGCGTCGATGGACCACTTCTGGAAGGCCCGGCGGGCCATTGCCGACGGTCTGATCGGCCAGGTGATGTGGGCGTCGGGCGGCTTTGGCCGCAACCGCAACAAGCGCGGCGAGTGGAACTACCCCATCGACGCGGACGCGACCGAGCAGACACTGGACTGGAAGGCGTTTCTCGGCAGCGCGCCCAAGCGGCCGTTTGCGCCCGAGCGCTACTTCCGCTGGCGCAAGTACTGGGACTACTCCGGCGGTATTGCGACCGACCTGTTCTATCACACGGTCTCACCGCTCCTGGTGGCCATCGGCCCGGAGTTCCCGCACCGCGTCACAGCCGGCGGCGGCATCTACGCCCAGCACGACCGCGAGGTGCCCGACACCTTCTTCATGAACGTCGACTACCCGAAGTGGACGATGCAGCTGGCCTGTTCGGTAGGCAGCGGCGTTGGCGCGCCGCTGGTGATCCACGGCTCGGAGGGCACGATCTTTGTGGCGCGCGACAGCGAGTCGCTCGACAACACCGAGATCGAAGTGGTGCCCGATCGTGAGTACAAGGACGACTTCGTCAAGAAGACCGGTAGTGAGACCGTCAAGATCGCGGTCC
Source organism: Vicinamibacteria bacterium (assembly GCA_016650245.1). Taxonomy (GTDB): domain Bacteria; phylum Acidobacteriota; class Vicinamibacteria; order Vicinamibacterales; family JAENWD01; genus JAENWD01. The sequence goes on from JAENWD010000289.1 coordinate 38,830, forward strand.
AGCCGTTTGCCCCAGGCACGCATCCGCACATGGACAACTTCCTCGACTGCGTGCGCAGCCGGAAGGCACCCAACCTTGACGCCGAGACCGGCTATCGGGCCATGGCGGCCATCGGCATGGGCGTCAGCGCGTATCGCCGCGGCGAGGTGCTGTTCTTCGACGCGAAACGCGAACGCGTCACTGATACGTTGTAAGTGCTCTCGGGTGCTCTCGGGTGCTCTCAGGTGCTCTCAGGTGCTAAGGGTGCGATGACCAGACAGATTCTGTTGACGTGTGGGACAGTGGCGGCGTTGACGGCGGCGCTTGTGGGGCAGCAGCACCAGGTCAAGCCCGACGCGCTGCCCAAGCCGTTTGCGACGCCTGATGTGCGGAACCCGCCGACCGTGATCGCGCAGCCCGAGGGCGCCTCGCTGAATGTGCCGAAGGGCTTCTCGGCGAAGGTGTTTGCGGAGGGCGGTTTCAAGCGGATGCGCTGGGTCGCGGTGGCCCCGTCCGGCGACGTGTTTGCTACCGACTCGGACCTCAACACGCTCACGGTCCTGCGCGACACCAACGGCGACGGCACCGCCGACCAGCGGCACGTGTTTGCCGAAGGGCTCGCGCGTCCGTTCGGCATTGCCTTTGGCGCGGGGCACATCTACGTCGCCAACGCCGGGAGCATCGTGCGGTGGCCGTACACGAACGGCCAGCTCAAGGCCGAAGGGCCCGGCAGCAAGATCGTCGAGATGCCGGCCGAGCCGGGGCATTGGACGCGCAACATCAGTTTCAGCCCAGACGGTGCGCGGCTCTACGTCACCCTCGGGTCCAGTTCCGATGCGGGCGCGCCCGATGCCGACCGCGCGCTGGTGTTCTCGGTCAAGCCCGACGGTTCGGATCGACGCGTCCTCGCCACGGGCTTGCGCAACCCAATCGGGCTCGGATTCGAGCCATCGACTCGCACGTTGTGGGCGGCCGTGCAGGAGCGCGACAAGCTGGGCGACGATCTCGTCCCGGACTACATCACCAGCCTGCGCGACGGCGGCTTCTACGGTTGGCCGTTTGCCTACGTCGGCCCCAACGAAGATCCGCGGCATGCGGGCGAGCGGCCCGACCTGGTGAAGCAGACGCTGGTGCCCGATGTGCTGCTCGAAGCGCACTCGGCGGTCATGGGCCTGGTCTTCTACCAGGGGAAGAACTTCCCGTCGAGCTACCGCGGCAGCGCCTTTGCGACGCTGCGCGGCTCCTCGAACCGGAGCCTCCGCACCGGCTACAAGGTGATCCACATTCCCTTTGTGAAGGGCAGGCCGTCGGGTGGCTACGAGGACTTCGCCACCGGGTGGATGCTCGGCGAGGACAAGAAGGAAGTGTGGGGCCGTCCGGTGGGCATCGCCGTTGCCGGCGACGGCGCGCTGCTGGTGGTGGACGACGCCAACCAGCGCATCTGGCGCATCGCACACGGTGCGTAGGGCGGAACTTCAGTTCCGCCGCTGCGGTCTGCGCGTACACTAACCCGCACGGTGCTGCGTTCAGCCCTCCTCGTTCTGGCGCTACTTGCCGCCCAGGTGCCGCCGCCCCCTGAGGGCGCGCCAACCACGCCTGCGCTGCGTCGCCTGCTCGACGATGGCGGGAAGGTGGAGCGGGTCGCGACCAACTTCCAGTTCGCCGATGGCCCCGTGTGGATCGACGGCGCGCTGGTATTCACCGACGCAGCGCGGAGCCAGATCCTGCGTTGGCGGGTCGGCGAAGAGCCCGCCGTCGTCCTCGAAGACACAGGAGGCGCCGCGGGTCTGGCTATTGACGCCGCCAGTCGGCTGCTCATGGCCGAACGCCAGAGGCGCCGCGTCTCGCGTCGCGAGGACGGCGAAGCATCCGTGCTCCTTGCGCGCGTGGGAGGCCAGCCTCTCACCGGGCCCACCGACCTTGCCCTCTCCAGAGACGGAACGATCTACGTCGTCGATGCGCCCGGGCGCACCAGTCGCGCCGGCGCTACAGGTCGCGTGATCCGGATCTCGCCGACCGGCGAGGCCACCGTGGCCGTCGAGGGGCTTGTGCGGCCAACTGGTGTGGCGGTCTCGCCCGACGGGCGGGAGCTCTACGTCGCCGATGCCGGCCGACGCGAACTGCGCGTCTATCCGACTGGCGGTGCGGCCGGCACGGTCGCACCTCGCCGGCTCGCCTCGATTCTGCCGTGGAAGCGCGGGGTGCAAGGGCAGGCCGACGGGCTTGCGGTCGATGTCGCAGGTCGGCTCTACCTGGCAGGTCCCGGCGGCATCTGGGTCCTCGATCGCAACGGCGGCCGCCTCGGCGTGATCGCGACGCCGGAGACGCCCTCGGCCTGCGCCTTCGGCGACGCCGACGGCCGCACGCTGTACATCACGGCGGAGACGAGCATCTACAAGGTGCGCATGAGCGCCGCCGCACGGTAGGGGCGCACGAACGAAGTGCAAAATGCAAAATGCGAAATGCCAAGTGGCGAAACAGGGATGCATCCCAACGTTTCGCATGTTGCACGCTGCACCCCGTACTTTTCACTTCGCACTTCGCACTTTGCATTTTGCACTTCGCATTACGTCTTGTGTTCCGGGTGCGTGCACCCCTTGTACTCCAGGAAGAACATGTTGCCGTCGTCGCCCATCTCTTCGTGCATCCCGACTTCGGACGTGTAGTAGCCGGTGATGGTCAGCGACTTGATCGCGCTGAAGAAGTCCACGCCAACCTGCTCGGTGGACGAGGGTGCCTTGTTCGTGCTGATCGCCGTGAGCAGGGCGGCCTGGTGAGCCGCGCTCGCCCTGGCAAACGGGGCACCGGCATCGCGCTGGCTCTGGGTGTCCAGCCACCCCAGACCGTCAACGAACTTCTGACGATCGGCGGCCGAGGCATCGGCGATGACCGCGTCGATGAACCGATTCACGTTGGCCTTGGTGGCGCCGGCCGTGTCGGTCTGCGGGATGATCAGCTCCGCGAGTGTGATGACCGTCTCGTTCTGCGCCGGTGTGAGCGCCTTTGGCGCCCAGGCGGCCGCCTGGGCGGCCGATGCCTGGTAGTGCGCCGCGTGCTGCCCGGCGGCCGACACGAGCGTCTCAACCCAGAGCGGTGCAGTCACCGCCGCCGCGCCGCCGACGGCGATCTTCCGGAGAGCGTCGCGACGAGTGAAGTCAGCCATGGTTCCCTCGGTCCGGAATGCCGGACTAAAGTTCGGGGCTACGTGGCGCAATCGTCAACCGTCAATCTGCAATCGTCAATTGTCACGCCCAATATGCCTTCCCGGCCGGGGCGCTGATGACGACGTTCTTCAGCACGCCGATCGCCTTCTTCAGCCCTTCGTCGCCAGACATCAGCGAGTCCTCGTGCTCGATGCTGATGACGTGATCGTAGCCGACCATGCGCAGGTTGCTCACGATCTCGCGCCAGACTGATTCGCTGTTGCCGTAGCCCACCGTGCGGAAGACCCACGAGCGGTTCAGCTCGTCGGTGTACTTCTTCACGTCGAGCACGCCGTTCTTCGCGGTGTTGGCCGGGTCGATCTTGCAGTCCTTGGCGTGGACGTGGAAGATGCGGTCGCCCAGCGTCCGGATGGCCGTGGGCACGTCCACCTGCTGCCAGAACATGTGGCTGGGGTCGAAGTTGCAGCCGATGGTGCCCTTGGCCACATCAGCCAGCCTCAGCATGGTCTCCGGGTTGTAGGCGACGAAGTTCGGGTGCATCTCGATGGCAACCCGGACGCCGTTGCGCCGAGCGAACTTCGCCGTCTCCTTCCAGTAGGGGAGCACCCGCTCCTTCCACTGCCACTCGAGCATCTGGGGGAACTCGGGAGGCCACGACGAGGTGATCCAGTTTGGCTGGGTTGCCTTCGGGTCGCCGCCCGGGCAGCCCGAGAAGGTGATGACCTGCTGGACATCGAGCTTCGAGGCCAGCTCCACGGTCTGCCGGAACACCGTGTCGTGCGCTCTGGCGACCTTCTTGTCCGGGTGAATCGGGTTGCCGTGACACGACAGGGCGCTGATCATGAGCCCGCGGCTCGAGATAGCGGCCCTGAACGCCTTGAGCTTGCTCTCGCTCTTGAGCAGCTCCGCCGGCTTGCAGTGCCCGTCGCCTGGGTAGGCGCCGGTGCCGATCTCGACGGCTTCAAGTCCAAGCTCCTTCACGTAGTCGAGCGTTTCCTCGAAGGGCTTGTTGCCGAACAGGACGGTGAAGACTCCGATTTTCATGTGCTCCTCATGGCGGGCCTGAAGGCCCGCGCTACACCTTCACCCAGCGTCGTGTCACTGCGGCCTTTTCCATCGCGTCGAGCACCTTCTGATTGCGCACGCCGTCTTCGAAATTCGGCGTCGGCAGCTTGTTCGTCGCGATGGACTCGAGCAGGTCGTACACGGTGTGGATGAACGTGTGCTCGTAGCCGATGATGTGCCCGTCGGGCCACCAGTGAGAGAAATAGGGATGGCTGCCTCCGTCGGTGACCATCACGTTGTGGAAGCCCTGCACGGCCCGATCGTCGCCGGTCAGGTAGACGTCGAGCTCGTTCATGCGCTCGAGGTTGAAGGCTACCGATCCCTTGCTGCCGTTGATCTCGAACCGGTTGTAGTTCTTCCGCCCGGTGGCAAACCGGCTGGCCTCGATGGTGCCCAGCGCGCCGTTGGCGAACCGCACCACCGACGCCGAGGCGTCGTCGACGGTGACCTTGCCCTTCTTCTTGGGGTTCTCTGGCAGCGGACGTTCTTTCACGAAGGTCTCGAGCGCGCCGGTCACTTCCGAGATCTCGCCGACGAGGAATCGTGCGAGATCCATCGAATGGCTGGCGATGTCGCCAAGCGCGCCGGAACCGGCCGCTTCCTTGCGCAGGCGCCAGACCAGCGGAACGTTCGGATCGGCGGCCCAATCCTGCAGGTACGTCCCGCGGTAGTGGTACAGCCTTCCGAGCTTTCCCTGCTCGATGAGCTGCCTGGCCAGCATCACCGCCGGGGCGCGCCGGTAGTTGTGGCAGATCATGTGGATGACGCCGGCCTTCTTCACGGCGGCCAGCATCTTCTCGGCGTCCTTTACCGAGTTGGCCAGCGGCTTCTCGCAGAAGACGACCTTACCCGCCTTCGCCGCTTCAATTGCAATTTCAGCGTGGCTGTCGCCAGGCGTCACGATGTCGACGATGTCGATGTCCTTGCGCCGGACCACCTCGCGCCAGTCGGTTGCCGTTTCCTCCCACCCGAGTTGCTCGGCCGCGGTAGTGACGCCTGCGGGCGTGCGCCCGCACAGCACCTTCATGCGCGGCAGGTACTTGGGAGAGAAGAAGCGCCCTACCTGGCGGTACGCGTTGCTGTGCGCGCGCCCCATGAAGGCGTAGCCAATCAACGCCACATTCAGATGTGCCATCGGTCTGACTCGTCTCCGACGTAGGCCGGAACTTCAGTTCCGGCGCTGTGAAAGGGAGGGGGTGACTAGTTCGTGCCGGTCTTCGGCGCGGCCTTGGCTTTGGCGGCCGGCTTGGCCGCCAGCGTCTTGTCGAAGTTGCGCACGAACTTCACCAGGGCCAGGACCTCCTGGTCCGACAGCCGATCCTTGAACGCCATCATCGCCGTGGCCGGTACGCCGTCGGTGATGACCTTGGCCAGTTGCTTGATGGTCGTGCCGTGAATCCACTCGCCGTCGGCGAAGTTCATCTGCTTGATGGCCGCGTTGCCGTCGGGCATGTGGCACATCTGGCAGTTCTGGACGTAGAGCTCCTGTGCAGGGCGGTTGGTCGTCGGCCGCGCCGCCTGCGCCGAGGCCGCCGAGGCGAAGGCGAGACATCCGACAAGGAGAAAGGCAATCCGTCGCACGGTCGAAACGTCCTTGGAGATTAGTGATAAGGCCAGCGAACAGAACGACTTCGCTCGCACACGCTGCTGATCGAGCGTAACGGTGCTCCCTGAAGTTGTCAAGCCAGTGCGCCCCGAAACACAGTATATTTCGCCCGCGCGGAGGCGCCTTGCCTGATGCAGCTTGCCTGGATCGACTACCTGCTCATCATCATCTACTTCAGCTTCGTGCTCGGCATCGGGTTCGTGCTCAAGCGCCACGCGCGCACGAGCACCGACTTCTTCCTGTCGGGCCGGTCGATTCCGGCCTGGATTACCGGGTTGGCCTTCATCTCGGCCAACCTCGGCGCGCAGGAAGTGATTGGCATGGGGGCCAGCGGCGCGAAATACGGCATCGCGACGTCGCACTTCTACTGGATCGGCGCAATTCCCGCGATGATCTTCGTCGGCATCTTCATGATGCCGTTCTATTACGGCAGCCGGGCCCGCTCGGTGCCCGAGTACCTGAAGCTGCGGTTTGACGAGAAGACCCGGGGCCTGAACGCGATCTCGTTTGCCGCGATGACGGTCTTTTCCTCTGGCGTCTCGATGTACGCCATGGGCAAGCTCCTGCAGTTGCTGCTGGGCTGGGACTTCACCGTGTCAGTGCTCCTGTCGGCCGCCATCGTGCTGATCTACACCTACCTTGGCGGTCTCACCTCGGCGATCTACAACGAGGTCCTGCAGTTCTTCCTGATCGTCGCCGGCTTCGTGCCGCTGGTGGTCATCGGGCTCATCGACGTCGGCGGCTGGGACGGCCTGACGGCGCGCCTGGCCATCGAGTCGGTGTCGCGCGGGTTCGACCCGGGCGCGATGACCCAGTCGTGGCAGCACATGGGCAGCCCTTCCAGTAATCCCATGGGCGTCGAGTGGTTCGGCTTGGTCATGGGGCTGGGCTTCGTGCTGTCGTTCGGCTACTGGTGCACGGATTTCCTGGTCGTGCAGCGGGCCATGGCCGCCGACTCGATGAACTCGGCCCGGCGCACGCCGCTCATCGCCGCGGTGCCGAAGATGCTCTTCCCGGTGCTCGTGATCCTGCCGGGCATGATCGCCATCGCAGTGGCGCCGCGCAGCGACATCGGCTATGCGGGCAGCGGGGCACATGGGGGCCTGGCCCCCGTACAGATCGCGGGGGCCAGGCCCCAGCTCGTGGCGGCGCAGACGCCGCTGGCAGCCGTCAGACCCCAGGGCCTGATCCCGCCCAAGCTCAACGAGGCCGGAGAACCCGTCGTCGGCACCGACGGCCGCGTGGCGCTCGACTACGACCTGGCCATCCCGATGATGCTGCAGCACTACTTCCCGGCGGGCATGCTCGGCCTGGGGCTGTGCGCGCTGATGGCGTCGTTCATGTCGGGCATGGCCGGCAACACGACGGCCTTCAACACGGTATGGACGTACGACATCTACCAGAGCTACATCAAGCCCAACGCCAGCGACGCGCACTACCTGGCCATGGGACGCGCAGCCACGGTCTTCGGCATCGCCATATCAATCGCGGCGGCCTTCGTGGCACGGCAGTTCAACAACATCATGGACTTGCTGCAACTGGTGTTTGCCTTCGTCAACGCGCCGCTGTTTGCGACCTTCATGCTCGGGATGTTCTGGAAGCGCGCCACCGGCCACGGCGCGTTCATCGGCCTGTTGTCTGGGACGCTGGCCGCCTCGGTCCATCACGGCCTGACGCTGCCCATCGGCGCCGCGGTCGGCTTCAAGGGCGGCTTCCTCGGGTCCGTGGTGCACACCTATCCCAGCGAGATGGCGCAGAACTTCTGGACGGCGATCTTCGCGTGGACGACGTGCCTGCTCGTGACGATCTTCGTGTCGCTCTTCACCGAGCCGCGGCGCGACGAGGAGCTGACGGGGCTGGTCTACTCGCTCACGCCCGTGCCGCAGGACCGCGGGCTGCCATGGCACAAGCGCCCCGGTCCGCTGGCGATCGGCGTGGGCGCGATGACGATCGTGTTGAATCTGATCTTCTGGTAGAGACTGCGGACTTCGGACTACGGACTACGGAACTGACGATGGACATTCGACTGCCACTCGGGATGCTGTTTTCAATCGTCGGCGCGCTGCTGGCGGGGTTTGGCGTGGCGACTGCGTCGAGCCAGATGTACCGCCAGCACTCGCTCGGGATCAACGTCAACATCTGGTCGGGCCTGGGCATGCTGGCGTTCGGGTTGACGCTGCTGTGGCTGGCGAAACGCAAAACCGCGTGATCACGTACGCCAACCACAGAGACACGGAGGACACAGAGGACGCACGGAGCATTTCTTGGGGTGCCCCAAGAATACCTCTGTGCCGTCTCCGTGTTCTCCGAGCCTCTGTGGTTGGCGTACGTAGACATGGTTGGCGTACGTGATCACTTCGCCTGCAACAGCCCGTCGATGTAAAACTTCATGAACGCGTTGCGCTTCGGTTCGAGGCACACCGAGACGGGTTTGCCGCCGCTTGAATCGACGCGTGTGAAGCCCTTGTCGTCCACGCGGATCGGCATCGACGTGCAGCGGCCGAAGAACGCGCCGGGCTGCAACGCTTCGGCGACGGCCATCTGGTCGTGCAAGGTCATCTGTTGCGTCGGGTCGCCGATCCACAACCGGTACAGCGCTTCCAGGGCCCGCGTCACCGCAGCGGGGTGCGTCTCGAGTCGCGCACGTTCGTCGGCTCTGAGCTTCACGTAGGTGGTCGAATCAAGCGGCACGATCGTCAGCGGCGCGGTCGAGTACACCAGCTGCGCGTCGGTTGTCGCCCGGACGACGTTCCACTCGGCCACCGGCGTCGGCGACCACACGTTACCGCCGATGGACCCGCTCATCAGCACGACTCGCTTGGCCAGCGTACCCAGATTCGGTTCCTTCCGAAGCGCGTCCGCGATGTTCTGCAAGGGGCCCACGGCCAGCAGCGTGATCTCGCCCGGATGCCGACGCAGCGTCTCGACGATGAAGTCGGCGGCCGATTGCGCGATGGGACGCACGGCCGTGAAGTCCTCGGCCCAGGTGAACTGGTAGTCCACCGAGTCGGGCGGCGGGGTGGCACGGCCGGACGCGACGGGCACCTCGCCGCGGCCGCCGGCGTGGAGTAGCTTGGCGGCGACCTTCGCCCGCGCCGCTGTGTTGCCGTCGCTGATCGTGACACCCACCAGGTCCACCTGCGGCGACACCATCAGCAGCCCCAGCGCCCACGCATCGTCGATGTCGGTGCCGATGTCGGTGTCGAGCAGCACCTTCATGCGTGGCTGCGACGGGATCGACCAGGCGACCAGCTGATTGCCTGCGGCGTTGAGAGGTGGCACGGGTGCCTGCGCCGCCACCGGAGCCGCAAGGCCGATCACGAGCAGGAGGGAGAAGGAGCGTCGCTGGCGCCGTGAGCACATGACGCGGGATGATACAGGGTTCGGGCTACAGGCTGCAGGCCCGGCGTCTGGAGTCCGAAGCCTGAAGCCCGCGTGTGATCGGCTGGGGAGCCTAATCTCCATCGGCAATCTGCAATCGGCAATTCTTAGAGACCGCCCCGGCGTCTCCCCCTATACCGGCCGGCTGGGTTTGTGTCAGCTCAAGGCCAGAGGCACCGAGACGGTCTGCCGTTACGTGGGGCAAGGCAGGTGCCGGCGCGTTCGGTTGTCGCCGGAGGCCGCCGCTAACTCTTCAGGGCGCAGCGTCTTGGCGGCCTTTGGGCCACCCGCCTGAAGGGCACGGCGCGAGGGCAGTTGTCTGCCCCCACTCGGATGAAGGTCCGACGATGATGAGACGGCGCTCAGCGCCTCAGCGTGCGTGCGCTGGCCGTGTTTGAGTAGGCCGAGTAGATCGTCGGCGTGCCAGTCCGGACGGCCCGCACCCGGTAGTAGTAGAGCTTGTTCTTCGCCAGTCCGGTGCTGGCGTACGCCTGGATGTTGGCGCCCACAGTGACGATGGTCGTGAAGGCGGAGCCGTTGGTCGAGCGCTGCACTTCGAAGCCGGTTTCGTTGTTGGCCTGATCCACCCACGTCAGATCGATGATGGTCGTCGTGCGTGCGGTGGCCGTCAGACCCGAGGGCGCTGCCACTGTCGTGGCCGCCGGAGTGGTTGCTGACGCCTCGCTTGTATAGGCCGAGACGCCCCCCGCGTTCCACGCCTGCACGCGGTACCGATACGTCGTGCCCGCGGACAGCCCGCTGTCGACCAGGCCGGTGGTATTGGCGCCCGGCGTGGCGATCTGCGCGAAGCTGCCGCCCACCAGCGCGCGCTCGACGTTGAAACCGTCTTCGTTGGTCGCGTTGTCGGTCCAGCCGAGGGTGATGCTCGTCCCCGAGGCGCCCGCGGTCAGCCCTGTCGGCGCCTCCGGCGGCGCCGGCAGCACGCTGCCCTTGAGAATCGTGAACGAATCGCGCGTGACGCCGGACGAGTCGAGAAATACCGCATCCAGGCGGCCGTCGTCGACGTCCAGGACCATGGACCCGAGGCTGTTGAGCGAGACGACCATCGCCGGGTGATTCAACGTCCCACCGCCGATCTTGCCGGAACTGCCGGCCACCGCATACACGGCGCCGGCATGGCTGGCCAGTCCCGCTGGCTTCTGATACGCCCCGGTGCCGCTTTCGCGGCCGTTGCCGCCGTCGACCTTCATCCCCGCGGTGAAGGTGCCGGATGTGCCGTAGTGGCCGTCGATCAAATACGAGCGCTCGTACGAATGGCTGTGGCCGGTGAGGACCAGATCGACGCCGGCGTCTTCGAGAATCGGCAAGGCGTTCTGCCGCATCTCCACCGACTCGACGTCCACATCAGAGTTGTGCGACCCCTTGGTGTACGGCGGGTGGTGGAAGAACACGATCAGCCAGGGCTGGTTGGTGGACGACAGATCCTGCTGCAGCCACGTGAGCATGGCCCCGTTGGTCGAGCGATTCGTCTCGAACGACTCGAGCGTCACAAAATGAATATTGCCGTAGTCAAACGAGTAGTACGCCTCGGTACCCGACGACAGGCCGCCAGCTTGTCCGGCTTTGGGCAGCGTGAAAATGTCGTAGTAGGGGCCGGTGCCCGTGGCCGAATCGGCCGTCATGCCGTCGTGGTTGCCCAGTGTCGGCCACAGGACGCTGCTGCGCAGAGTCGCCGGATACATGTCGAACACTGCGGCCTGAAACTGCGGGTCGGTCCCC
>JAENWD010000290.1 GCA_016650245.1 Vicinamibacteria bacterium
CGCACGCGGCCCGACCGCAGCCATGCCGCGTGATCGGCGAACACCGAGGCAGGAATCGAGATGGGTGAGCCCGAGTCGTCGATCGAGTGATACGTGAGAATGGCGCGCACCTCTATGCTCCAGCGCGGTCGATGGCGCGCCTCACCAGTTCCAGGAAGCGGGGCACCACAACGCTCTCCGAATAGTGCGTTTCGTACGCGCGGAACCCTGCCTCGCCCAGCGCGCGCCGCCCGGGCGGATCTGCCTGCAGGCGCTCCATCGCCGAGACCAGTTCGTCACACGTGTCAAACAATTCGCCACCGCCTGCGCCGTCGACGATGTCAGGTAACGGCCCCAGCCGTCGCGCGATGACTGGCGTACGGTGCTGAAACGCCTCCAGTGTGATGACGCCGAACGTCTCGTAGCAGACCGACGGCACGATGAGCGCCACCGCGTGCCGGTAATAGCGATCGAGCGGTTCGCGTTCCACTCGGCCCAGGAACACCACGCGAGTGTTATCCGATGCGCGCCGTCGCAACGTCGCGCCATAGTCGCCGTCTCCTGCGATGAGGAGATCTGCGCCGGCGTACTGCTCGAACGCCGTGAGGACGTCATCCACCCCTTTAAGCCGCTCGAGCCTGCCGACGTACAGAAAGTACGGGCGGGGATGGGGCGACGACTCGCAGGCGCCGTCGGCCACAGGCCGGGCTGGTGGAAGAAAGCAGGGGAGCACCTCCATGGGCCTGTCGAATCCAAATTCGCGGTGCTTCTGCCGGCTGAACTCACTCATGGCAATGAACGTGTCGACGTGGCGAGACTGCCGCCTGAGGTGTCCCGTCCAGCGCCAGAGCTGAGGGAACCGGCGATAACGCAACGTGCAGCGCAGGCATTGACGGCCAGTACACAGCTCTCGATTATGCCTCCATAGCGTGTGTGTGGGGCACACGAGCCAGTGCTCGTGCGCCATGTAGATCTTCGGCGTGTTGCCACCAAACCTCAGCAGGCCGGGCCCGCCGAGGAGTGAGACGTTGTGAAACGTGAGCACGTCGAAGTCGCCGTCCCGAAGGATGCGCCGAATCCGTCGCGCATGGACGACGGGGCGCCCGCACTGATGCGAGAGAAGCAGCGAGAGCCGACCGAGCCGACTCTCGAGCGAGATGATCCGCAGTCCCGGAAGGTCGGGCTCGGGGACCCTCGGGTCGGGACCACGCCGGAGGGCTCGGTAGGCGTCCAGATCGTGCACGACCGTGACGTCGCATCCTCGCGCGACGAGGGCTCTGGCGAGTCGCTCCACGACGATTCCGTCGCCGCCAAAATTGAACGGCGGGTAGAAGGTCGTGAAGAAACAGAATCGCAGCCGGCTCATCGCCCGACCTCGTGCAGCGCGTTGAGCGCGCTGCGCGCGGCGGCGCCCCAGCTCAGGGCCCGCGCGCGGCGGAGCGCCGTTAAGGCCATCTGGGCCCGGGCCGGCTCGTCGGTGGCCAGCCTGTGCATGGCGGCAGCCAGCGCGTCTTCGTCGTTGGGCGCGACGAAAATGCCGCCGCCTTCGAGCAATTGCGGCAGAGGGCTGGCCGTCGTCGCCACAACGGGGGTCCCACATGCCGCGGCCTCCACAGCGGGTAGCCCGAAGCCTTCGCAGACCGAGGGCATGAGCAGCGCGATCGCGCCTGAGTGCAGGTGGCGCAGGTCCTGGTCGGGCACGAACCCCGCCCAGCGCACGAGGTGTTCGGTGCCTGCCTGTGCGATGGCCCTGCAGATCGTTTGCCGATTGCCATGAAAGACGTCGTCGCCGATGGAACCGACCAGCACGAGGTACGGCGGATTGCTCCCGTACTCGCCTGCCAGCCTCGCGTGCGCCCGCACGATCACGTCCACGTTCTTGTGTGGGTTGAAGCCACCGACGTACGTGAACCAGCGCGCACCGGCCGGCAGGCCGACCCGTGCGGCGCGGTCGGCGATATCGGCGGCCGAGTCGCTTCTCACGTACGCCGGTGCCGGCGCTTCCACCGCCACCCGGATCTGATCGCGAGGCACGGCGTGCGCGCGCACGATCTGCTCGGCCGCGAAATCCGACACCGTGAGCACACGGCTCGCCTGCCAGAGTGCGGCTTTGACTTTCAGCCACCAGAAGACGCGCGCTCGCCACGACGGGGTGGTCAGCTCGGGGTACAGATCGGCGATGGCGTCGTGGATCGTGATCACCGCGGGCAGTCCCACAGGCAGGGGGAAGTACGTGTAGACCGACGGCGAGAAGAAGACGTCGAGCTTCTCGGCGGCCACCGCGCGCGTCATCCGCCACATGTCCAGCGCCGATCGGCTGCCTTCCGCCGCCGCGGCTGTTGTCGGCGACCTCTGGAGCGCGACGACGACACGACGGACATTGGCGGCATCCAGATCGAACGCCTCGGCCGCGCGCGCATCCAGGAAACAGACGAATGTGTCCTGGGCCGCTGCGGCCACCATCGCCGGCAGCAGTTCGCGCGTGAAACGCCCGTAGCCGCGGCCGTTGGCCCAGCAGACCGCGTCCACTCCAATCTTCATGTCTCTAGTACTAGCAGACCTTCGACAACGCGCCGCCGTCGCCCGCCCAGGCGCCGATGACCTCGCCGGCGGCCCAGGCAGACACGAACAGGGCGAGCAGAGGCAGCGATTTGAGCAGCTCTGTCCGGTGCTGACCCTTGCACAGCACGCGGCTGACCACCCGGTAGAACAACACCGGAGGCAACGCCATCGCCGCGGCGCCGGCCACCGCGCGCGTGAGGGCCCCGGCCTGCCCGAAGCGTGCGCCGGCGTACGACCGTGCGTAGAGGTATCGCTGAGACATGTACTCGCCTATCGAGTAGTGCTTCCTGTGTCCCACCGAGATCTCGGGGCGCATCATCAGCGTCACTCCATGCCGGCGCAACAGGTCGTGCAGCTCGTTCTCCCAGCGGCCCGCTACCTGCGGACCGTACGTCACCAGCAAGTCACGCGCGTACACGGTGTTGTTGCCGGTCAACCACGTGGATGGGCCGTCGGGCAGGGGCGGCAGGAGGTGACTGTACTCGCAGAGAAATGCGGCCCAGTCCACAACGCGCGCCGTGGCGGCATTCCGGACAGAGCCGCCCACCACCGCCTCTCCCCGCCCGCGCGCGTCGAGCAGCGCGCGCGCCCACCCGGGTGGCACGATGACGTGGTCTTCGATGACCGCGACCGAATCGGCCCGGGCCGCCGCAAACGCCGCGGCACGCATGGCAGGGATCGTCGTATCGGCGGGAAGAGGAAGAATGCGGGTCTGGGGGAACCGCTCGCCTATCTTCTCTCGAATCGTCTCGCCGCACCGCTCGGGCACGAGCACCTCGAGGCGCACGTCTCCCGCATTGGCGGCGAGGGCATCGAGCGCCCCTTCCAGGTCTCCCCATCCATTGACGCTCGGCACCACGACCGAGAGTTCCGGAACATCCATGGTCAACGCAACCCGGCGCCACGCACGGCGCCGAAGGCTTCGCCGGCCGCCCAGGCCGAGGCGATCACCAGGAAAGCCGGCAGCGCCGACACGAAGTGCCATCGCCTTGCGGTCGAGTTCACCACGCGCCCGGCCGCACGGAGTGCCAGCAGGAAGGGCACAACAGGAGCCGCCAATCCGATCTGCCACCAGGAACGCTGCCCCTCCGACACCCGCCAGGCACCGAAGTGGCGACCGTGCGCGAAGCGATGGCGGATGGCGTCACGGAGGCTGACGCCCCCCCAGAACCGTGCGGCCGCCCCGCGGCGCATGCAGAGCGTTGCGCCGTCGCGACGCAGGCGGACGTGAAACAGCACCTCGAAGAAGCCATCCGCGATCGCGTCGCGATGTCTGGCCAACGCCTCGTGTCGATAGGCGGCGTTGTCGCCAGGGATCTCGCCGGAGACCAGGCCGTCCACCACGCGCGACGGCAGAAACGCCGAGTAGCGGAGGTAGTACACGGCCCGGTCGACCAGGCCCAGGTCCGGCGCGCACTCGATGGGTCCTCCGACTCCTGCCGCCTCTGCGTGCAGGGCGGAAAGCATCTCCCGCGCCCACCCCTCCGAAACTTCGCAGTTGGCCAGCGTGAACGCCACGCACTCGCCCCGCGTCACGTCAAAGCCATGTTTCCACAGCTGCGGCACGAGCGCTCCAGCCCGCACATGCAATGTTCGGAGCGGCGTGCACGACGCTGGAGCCGGATCCGCGGGGGAATCGGTGGCCTGCACCACCACGATTTCAGCGTGCAGATCCGTGCAGGCGCGGTCCAGCGCCGCGACGCACCGTTCCAGGGACACCCCCGGATCCACATGGGCCACGATCACCGAGAGAGCGCATGGGACAGAAGATGGGGCGCTTGTCATCGCCATGCACGCCACCACGGCACCACAAGAATGTCTATCGTCACCAGCACGAAGAGATTCCCGGCCATGAACAGGATCCAGAACCATCGTGAGTTGCGAGGAAGAAGCGCATTGAACGCGAAGGCGAGCGGCAGGAACACACGCGGTGAGCCGACCCAGATGCCCGGTGTCACAACCAGCATCAACCCGCCGGTCGCAGAGCCGCACCACCACCACGCCGAGCGCCAGTTGAAACGGGTGAGCACGAAGATCATCTGCACGAGCATCGAGACGCTGACAAATGCCGCGGCCCGCTCGGCTCTCCCCCAGCGACTACTCACGTCGCGCACGATCATCCGAACGTCACGCAGATAGGCGCTTCCAGAGTTCCCGATGTGTCCGCCAGCGGTCAAGCCGCCACCGCGATAGATGGAATAGAGGTAATCCTGCCAGAGCAGCAGTGGTGCGACCGCAAGCAACGTGGCCGCCATCGAGCGAACGATGCGGCGATCGGGAGCGATCCAGAGAATAGGGACAGCCAGCAGAAACGTTTCGCGGGCCAGCGACGCCAGACCGATCAAGCACGCCGCCAGCCAGACGCGGCGGCTTTGCACTGCCAGCACCGCGGCCACGGTGAGCGTTGCGCCAAGGGCGTCGGGCAGCGCGAACCGCACCGATGTCATGAGCCCTGGCGTGAGCAGGCACGCCGTCCAGGCCGCAGTGCTCCGCCAATCCGACAGCGGAAACGTCCGGCTCAGCAACACGGCGAGCAGGATCACGATGACGAAAGTCTGCGCGGCATAGGCGTACAGCACGCGTGCCGGGTTGCCCAGACCGGCCAGATACGCCGTCCAACTCGCCAGAATGCGGCGGGCGCGGTACGGCGGATTATCCATGACCCTATCGATGGCCGGCGTGGTGAGCAGTGGCTCGATCGCCATTTGCGCGTAATATTGTCCGTCGTAGGCGGCTTTGCCCTTGTGATCGTAGTGCGGGATCTGCTGGACGATGGGCAGCTCCCTGGAGTGCCCGTTCTTCGAGAACTGAATGAGCGCGGTGAATCCGGTAGTGCGCGAGTAGTAATGCGAAAACAATACAAACACCGCCACGAGCACACCTAGGCGCACCAAGAGCTGGGCGCCCACACGTGGCAGGGAGCTGAGAAGGTGGCTGTGCATGGTTTGCGCGGATGGGCTCACGCGGCGTGGCTCGTGCCACTGTCGCTGGCATGCCTGACGAATTATGCGTGCGGGCCCCAGGCTACGCCAACATTTGAGACACTCGACCTGCTGCGGGCCCTGCCCCGGGCCGAACGTCGCGGGCTGGCGCCGCTCGGAGAGCCAGCCGAGGCCGCGGTCGACGGCTTCGGCACTGACCTGCGGCCCTCCATTGTAGTCGTCGTGCCTTCGAGGATCACCTGGCGGGGACTGCGACTTCCAAAGCGAAGCGTGGTGAGCGCGTCAGTTGGCGCGCGACCGGGCGCCGCGTCAACGGAAATTGTCTTTCGCATCGGCATCAGCGACGATCGCACCTACGAAGAGCTCGCGCGTCAGGTCGTAAGGGCCGACACGCCCGGATGGACCGATGTACGTGTGGACCTCTCCCGGTACGCAGGATGGCAGTGGAGTGTTTTCTATCATCCGGATCGCCGCTGCTGGAACCTGATCTTCAACGTCTCGGCGTCCAGTGGGGCGTCGCCCGCCGTGGAGGGACTCTGGGCCCAGCCCGCTCTCTACACCGACTCCGCTGCCCAGCGCGACTTCCTGCGCGGCCCCAGGCGACCCGCCTGTCCCTAGGCTTAACCCGTTGTCTAGTTTTAGAGTGCGTTGCGAAATTACTCGGAGCGCAGCCCTTCAGGGCTGCCCGGCGGCCGTTTGCAGGCCTAATTAAAGGCCTGCGCTACGAGCGGCCCGCCGTTAATTTCGCAACGTGCTCTTAGTCTAGTCTAGCGGCCGGCCGCCCGCTGTGGCGCAAAGCGCGTGCGTCTTGACGGTGATAATGAGCATCGACGCCTGAAGGACGCGGCTGCAGACGAATCGTCTCGCCGGGGTATTCTATCGACGACGATCCGTGCTGCTTGTCCGTTGGACGCAGTCCCGTGTTGCGGGGCCTTGGACCCACGATGATGTTTGGTGTGAACGACTATGGGGATTGTCGCGTGGCCGCAGTCATCCTGGCGCGCAACGAAGAGCGCACAATCGGCGCCGCCGTCTCGGGAGCGACTCGGTTCGTGCATGCGGTGCATGTCATGGATGGACACTCGGTCGACCAAACGGCGGCCGAAGCGGCCACCGCGGGCGCCGTGGTGCGGCTCGACCCGGGCAGAGGCAAGGGTTCGGCCATTCGCCACAGTCTCACGCTGGTGGACGCCGACGTGGTCGTGTTCATGGATGCGGACGGCTCTCATGATCCCGCGGATATCCCGAAGTTGGCCGTTCCGGTGGTGCGCGGTGAGGCAGAGCTGTGTATCGGGAGCCGGTTTGCTGGAGGCAGCGAGGAACTGTCGGTGAGCGCCGGACAGTTGATCAGAACCATTGGCAACATCTCGATGAACATCGCCATCAACAGGCGATGGCACACGACACTCACCGATACCCTCAATGGATTCCGCGCGGTACGCCGTCAAGCGGCTCAACGCATCCAGATGACGGAAAATACCCACACCATCGAGCAGGAAATGGTGATGAAGATGTTGCGCCACGGGTACCGCGTGATCAACGTGCCGACACACGAGTACGCCAGGCGATATGGCGTCAGCCATATCAACATCTGGAAGGAGTGGCCCACGTTCGTGTGGTGCGTGGCGACCAATATCGTCCGGCGCGACCTCGGTCCCCATGGAAGCCGGGTGGCGAGCGGAGTTGGTCAGCCCCTGCCATGACGCGCCACCGGGCGTACGCGGGAGTGGGGACAGTGCTGATCGTGATCGGACTGTCTCTCTCGGACGCGTGGTTCGTTCCGCTGCCTCCGCGTGACGCGCTGCCGCCGCCGCCGATCTCTGGCGTCTTGCTCCTCCGGTTGTCCCTGGTCATCCAGGCAGCGGTGCTCCTCTGGTTTGGATTGACGCGCTCGCAACTGGTTCCACCAGGAGCAGGCCATCATCCGCGTGTCGGGGTCCGCCCCGAAGACGATGGTGACGGCCCGGCACGCAGGCGTGCCTATGGGTGGCTCCTCGCGTGCGTGACCGCCACCGGTCTCGGACTCCGGTTGATCTCGCTTGACTCCGATCTGTGGCTGGACGAGGTGACGCCGATCCTGGACTACGGTCACGCGTCGGCATGGCAAGTCGCCATCAGTTACATCAGCTCCAACAACCACCTTCTCAACACGCTCCTTGGGAAGCTCTCCATGGCGGCCTTTGGCGAGCGCGAATGGGCGATCCGGCTGCCCGCGGTCATCTTTGGCGCCGCGACGGTGCCGGTCCTGTACTGGATCGCCCGCCAGGCGGCACCGCGTCACGTGAGCCTTGCGGCCGCTCTGTTGCTGGCGACGTCGTATCACCATATCTTCTTCTCGCAGAACGCGCGCGGCTACTCCGGCTACCTGTTTTTCTCACTGCTCGCCTCGGGGTGGCTCGTCACAGGACTCCGACACGGTCGCACGTCCGACTGGGGGCTGTATGTCGCGGCCACGGTGCTTGACTTCGCAACGATCCTGATCAGCGGGTTCGTGTTTGCGGCGCATGTCCTGGTGGCGGGCGCGGCGGTGCTGCGGGTCAAGTACGAGAACGGTCCGTGGGTGCCGCTGCTGAAGCGCCTGCTGGTCGTGTTCACCATGACCGCGCTGCTGGGATTCCAGTTGTACGCCCTTGTCCTGCCGCAGATGTACGTGTACATGCGGGTCGTGTATTCCGATCCGTCGACCGGCTTCTCACCCTTCTCGCGCGAGCTGCTCGCCGAACTGGCACGCGGTCTGTCCTCAGGCTTCGCCACCGGGCTGCTGTTGGGAGCGGTCCCGCTTGTTGCGATCGCCGGTGCGGGTTATGTCGTCTTGTGGAAACGCAACTGGATGCTGGCAGCGGCACTCACGCTGCCCTCCATCCTGCAGGCGGCGCTGCTGGTGGGCCGAGGCCTCACGTTCTCTCCTCGGTTCTTCATCCTGGTACTGCCGCTGGCAATGCTCGTGGGGGCCCAGGGCATCGACTGCGCCGCCGCGCTGGGGGCGCGCCTGCTCGGGCGTGACGCCCGCGTTGCACGCAGAGTGACCGGCGTGTTCGTCACGCTGCTCACGCTGATCTCGTTGGCCTCCCTGCCTCGCTACTATTCGGTGCCGAAGCAGGCATACCGCAGCTCGCTCGAGTACGTCGAATCCGTGCGGCGGCCGGCCGGCATTGTCGTCGTGATTCATCTGGCGGAATCCGGCGTTCGTTACTACGGCCAACGCGACGGCCTTCAGAACGCCCAGGACTATTTCTACGTCCGAACCGTGGATGCGCTCGACAGCGTGCTCGCCGAGCACGTGGGGCGGCCGACATGGCTCATGATCACATTGCCACGCGCGCTCCGGATCGGCGTACCGGATCTGGACGCGCGCATTCGACGCGACTGGGTTGTGGATCGCACGTTTCCGGGCACCGTTGGCGACGGAGACATCACGGTGTGGCGGGAGCACGTGCGATGACGCCTAGGTCGACCACGCCGCGATTGACACGCCGCCGAGTCTGATGCGGCCCCCCTTCGGCCAGGATACGTCGGCGTGACGAGTGGCACCCCGCCTCATGACGAGTCCGGTCGCCAGCTCGGCGCGGTGGCGGCGCTCGCGGGGGGCGAGATTGTGGCTCGCGTCGCCGCGTTTGCGGCCACCAGCGTGCTTGCCCATCGTCTCGGCCCAGAGGGATTCGGTATCGTGGGCTTCGCGGCCGCGGTCGCGGGGTATCTGGCGCTGGCCGTCAACAGCAGCCTTCACGAGGTGGGCGCGCGCGAGATCGCGCGGGCCGGGGATCGTGCGGCTGAAATCTATTGGAGCGTTGCGGCAGTACGGCTGTTGCTTGCGGTGGCAGCATTCGCCCTGCTGTCGGCAGTGGCGTGGAGTCTTCCCAAGCCTCCCGTGACCCGCCTGGTGGTACTTCTGTGTGGATTGTCGTTCTTCTCGCTGGCGGTCGACCCGACGTGGGTGCTCAAGGGATTGGAGCGGCCGGTGATGGCGGGCGTCGGGCTGGTGCTCGGCCAGTGTCTCTATGCCGCCGGCGTGCTGGTGGTTGTCCGCGGTCCGGCGGATGTGACCTGGGTGCCTGTCGTGCAGTTCGTCGGCGAAATCTTGGCGGCGCTCATCCTGTGCCTGCTCGTGGTACGGCCTGCGCGGCCAAGGTTTGCACTCGCCGACGGCCTGCAGGTTGTGCGCAGCAGCGGATACCTTGGCCTGGCGCGGGTATTCCGCGTTGTCGCGATCACGTCGGACGTGGTCCTGCTGGGCGTCCTGGCCACGGATCGGCAGGTCGGTCTTTACAGTGCGGCGTATCGGCTGACGTTCCTGCTCCTGTCAATCGCGGCCTCCGTCACCGCGGCCTACCTGCCCGCCTATGCCCGGGCGATTGGCGAGCGTGAGGTGACACGGCGCCTGCTTGAGACATCGCTCGGCACGTCGGCGCTGGTCGGCGCACCGCTGGTGGCAGGCACGGTGATCCTCGCATCTCCGCTGATGACGTTTCTCTTCGGAGCCGAATACGCGGAGGGCGCCGTTGCTCTCCAGCTCCTCGCGCTCAGCGTGGGAGTCGTGTTCCTGTACTCAGGCGTCAGCAACGTGCTGATTACGTGGCACCGCAGCAGGCTGTTGGCCGGTATCCGGGGCATCGCCGCGGTCGGCACCGTCGCACTCAACGTCGTCGTGATTCCACGGTGGGGCTTCGTGGGCGCTGCGGCGGTCACGCTGGCGGGAGAAATGCTCGTCGCCGTCGCTGGTGTTCTGTCGCTGCGACAGATGCACCTGCTTCCGTCTCCACGGACACTGGGAGTCCCCGTCGTCGCGGCGCTGTGCATGAGCGCCGTGCTCGGCTTTGCGACCCGCGATTGGCCGGTGGTCGCACAGGTCGCGGCGGGGGCTGTGCTGTACGTCTCCGCCCTCACGGCGCTCGGATATGCCCCGAGGTTCGTCCTCCGCGACGTGCTGACGCGACTGCGCTCAGACGGAGCCGCCGGGACTACGGGGGAACCCTGACATGGATGTCGCGCTCGTCGGTTTGGGTGAGGCTGGCTTCACGATCCACCTCCCGGCGCTCGCCGCCCTTGGGTCGGCAACCGTCGTCGGCGCGGTCGATCCCGATCGGTCACGCCGGGATCGCGCGGGCGCGAAATTCGGTGTGCCCGTCTTCGCCGGCTTCGATGACATGCTCGCCGACGCGCGACCGGACGTAGTGCTGGTCGCGACCCCTCCAGACACGCACTCCGAGTACTGTCTCAGAGCGATCGCGGCGGGCGCTCACGTCATCTGCGAAAAGCCCTTCGTCTCCAGCGTGGCCGAAGCCGACCGTGTCCTGGCCGCGGCGGCCGCCGCCGGGCGTCAAATCGCGGTGAATCACCAGTTCAGGCACATGCCGATCTTCGAAGCCGTGCGCGTCGAGGCCCGCCGCATCGGCGACATCTCGTTTGCGCAGGTCTGGCAGTTGATGGACCTGCCCCCCGCGACCGAATCGGGCTGGCGCGGACAGTTGGTACAGCGCACCCTGTACGAAGCCGGGATTCACCTGGTCGACTTTCTGGTCGCGCTGTTTGGTGAGCGGCCGCTCGCCGTCTCCGCAAGCATGTCCGCCGGGCCCGGCGGCGGCAGTGCGGATGCGATCGCGCTGGTCACGCTGGAGTTTTCCCGTGGCCGGCTGGCGCAGATCACCCAGAACCGGCTGTGCGCGGGTCCGAGGCAGTACTTCGAGGTGCGCGCCGAAACCGGTGACGCGTCGCTCCGCGCGTCGTTCGGGGGCCGATCCCGGGTGTCGGCAGGGCTGTATCGCGGCACCAGGCCTCACCTGCGGTTTGATTACGGGGCCTCCGGCCTCGCGTGGTCCGAGCATGGCAGCCGGCGGACGGTGCTCGCGCGCAATCCGCGACAGCCCATGGTGATGGCGACGCGCCAGGTGCTCGGCCGGTCTTTGGAGGCGTTTCGAACTGGAGAAGCGCCACCGACCAGCGGAGCCGACGCGCGGAACCTTCTCGCGATCGTCGCGGCGTGTTATCAGTCGGCCGCCACGGGGAGCCGCGTCCCCCTGGACGCCGAGACGGATGCCCGCCTGTCGACACTGAGGTTGGGCAATGTATCCGGTAGGTGACGCGACGGGCAGCAACGCCATGGCTGCCGCGGCGCCGACCTCTCCGCAGCTGTCGGTCGTGATTGCATCGACCAACGACGGTGCGCTTCTCATCCGATGCCTGGAAGCCCTGACCGCAGACGCCGATCCTGCGCGTGTTGAGGTGCTCGTCGCCCGGGACACCGAGCGGACCGATGGCCTCGACGGGACTGGCGTGCGAGAGCGGTTCCCGGCAGTCCGGTGGATTGACGCCCCACCGGGCTCGACGGTGCCACGGCTGCGAGCGATCGGGATCGCGGAGTCGCGGGGCGAGATTGTCGGGCTGCTCGAGGACGATTGCGTGGTGAGCCCCGGCTGGTGCCCCGCCGCGATTCGCGCCCACGTGAGCCCTGACGTAGCGATCGGCGGAGCGGTCGAGCCGGGTCCCTACGCCAAGGCGCTCGAGTGGGGCGTGTATTTTTGCGAGTACGGGCGCTTCATGTTGCCGGTGCGGAAAGCAGCACATCCGCCGCTTCCTGGCAACAATGTGACGTACAAGCGCCGCGCGCTGACGGAATTGTCATCCAGCCCGGACGGCTTTCAGGACGTGTTCGTGCACGCGGCGTGGCAACGGGCCGGGCTGAAGACAAGCGCGACGCCGGCGCTGGTCGTCTGGAACATCAACTCATGGTCGTTGCGCCACGTGACCGTCGTGCCCTACCATCATGGGCGGGGTTATTCGGCCAAGCGGTTCAGGACCAAGAGCGTCGGACTTCGAGTTGTTATAGCGGTCATGGCGTTGGGTTTACCGGTGCTCAAGACCTGCCGCATCGTCGCCTCGACTGTATCCCGAAGACGGTTGACAGGGCAGCTGCTGGCGGCACTGCCGTGGGTGCTGGTGTTCACGGCGAGCTGGTCCGTCGGCGAGTGCGCCGGATCCCTGTTCGGTCCGGGCAGCAGTCCGTCGCGGTGGCGATGACGGGTCTCGCGGGAAAACGCAGACATGAACGTTCTCAAACGCATCGCGCGCCACACGCGGCTGACGCTGACCAACTACGCGCCAAAGCCGAGCCCGCCATTCCTCGTGCTCTTTATCAACTCCATCTGCAACATGAAGTGCGAGCACTGCTTCTACTGGACGAGCCTCAACAAGCGCGATGACCTGACGAAGGATGAGATTTTCGCCCTGTCCCGCTCCCTTGGCCGTATCGAGAACCTGAACCTGTCCGGAGGCGAGCCGTTCCTGCGCAAGGAGTTCAGCGAGATCTGCCGGCAGTTCATCCGGCAGAACGGCAGATCTATGTGCCGACCAACGGATGGTATCGGGACAAGGCCATCAAGGCGATCACGGAAACTCTCGAGGAGCCGACGCTCGATCTGTTCGTCGCCGAGTTGTCGCTCGACGGCATGGCGACGTTTCACGACACGTTCCGGGTGGCGGAGGGATCGTTCGAGCGCGCCATGGCGACGTACGACGCGCTCGCCGAGTTGCAGCGGAAGGACCCGCGGCTGCGGATCCACTCGATCTCGACGGCGACCGACGTCAACGTCGAGGAGATCCACAAGCTGACGAAATACCTGTACGAGCGCTGCCCCCAGATGGACCACCACAATCTGGCGCTGATCCGCGGCGACCGCAAGAATCCCGCGCTGAAGCTTCCCGACATGCGGCAGTACGCGGAACTCTACGAGTACATGCGGCGCCTCTGGCAGCCGCGCGAAGAGGGCCGATACGGAGGCGTCGTCGATCCCATGCTGCAGTGGGCCAAGCTCGAGACGGTGGCGCGGCGGACGCAGGTCATTCCCTGCCGTGCGGGCATCCTCACGGCCGTGGTGGCGGCAAACGGCGACGTGAGTGTCTGTGAATTGCACCAGCCGCTCGGCAACCTTCGCAAGCAGTCCTTCTGGGAGATCTGGAGTTCAGAGGCGGCGACACAACTGCGGGCGTCCATCGCGGCGAAAGCCTGTCACTGCACCACTGAGGTCTTCCTCTGGCCGAGTATCGTCTTTCAACCGAAGCCGCTGGCCGCGACGCTGCTCAGGGCCCGCGTGTGGCGCAAGGTGCATCCGCTCGAGCCTGGGGAGGACCCGATGCTCAGTCCCATACCCACCCACCCGCAGCTCGAGGCGCTTGCCGCGGGCGAAACGATCCCGCTCAGGGCCATCAGGGACGACCGCACCGGACCCTCGTGAACGATTGACCCCGCGTGAGTCCGGCGCATCCTCTCCGCGTGGCCATCGTCGGCGCCGGCCTGATGGGACGCTGGCACGCACATGCCGCTTGTTCAACTCGTGCGCCTGTCCTATCGCGCCGAGAAGTGGTCTCTACAATCCTCTGTCTCGCGAAGGCTTGGCCGACGTCTTTGGTTGTTTGCCTGTGTCTGGCTGGTAGGCGAGAATGACGCCGATGTTAGCCCTGCCGCGCGTCGGGATCATCGGTGCCGGCTTGATGGGCCGTTGGCACGCGCAGGCTTGCCGCCGAGCGGGTGGTCGCGTTGCCGCAGTCGTGGACCTGAACCTGGGCGCCGCCCAACGGCTCGCCGCCGAACTCGGCGGCGCCGCGGCGGCCGGGTCGCTCGGCAGCCTTTCAGACGGCGTGACGCTGGACGTCGTGCACGTGTGCACTCCGCCGGAGACGCACGAAGAGCAGATCCGTGCAGCCCTCCCCCATGGGTGCCCCGTCATCGTCGAGAAACCGCTGGCACCGACAGCCGCCATCACCGAAGAGCTCATCGTGGCGGCGCGTCGCACAGGGACCTGGATCCTGCCTGTCCACCAGACCGTGTTCCAGGACGGCGTTGCGCGCGCCCTGCGATGGGCGACTGACGGGCCCGTCCGAGCCTTCGACTATCTGGCCTGTTCTGCCGGAGCCTCGGCGTCCCCTGACCGCGCAGACGAGGTCGTCGCTGATATCCTGCCGCACCCGCTCAGCCTGCTCGATGTCCTGCTGCCGGGTGCGCTCGATGCGATGCAGTGGGTCACCCACCGCACCGCCCCAGGCGAGTTGCTTGTGACCGCAGCGACAGGAACGACAGCGGTCCGTTTCCTCATTTCCATGCATGCACGGCCGACTCGCCATGAGCTCACGCTTTTCGGTGATGAGGGCACGGTGACCGCCGATCTGTTCCATGGCTTCGCGTGGCGAGAACGTGGCCACGTATCGAGAATGGGCAAGATCGCACGCCCGTTCGTGGCCGCCGCGTCATCCTCCCGTGCGGCTGCGGCGAACCTGGGCCGAAGAGCCATCGGACGCGAGCCGGCCTACCCTGGCCTGAATACGCTGGTCAAGCAGGTCTACGCGGCGCTTGATGACCCCGCGCGTCGGCCATTCAGCGACCGCCACACACTTGCGGTCGCGCGCGCACGGGACCAGATTCTGCACCAGCTCGCGCATGACTGACACACCGATGACCAGCGACACGCCAGGGCCGAAGGTCTCGGTCATCGTGCCGTTTCATCGCGGGCTTGCGGCGCTGGACCGCGTCCTGTCGGCCATCGTCGCCTCCGACGTCTCGGCCGAGATCATCGTGGTGGCCAACGGCCACGAGGAGGATCTCACGTCGCTCTCTCGAATACCTCGCCTGCACGTGCTCTCGCTTCCCAACGCGTGTGGGCCCGCGGTGGCGCGAAATCGTGGCGCGGCGATCGCCGCGGGCGAGGTTGTCGTGTTCGTGGATGCCGACGTGATCCCCCACCCAACCGCAATTCCCGGGATGCTGGACTTGCTCGCTCGGGAGCCCGATGTCGCTGGCGTGTTCGGTGCCTACGATCACCAGCCCGGCGAAAAAGGGTTCTTTTCTCAGTACCGCAACCTGGCGCATGCCTTCGTGCACGAGCAGGCCAACCCGGACGCCAGAACGTTCTGGGCTGGACTTGGCGCGCTGCGCACGTCGGGATTCCGGGCCGTCGGAGGATTCGACGAGCGCTTTCAACGTCCTTCGATCGAGGACATCGACCTGGGATATCGACTGAGCCAGGCAGGCTATCGACTGCGGCTCGACTCCGCGATTCGAGGCACGCACCTGAAGCGCTGGACACTCCTGTCCAGCATCGTGATCGACGTTCGGGACCGGGGCGTGCCCTGGACGCAGACGCTCCTCAAGTTCGGTGCGATCGCCAACGATCTCAACATCTCGTGGGCAGAGCGCGCGTCGGTGGCGCTCGCGTATCTGCTGGTCGGCGCTGGGTTGGTCGGGCTGGTGCGGCCGACCGCATTTTTCGTGGCGCTGGCCGCGCTGGCAGGGTTCACCGCGGCCAACTGGCCGCTGCTCCGCGCCTTCGCCAGTGATCGCGGGCCCGGGTTCGCGCTCGGCGTCCTGGCCGGCCAGCTAGTGCATCATCTCTGCAACGGCGTGTCCCTGGTCGTCGGCACCACACTCTGGTTTTCGCAGCGGCGGTGGAGCTGGCGGACCAAATGGACGCTTCCTCCTGACGTCTGGCGCCGGGACTGAGCATAGTGCGGCACTTCAGGGTTGCTGGCAAGTCTTCCGAAAGGTGGATACGATGGCTATGCTACTGCCAACGCTGGAGGCGCCGACGTGAAGCTCATCCGATGGAGTGTGTGTGTCGCGTCGTTGGTCACTGCGGCCTCGCCCGCCCTTGCAGGTGATGCCAAGGGCCGGTTCGTGGTCAAGGGCGGCAAGGCGTCGGGCACCATCGCACCGACGCAAGCGACCGCGTTCGTCGCAAGAGACCCGCGCGACGCGCGCAACAAGGTCGCCGAGGTGGTGCTCAGCGAGGCGGCCATCGACGTGGACGCCGCCGTGGCGACGCTGCAGCCGCACACCCACGTCATCAACCAGGACGTAATCGCCGGCCGCAACTACGTGCTGCTCTGGGTCGCATCCGACGGCCACGTCAGCATGAACGCGACGTTCGGCCAGACGATGACGCAGTTTGTGGACGCGGTGGGCGACTCGTTGAAGGCGACGCTGACGGTGAACACTCCAGAGCGCGTCGCCGGTCGCATCTTCACCGTCGCGCCCGTCAAGACGATGGGCGGCGATACCTACACCGTCGACCTCACGTTTGACACGACGGTCACGCGCCTGCCGGCGGGCACGCCCCTTGGCGCCGGCGGCGGCGCACCCGGCAAAGCGCTCGCCGCGTTTCTCTCTGCCGTGAAAAAGCAACGGCGGCCGGCCATCAAGGCGGGCCTGGCACCGTCGGCGGTAGCGACCTTCGACGAGAGCTACAACTCGCCCGAAGAGAACGCCAGCTCGGCGTCGGACCTCCTCCAGGCGTGGCTGCCAAAGAGCGGCCTGAAGATCGTCGGCGGCGAGCTCCGTGGCGACACGGCTGACCTCGATGTCGAAGGCGAGATGTTCCCCGGCACCAACGCGCTCTACCTGGCGCGCCTGCGACAGATAGAGGGGAAATGGCTCTTCGACGGTGCCGGCATGGTGGGAACGCTCAAATAGGGGATACGCACATGGCTTTCGACGACCTCGACCTCGAGCGCACCCAACTGTCGGCCACTCCGCCCCCACGATCGGGTCGCCGACGCGCGATCGTCGTCGGGGCCATCGCGCTTGCGCTGGCGGTGGCCGGATACGTGGCGTGGATACGCACTCGACCTGCCCCCTCGGCCGACGTCGAGCGGATGGCGGCTGCTCCCACGACACTCCCGACACCTTCTGGCACGACACCGGCGGCCACGGGGATGCCAGCGCTGGGCGAGCTGGACCCCGTGCTGAGGCGTTTGATCGGCGAGCTCTCCTCCTCGCCGCTGTTGTCGAAGTGGCTGGCTACCGGAAATCTGGCGCGGCAGATGGCCGCGCTCGTCGATGGCGCCGCCGGCGGACGTCTTCCGTTGCGCTTTCTGGCGCCGCTGAGGCCCGCCGGCGCCTTTTCGGTCGCAGAGCATTCCGGGCGCACCACGATCGCGCCCGGCAGCTACGCGCGATACGACGCGATGGCGGACGTCATCGCCGCGCTCGATCCCGCCACGGTCGTCCGCGTCTACCGGACGCTCGCGCCCCGCCTGGAGGAGGCGCACGGCGAACTCGGAGAAGGTCAACGCACCTTCGACTCCGCGCTGCGCGACGGCCTGCGACGGCTGTCCGAGACACCCATTCCGGACGGGCCGGTCGCCGTCACGGCGCGTGGCGGCATATATGTGTATGCGGATCCGCGGCTCGAGGCACTGTCGCCGGCGGAAAAGGTGCTGCTCCGCAGCGGGCCCGCCAACGCCAGGCGCGTGCAGACGCAGCTATCCGCGATCGCCGCTGCGATGGGTCCGTCCGCCGGGGCGCCGGTCCCGTCTACCCCGTAGGCCAGCCTACTCCGTCCGCACGTCGATGCCGCCGACAAGGCCGGCGACGACGTTGTACAGCCACGCCATGAAAAGGCCCATCACGGCGCCAAGCCCCCCGTAGAGCAGGGGCAGGAGAATCACCGCGCCCACGCCGAACACCGCGCCCAGGAGCGACGACTCCTCGCCGGCTGCCACGCCGAGGCTTGCGCCAAACAACGCAACCACGGCGAAGCACGCGCCGAAGATGAGCCCGATGACCCCGTAGAGGACGAAGGCGACCTTGGCGACCGACAGCGGACCAATGTGTGTGATGCGCATGGGGAGGGATCTTATTGCAGATTGCAGATTGCGGATCGACGAACGGCTGGCGGTAGAATCGCCACGTGAAGATCGGCATCCTCGGTGCGGGCAGCATCAGCGACACGCACGCACGCGCGGCCAGCGCGATTGCCGGCGCCTCGATCGTGGCCGTGCACGGCGGCAATGCGGCCCGGGCCCAGCGCCTGGCGACGACCTACGGCGCCACGGCATACGCGGACCTCGAGGGTTTCCTTTCGCACCAACCCATGGACCTGGTGGCCATCGGAAGCCCGTCGGGCCTGCATGCCGAGCAGGGCATCGCCGCGTGCCAGCGCGGTCTGCACGTGCTGGTGGAAAAGCCCATTGACGTCACCGTCGAGCGCGCCGATGCGCTCATCGAGGCCGCCGATACCGCGGGCGTGAAGCTTGGCGTGTTCTTCCAGGACCACGTGCAGCCCGATCTCATGCGGCTTCACGACGCCGTGCAGGCCGGACGACTCGGACGCCCCCTGCTGGTCTCGGCCCGCGTGAAGTGGTTCCGTCCGCCGGAGTACTACAGCCAGTCCCGCTGGCGCG
Source organism: Vicinamibacteria bacterium (assembly GCA_016650245.1). Lineage (GTDB taxonomy): Bacteria > Acidobacteriota > Vicinamibacteria > Vicinamibacterales > JAENWD01 > JAENWD01. The sequence goes on from JAENWD010000290.1 coordinate 18,651, forward strand.
GCACGTCGGCACTCGACGGCGGCGGCGCGTTGATGAACCAGGGCATCCACACAGCCGACCTCCTGCTGTGGCTCCTTGGGCCGGTGCGGAGCGTCTCGGCCAGGGCTGTCACCGCGCTCCACCCGATCGAGGTCGAAGACACCGTCGTCGCGATCCTCGAGTTCGAAAACGGGGCGGTTGGCACGCTCGAGGCGACGACCGCCGCGTACCCGGGCTACCGGCGTCGCGTGGAGCTGACCGGCACGGAAGGCACTGTCATCGTCGAGCACGACCGGCTCGTCGCCGCTGATCTGCGACAGCCCGCCGACGACCTGATCGCGGGGGGCACGGCGGACCAGAACGCCAGCGCGTCATCGCCTGTCGTCTCCGACGCGGGCGGCCACCAGCGGCTGTTCGAAGACTTCTTCGACGCGATTCGCCAGGGGCGGGAGCCTCGGTGCAGCGGACGACATGCACGCCAGAGCGTCGCACTCGTCGCCGCCATCTACGAATCCGCCAGAGCCAACACCTGGGTTACGCTGTCCCCGTAGTCCGTAGCCTGCAAAAGCCCTTGTACGTAGAACAGTGCTTCGTGCTCGGTGCGGCGTGGGTATGAAAAGCGCTGTACAGAGAACCGGCCGGGTGGCGAGCAACACCCGGCCGGTTCATGTCGGTCAAGGAGAGAGGCGACGAGGAACGAAACTCTTCGAGGTCGCACCGCCGGTCAACGGTGCCGTCCCACGGCCACAATTAGAATAGGGTCTCCTCCAATTTGCCGTATCTATCGTCGGTTATAGGCCCGTGAAGTATTTTTTCGAACCAGCTAAAGCCTTTCTTTACCGCACGATGAAGGCTGTCGAGCCCGAGGTGGTACCGCCTAGATGATGCCTTCGCGGGTTGCGTAGTAAATCAACTGCGGCCGGCCCGTCACGCCGAGCTTCTCGTAGATGTTGTGCAGGTGGATCTTCACCGTGCCTTCGGTGATGGTGAGCCGCTCGCCGATCTCCTTATTGCGCAGGCCCTCGCCCGCCAGGCGGACGATTTCGAG
>JAENWD010000291.1 GCA_016650245.1 Vicinamibacteria bacterium
CATAGTTGGATATGACTGGCGACGCTCGCGCGATAGCACGACTCACTCCCGCCCGGTACGCCAGCTCCGCATGCCGCCGCCAAGGTCAAGCGGACTCCGCACCCCACGCGCGCCCTGGTTGAGCACGTGCGTGTAGATCATCGTCGTGCTCACGTCGCGGTGCCCCAGCAGTTCCTGGATGGTCCGGATGTCGTAGCCCGCCTCGAGCAGGTCGGTCGCAAAGGAGTGTCGCAGGCTGTGACACGTGGCCGGCCGCGACAGGCTGGCCGCCCTCGCCGCGTCCTTGACGGCACCGAACCAGACCAAACCCGAACCGCCCGTTCAGTGCACGAGACTGGTGAACGGCGGCACGTACGCCTGCAGCATCACCAGCAGCCCAACTAGGCACGCGAGCACGAGGCTGTGGAAGAACACGTACCTCAGGATCTCGCCCTCGTGGCCATACCACCGAGTGGCGGTGCTGGCGACGACGATGCTCTGCGCGTCGATCATCTTGCCCATGACGCCGCCGGAAGAGTTGGCGGCCGCCATCAGTACGGGGTTGAGGCCGAGTTGCTCCGCCGTGATCTTCTGCAGGCTGCCAAACAGCACGTTCGACGAGGTGTCCGACCCGGTCAACGCGACGCCCAGCCACCCCAGCATGGTCCCGAAGAACGGATAGAGGAAGCCGGTCTGCGCGAAGGCCAGGCCGAGCGTCGCGTCCAGTCCTGCATATCGCGTCGTGAACCCCACCGCCATCATCGCGCTGATCGTGACCAGCGACAGCCGCACCAGCCGCAGCGTGCGCCAGTACACGCGCGCCATCTCGCCAAACGACGAGCCCATGGCCACGCCGGCCAGCAAGGCCGCCACGAAGATGCCGCTGCCGGTGGCCGATAGCCAGTTGATCGCGTAGATCGCCGCTTCAGGGTTCGCGGCCGGCACGACCGGTGGAACGCGCAGGACGGCCTGGTGCAGGTAAGGAACCGGAATGCGAATCACCGAAAGCGAATCCAGCCACGTCTTCACGCTCGGCAGCCCCCAGGCGAAGACGACGACGCTGAGGATGATCCACGGCGTCCATGCGCGCCAGACGTGAGCCGTCGAAATCAGCGTGGGGTCTGGCCCCTTTGGCACAACATCGGTGCCAGAGGGGCCAGGCCCCACGTCACCCCCCACGCCTCCGGCCGACGTCCAGATACGCGCCGGGTGCCAGACTCGCAGAAACAACGCGACCAGCGCCAGCGACACGACCGCCGCGATGACGTCCACCAGCCACGGGCCGTGGTAGTTCGAGACCAGGAACTGCGGTACGGCAAAGCCCAGCCCGGCCACCAGGATCGCGGGCCACACCTCGAGCATGCCCCGCCAGCCGGCAAACGCGCAGACGAGCCAGAACGGCACGAGGACCGAGAAGACCGGGAGTTGCCGTCCCACCATCCCGCTCAATTGAAACAGGTCGAGTCCCGTGACGCTCTGCAGCGCGATGATCGGCGTGCCCAGCGCGCCAAACGCCACCGGCGCGGTATTGGCGATCAGCGACAACCCCGACGCCGCCAGCGGCGAAAAGCCCAGCCCGATCAGAATTGCGCCGGTCACCGCCACGGGAGTGCCGAATCCCGACGCGCCCTCGAAGAACGCTCCGAAACAAAACGCCACCACCAGCAACTGCAGGCGACGGTCTTCGGTCACCGTCGTGATGCTGTGCCTCAGGACGTCGAACAATCCGCGCTCGCTCGTGAGCTGGTAGAGAAAGATGACGTTGACGACGATCCAGCCGATAGGCAGCAGGCCGTACGCCGCGCCGTACCCGGCGCTGGCACACGCCATCGGCGCCGGCATCCCGAACGGCCCAATCGCCACCACCAGCGCGGCGGCCAGTCCAGCGAGTGCCGCAAGATGCGCCGGCCAACGGAAGACCGCAAGGCCCCCGAGCAGCACGACGACGGGCAGCGCGGCCAGCAGTGTGGAAAGCAAACTGCCGAGGGGGGCATAGGTCTGCGGCCAGGGCATCGCGCCGAATCATACCCGGGAACAACGCGGGTGCCAGATGGCGGCGAAGATCTCGTCGTCAGCCGATGACGATGACGTGGAGGTCGCCGGGGCCGTGGACGCCGAGAACGAGCGTGCCCTCGATGTCGCCCGTGCGGGACGGACCGGTGATCGCGACGACGTTGCTGCCCACGTCGGCAACACCCGGATTGGCAGAGAGAAACGCGGCCAGCGTCGGCGACAACTGGTCGGCGCCAATCACGGCAACATGGACCGGCGGCAGCAGCGACGCGATGCGCCCGCGCCCAGGGCCGCTGACCACGACCACGCTCCCGGTGTCGGCCAGCGCGCCGTGTGCCCCCGTGATCCCGACGACAACGTCGTCGAGCGCCTTGAGCCGCGCAGTGCGATCGGCGCCCTCCTGCGGCAGCCAGCACGACTCGGTCACGACGCCGGCGGTGCGCAGCACTTGGCCAAGGCCCGCGGGCCGCAGCCACTCGTCGTCCCATGCCAGCACGCGGCGGGCACCGCGTGCGTCGAGCAGCTCGAGCACACGCGTTTGGGCCTGGGCGTCGTCGGCGACGCGATGGACCGTGCCCATCAGTTTCTCCAGCTCGCGCGTGAAGCTGGCGATCATCCCCTCGCGGTCCGACGGGCGGATGAGCGGCGGCGGCGCGCCGGGATGCTCGAGGCTCGCGCCTGGCGGCAGCGAGCCGACGCGAACGCCGCGGGCGACGGCGGCCAGCACGTTGTCGCGGCTGTCGGTCATCGCTTGCGCCCCTCCCATAGCTGCTGGAACGTCTTCGGCGCAAACGCGGGGAAATCGCGCTTCTTCGACCAGCGTGCCATGTGGCCCGGCAGCGACTTGATCCACCCGTCGGTAGCCAGCCGCCGCGTCGCCCAGCTGGCCAGCGCCTGCGCGCGCCGGAACAGCGCCGGCCGGGTCGCGATCTGGCGAAACACGGTGAGCCCGAACGTCACCCAGATCGGCGTCAGCCCCAACTCCGTCGTCTTGTCGCGAAGCTCGAGCAGCATGCGCGGGATGTCGATGCGGACCGGGCAGACCTCGCGGCACGCGCCGCACAGGCTGCTGGCCTGCGGCAGGTCGCGCCACGTGTGCAGCCCTTGCAGCGCCGGCATCAGTACCGCGCCGACCGGGCCGGGATAGATGCTGCCATAGGCATGGCCGCCTATCTGCTGGTAGACGGGGCAGCTGTTGAGGCACGCGCCGCAGCGGATGCAATACAGGATCTCGGCGAGTTCTGAGCCGACGATCGCGCTGCGGCCGTTGTCCACCAGGACGACGTGGAAGTGCTCAGGGCCGTCGGACTCTCCCTCTCGCCCACCGTTTCGATCGTGCCGACGCGGGCCGCTCATGACATTCGAGTAGACCGTCAGCTTCTGCCCCGTCGCGCTGCGGCCCAGCACCTGCAGCATCACGCCGAGGTCATCCAGCGTGGGCACGATACGCTCGATGCCCATCAGCGCCACGTGCACGCGCGGAAGCGAGGTGGTCATCCGCCCGTTGCCCTCATTGGTCGTGATGCAGACGCTGCCGGTGGCGGCGACACCGAAGTTGCCGCCCGAGATGCCCATGTCGGCCTGCAGGAAGCCCTTGCGCAGCACGCGCCGCGCCAGCGCCGCCATGCGCGGAGCATCGGCCACCTCGTCGTCGGTGGCCTGCAGCTTGGCGCGGAAGAGCCGAGCGACATCGTGACGGCTCTTGTGGATGATCGGCATCACGATGTGCGACGGGTGATCGTCGTCGAGCTGCACGATGTACTCGCCCAGGTCGGTTTCGAGCACCTCGACGCCGGCGAGGGCAAGACCGGGGTTGAGCTCGATCTCCTCGCTGACCATCGACTTGCCCTTCACGACCGTCTTGACGCCGTGCTGGCGGGCAATGTCGACGACGATGGCCACGGCCTCTTCGGAAGTGGCGGCCCAGTGCACGTGGCCGCCGCGACGCTGCACGCTGGCCTCGAACTCGCGAAGGTAGTGGTCGAGCCGCGCGATGGTGTGCGCGCGGATGGCGCGCGCATGGTCGCGCATGACGTCCATCTCGGGAAACGCCGCAATCGCCGCGTCACGCCCCGACGACATGCGAGACGTCGCATTGCGGACGGCAGCCTGGAGCGCCGGATTGCCGATGGCCTTGTCCACGCGTTCGTAGAAGGTCGCCGGAGAGGTACTCACTGTGACCGCCCCTCCGCCAGTACCTCGGCCAGGTGCTTCACCTTCACGGCGCTTCCCTTCCGATGGAGGCCGCCGGCAATGTGCATCAGGCAACTGACGTCGGTGGCCACCAGCGTGTCGGCGCCGCTGGCCTCGATGTTCGCGATCTTGCGATCGAGGAGGCTCCCCGACACCTCGCTCAGCTTCACCGCAAACAGGCCGCCGAAGCCACAGCATGTCTCTGCCTCTGGCAGCGGACACCGCGGCGGGCCCTCGACTCTCTCGAGCAACGCCAGCGGCTGACGCGCCACGCCCAGCCCACGCAAGCCGTGACAGGCGGGATGATAGGTGAGCCGATCGCCGGACCGCGCGCCGACGTCGGTGACCCCAAGCACGTCGACGATGAACTGTGTGAGCTCGTACGTGCGTGCGGCCAACGCAGCAGCGCGTGGGCCGTACTGCGAGTCGTCCTTCAGCAAGTGCGGCGCCTGGTGGATCACCATGTCGCCGCACGAGCCCGACGGCACCACCACAGGCACGTCGTCGTCGCCGAAGACGTCGATGAGGTGTCGAGCCATCGCGCGGGCGTCGTCCCACGAGCCGGAGTTGAAGGCGGGCTGGCCGCAACACGTCTGATTCGGCGGCACGTCCACGGTCACGCCCAGGCGTTCGAGCAGCGCCACCGTGGAGAAGCCGACCTGTGGGTAGACGGTGTCGATGAGGCAGGTGACGAGCAGTTTGACGCGCGTCACGCACGGCCTTTCATGCGGGTAATGGCGCGACCGGCGCGGGCGCCGATCTTGTCGCGCTTCTTCCTAACCTGCTGGGCCATGACGTCCTGACGCGCAGTGAGCGCCTCCTGCTCGGCACGCAACTTGTGAAAGCTTCCAAGGCGTTCGGCCGGCAGACGGCCGTCCTCCACTGCTCGTTTGACCGCACAGCGAGGCTCGCGGCCGTGCTGGCAGTCCGCGAAGAAGCACTCGGCGGCGATCGCGGAGACGTCGTCGAAGGCCTCTTTCACGCCGGCGTCCGCACTCCAGAGCTGGAGCTCGCGCATGCCGGGCGTGTCGATGAGCAACGCGCCGCCGGGCAACACGATCAGCTCGCGATGCGTGGTGGTGTGACGCCCGCGATGATCGGAGTCGCGGACCTCCTGAGTGTGAAGCCGCTCGGACCCGACCAGGCGGTTGATCAGCGTGGACTTGCCCACGCCCGACGACCCGAGCACGACCAGCGTGTGGCCCGGCACCAGGTACGACGCCAGCGCGTCGAGCCCGTTGCTGTGTTTGGCGCTGATGGCATGGACCGGCACGCCGAGGGCGATGCCGCCGACGTCGGCGGAGAGCGTATCAACCTGATCGGACAGGTCGGTCTTGTTGATCAGGATCACGGGCATCGCGCCGCTTTCCCACGTCATGGCGAGGTAGCGCTCGATCCGGCGTAGATTGAGGTCCTGGTCGAAGGCCGTCATCAGGAACGCCGTGTCGACGTTGGTCGCCAGGATCTGCTCGGTCGTGTCGGTGCCGGCTGCCTTGCGCGAGAACACGCTCTTGCGAGGAAGAATCGCCTGAATCGTTGCGCGCCCCCCGGCCGTCGTCGATGGCTTGACGGCCACCCAGTCGCCCACCGCCGGCAGATCGCGGCGCCCCTGCGCCTCGTGCCGCATGCGCCCGGTCGAGTCCGCCAGGTACTCCCCGTCCTGGGTCACGACGCGGAAGGTCGCGCCGTACGCCACCGACACGCGCGCCGGGACCAGCCCGTCGGCGGCGTACGGCGTGAAGACGGTTTGGAGAGCGGACGTCCACCCGAGAGTCGTCAGCATTCCCGCGTCATTTCCTCGTCCCCATGTCCACGACGTTCAACGGCACATCCCAGTGCGCGACGAGCAGCTCGAAGCGCCGCTGCTCTTCCCGCGCGAACTTGCCCTTGTCGGGGAAAAGCATGGCGAGTGCAGCGG
>JAENWD010000292.1 GCA_016650245.1 Vicinamibacteria bacterium
GCGCTGTGGACGAGCGGGCGCTTGCTGCGTTGGTGGAGCGGCAGGTTCGGGGCGGCGTCCACTTCGTCGTGCCATGCGGCACGACGGGCGAGACGCCAACGCTGTCGCGCGGCGAGCGCGACGCCGTGGTCCGCGTCACCGTGGAGGTCTGCGCGGGCAAAATCCCCGTGCTCGCCGGGGTCGGCGGCTACGACACCGCCGAGGTGGCCGAACTGGCGCACGCCACCGAGACGCTCGGTGTCCAGGGGCTGCTGTCGGTCACGCCGTACTACAACAAGCCCACGCAGGAGGGCCTCTACCAGCACTACCGCGCGATTGCCGCGAAGACGTCGCTGCCCATCATCGTCTACAACGTGCCCGGCCGAACCGGCTGCAACGTCGAGCCGCGGACGCTCCTGCGCCTGGCTGAGATCCCCAACATCGTGGGGGTCAAGGAAGCCTCGGGCAACATGCAGCAGATGTGCGAGGTCTGCCGCGCCGTCCCCGACGACTTCTCGGTGCTGTGCGGCGACGACGCGCTGGCGTTGCCGCTGATGGCGGTCGGCGGCCGCGGCGTGATCTCGGTCGCGTCCAACATCGTCCCCGACCGGATGGTCCGGCTGGTGAATGCCGCGCTCGCAGGTGATTTCGCCGCCGCCCGCGCCGAGCACCGGGCGCTGCTGCCGCTGATGCTGGTGAACTTCATCGAGTCCAACCCGATTCCCGTCAAGGCGGCGCTGGCGATGCTGGGGCTGTGCGAAGCGGTGTATCGTCTGCCCATGGTGCCGCCGTCGGAGGCGAGCAGACAGAAGATTCGCCAGACGCTCCTGGATGCCGGCCTGACGCCCGTAGCCTGAAGTCCGTAGTCCGTAGTCAAGAGCCATGTCCGAACTTCAAACCGACATCGAACAGCTTTTCGACCAGGGCGACCGAGCCGAGGCCCTGATGGCACGTGCCGCGTTTGTGCGCCTGCGCGACGCGCTCGGCGACGGATCGGTGCGCGCGGCCGAGCCCGACGCCGACTCGCCCACCGGGTGGCGCGTGAACGCATGGGTGAAGAAGGGAATCCTGCTAGGGTTCCGGTTCGGACGCCTCGTGGACGTCTCGATGGATCACGGGAAATGGCCGTTCTTCGACAAGGACACGATGCCGATCAAGACGCTCGCGCTCGACCGACAGGTCCGCCTGGTGCCAGGCGGATCTGCGGTGCGGGAAGGCGCCTTCATCGGCCGCGGCGTGATCTGCATGCCGCCGATGTACATCAACATCGGCGCGTACGTCGGCGAGTGCACGCTCGTCGACAGCCACGCGCTGGTCGGCTCGTGCGCGCAGATCGGGTCGAAGGTCCACATCAGCGCCGGCGCGCAGATTGGCGGCGTGATCGAACCGGTGGGTGCACTGCCGGTCATTATCGAAGACGACGTGCTGGTCGGCGGCAATACCGGCATCTACGAGGGGGCCGTCGTCAAGCGCCGCGCGGTCATTGGCGCCGGCACGGTGCTCACCGGCTCGACGCCGATCTATGACCTGCCAAACGGCCGCATTCTCAAGCCCGCCGATGGCCTGCCCATCGTGATCCCTGAAGGTGCCGTCGTCGTGCCCGGCGCGCGTGCGGTGACAGTGGGCGCCGGCAAGGACTGGGGGCTGTCGCTGGCCACGCCGGTCATCGTGAAGTACCGCGATGACAAGACCGACACTCGGACGGAGCTCGAACGGTGGATCCGCTAGGTCTTGTTCCTCTGGCACGCACGCTAATCGACATCGACTCGACAACAGGGCGCGAGGGCGATTGCGGGCGCTGGCTGGCAGCGTACCTGCGCTACCTGGGATGGACCGTCGACGAGCAAGAGGTCTCGGGCGGTCGCGTCAATGTGATCGCCTGGCTCGATCGGCCCGAGGTGGTGCTGTCCACGCACTTCGACTGCGTGCCGCCGTTTGTCACCAGCCGCGTCGAAGGCGACTTGCTGTACGGCCGTGGGTCCTGTGACGCCAAGGGCACGCTGGCCGCGCAGGTACTCGCCGCCGAGCGCCTGCGCGCCGTTGGGGAGCGGCGCGTGGGGCTCGTGTTCGTGGTGGGCGAGGAACGAGGAAGCGACGGCGCCAGGAAGGCCAACGGCCATCAACTCGCCGATGGGTGCCGGTACCTTGTCAACGGCGAGCCAACCGACGGGCGGCTTGCCACGGCGACGCGCGGGATCCTGCGCGTGAAGCTGTCGGCAACGGGGCGGGCGGCGCACTCCTCGAGGCCCGACCTGGGAGAGTCGGCGATCGACAAACTGGTCGATGCGCTCGTGCGGCTTCGCGAGCAGGCGCTACCGGACGATCCGCTGCTGGGCCGCACGCACTACACGGTTGGCCTCATCTCGGGCGGCATCGCGCCCAACGTCGTCTCGCCGCACGCCGAGGCCGAGGTGATGTTCCGCACGGTCGGGCCGCTCGCCGAACTCGAGCCCGCACTCGCCGCCATCCGGGACCTCGTGCACACCACCCCCGTGCTCGACGTGCCGGCTATCCACCTCACTACGCTCGACGGCTTCGAGGTGGCCTCGTTTCCGTTCACCACCGACATCCCTTTTCTGGACCGCTGGGGGCAGCCGCTCCTGGTGGGTCCCGGGTCGGTGCTGCTCGCGCACACAGACGACGAGCACGTGGGGATCGGTGAACTGGAAGAAGCGATTGAAACCTACGAAGCGCTCGCCACACGCCTGCTCGCGTGACACTCGTCAATCACAGAGACACGAAGACACGAAGACGCACAGAGAAGAATCTTTTTTTGGGCGTCCCAAAGAAACCTCCGTGCGTCTCTGTGTCAACGTGACTCTGTGATTGACGAGCAAGGTTGTCTATTTCAATCGCACCGTCTGCGTACCCGACGCCAGCGTCGCGGAGCGGCCGCCCCAGTTGATCGTGCCAGTGACGCCCGCAGGCAGCGACACCTCGGCCGTGAGCATCGCGCCTTCACGCCTGTAACTCACGGCGACTTCGCCCTTCGGCGTCGGCACCGCCGCGTCGAGCGAAGTCAGGGTCCCCAGCGCGGGCCGCAGCCGCACACGTCCAAAACCTGGTTCCGCAGGTGCGATTCCTGCGACGGTCGTCAGCAGATCGAGGCTGGGATGCGCGCTCCACGCGTGGCTGTCCGACCGCGTCGGGTCTGGCTTCTCGGCCCAGGTCGTCAGCCCCAGGTCGAGCATGGTGCGCCACGGTGCGAGTTGGTCCAGATAGCGCTCGGCCAGGCCGGCCTTCGTGAGCGCCCTGAAGAGGTAGAACTTGAAGTAGTACGTCGCCTGGGTCAACGTGCCGTCCTCGAGCACCTTGCGCATCAGGGTTTGCTGGGCGGCGGCGGGCACGACATCGGCGAGCACGGCCAGCAGGTTCGCGTGCTGCGAGTAGCTGGTCCTGGCCGGTGTGTCCGCAACCAGACCCCGACTCGCATCCCACGACGTCTTGCGAACGGCCGCCACCAGGCGGTCGGCCCGCGCCCGATACTGCGCGGCCACGGCGAGAGTGCCGACGGCCTCCTCGAGATCGGCGGCCTCGCGCAGCGCCAGCGCGAGCTGCAGGCTCAGGATCACGCTCTCGCCTCCGTCGACAAAGGGCGGCTCGCCGTGCGGCCAGCCGTCGATCCAGTCGGCGTAGTTCCACCATTCGAGCCTGCCGAGTACACCCGACGGCGCAAGCCGCGCGTCGAACCAGTCGAGCACCGCGCGGTTGCCCTTCAGGTATGTTCTGGCGAACGGCCTGTCGCCACCGTACCACCACAGGTCGTGTTGCATGCCGATCCAGAACAGGGAGAACGGCGGGATGAACTGTGGAAGTTCCGTCGGGTACCGACTCTGCGTGATGCCATCGGGAATCCGCGACTCGTCGAACTGCTGGATGGCGTTGCGCACCAGCCGATCGTCACCCGACAGGTAGAGCGTCACCAGGGCCTGGATCCGGGTGTCGCCGACGTACTGCAACTGTTCCCAGTACGGCGTGTCCATGTAGGTCTCGTGCGAGCACAGCCGCACCGTGCGCCAGCCCACGTCAAAGATCGTGCGCAGGGCGGGATCGGCCGACGCGAACTTCGCCTTCAACTCGGCGGGATATGCGGTGAACCGGCCGCGGATGTCGGTAATGGTCACTGGCTCCTCGGCAGTCTCGACGACGATCTCGACATAGCGGTAGGTGCGCCACCACAGCGTCGTGAAGACGCGCCCAGTGCCGCCATCGGGCAGGAAGACGTCCTTCAGGCCAGTGATGACCTTGCCGTCGGTCTGGCTTCGATTGCCTTTGTCGCCCTTCTTGCCTTCGGCTCCCTTCTCCCGCAGCGCTTCTGCGTAGGTGAGCGTGAGGCGCGAGCCTCGTCCGCCGCTGACCACTACTTCCGGATACGCCGTCGTCAGCAGGGCTCGATCGAACAGCGCGGTGACCTTCGACCTCGCGGGCACCGTCCACGCATCGTCTCCCTTCAGCACGCCCGTCACGAACTCACCGCCCTGCGCACGCACGAGTCGGTCCAGGCGCTCGGGCGTGTCTTCCATCAGCGGGATGCCGCGTGGGACAAGGAACCATCGCGACGGCGTGTCGCGGATTGCCCGCGGTGCCGCCACGCCCACTGGATCCGCCGCTGTCCACGCCGCATCGTCGAAGTCGCCGCGCTCCCATCCCCACAAGCGCTTCACGCCATCGATCTGCTCGCCAGGGCCGGCGACGAAATACTCGTAGAAGATCGACGGCCGATCAATCGGCAGGAGCGTCCATCCTGGCTCGACGGCTGTCTTCCACGTCTTGCCGGTGTTGACGACGGATTCGCTCTCGCCGTCGCCCTGGAGGACAAAGCCGGTCTGGTCGCTCACCTGGGCCATCGGCGCCTGATCGCCGAAGTTCCACACGATGGCCGCGACGAGGTTGGGTCCCGCCTTGAGCGCCGGGGCGAGGTCCAGCGTCTCGAACCGCCAGTGATTGAGGTCGCCGCGGGCGGGCCCTGTCGCCAAACGGCGGCCGTTGACGAACAGCTCGTACCGCTGGTCCGCGCTGGCGTGCACGACGAACCGAGCCGGCGCCGTGGTTAGCTCGAACCTCCGGCGGAAGAGGTAGACGCCGGGGCCGCTGCCGCCGGGAGTCCGAATCCATTGTGCCTGCCACCGCTGCGCAAGCAGCCGCGGGTTGATTGACTGGGCCTCGAGATTCGGCATGCCGCCAGGCGAGATGAGCAAGGCAGCCGTCGACAGCGCCAGCAGGACAGCGCGCAGCGAAGAGGGCATGCGGGTATCTTAGGTGCTTCAGGAGTCGAACACGATGATGACCGACATGTTTTCAATGGGCGTGCCGCTACTCGAGAAGGTCGCGCGAGCACTCGTGGTGTACTGCTTCCTCCTGGTTGCCTTCCGCTTTGCGGGCAAGCGGCTTCTGGCACAGCTCAACCCCTTCGACCTGGTCCTGATCCTGATTCTGTCCAATGCGGTCCAGAACGCGATCATCGGAAACGACAACAGCGTCGTCGGCGGCATCGTGGGGGCCGCCGTGCTGTTACTCGCCAACGGCGCCATGGTGCGCCTGCTGTACAACTACCCGAGGCTCGAGATGCTGGTCGAAGGGGGCGAGACCAAGCTGATGGACCAGGGACGGGTGGTCGACGACGCGCTACGCAGGGAGCTGATGACCATGCTTGAACTGACGACCGCTGCCCACAAGCAAGGCGTGGACTCGCTGGCCGAGGTCAAGACCGTCGCCATCGAGCCAGGCGGCGCGATCTGGTTCGAACGTGGAACGCCGCTGCCCGAGGAACTCCGGCACCGCGAATTGCTCGAGCGACTGGACAGGCTCGAAGCTCGCTTCAGTCCGGACGCCCGAGGCTAGCCCCCCGGCCTCCGGAGGCTCGAGGCGAGGTCCCCGTCCTCCTCAGACCTAGATCTGCGAATATCCCGTCGGTCTCAAGATGAACGAGTGAGTGTTCGACACAATCTCGGCGTCCGAGTACCCTGGCATCGCCACAAGCGTCTTCCAGTCCGGGTGATTCACGAACTGCGGCCAGTTCTTCTCCCGCGCGGCCATGTCCTCGAACACCAGCAGGTAGGTCAGGCTCGGCAACCGCGTGCCGATGATGTTTGAGCCGAAGAATACCGGCTGAAGGCCCGTGCGGCGAAAGATGTCGATCTCGCCCTTGTTGAACATCTCGGTCTTCTTGCGGTGCGCCGCCTTGTTGTGGCTCTCGTAGGTGCGCAACTCGAAGACGCGCGACGGTCCCGCCAGGGCGCCCGATGGCTTCTCGAGCACCGGAATCCCATCGAAGGCCACCATCAACTGCGAGTCGATGCGGACGTAGCCCGGGTCGGTCGAGGGCAGCCGCAGAAAAGGCATCCTGTACTGCGCGTCAGCCTGGAGCCTGGCATCGACCACGGCGACCGATTGGATGCTCTTGTGCGGCAGCAGCACCCAGAACGTCGGGCTGTCAGGCCCGACGGCCACCGTAAAGACGCCAATCGGACCGATGCCCGCGCGGTTGTACGCCGGCAGCGCCTCGTCCTTGAAGTGGTCGGAGAAACGCTGCCTCATCGTCACGCGCAGGTGGTACTGCCGCAGCTCGTAGTACTCGGCCGCGGCCTTCGCCGGCGTCTGCGCGCCAGCCTGGGCCGCCAGGGCGCTGGCGCCGGCGGCGGAGAACGAAGTGGTAAGGAATCGTCGTCGGTTCACAGGTCAGGCCCTCTCAGCCTTCCGCTCTTCCCGGTAGTTGAAGAAGATCGCAAACAGCACCAGCACGCCGAGCGCCATCGCCGCCGGGATGAGCCACACACTGTACCAGTCATGACCTGCGGGCGTCTTGTAGGCGTCCACGATGATGCCCGACAGGTACGAGCCGATGAACATGCCCACGCCCAGCGTCACAAACGCGATGAAACCCTGCGCGGCCGCACGAGTCTGGATCGGCGCCTTCTTGTCCACGTAGATCTGGCCGGTGACGAAGAAGAAGTCGTAGCAGATGCCGTGCAGCAGGATGCCGGCATAGAGCATCCAGAGCCCAGGCCCTGTGTCGCCGAATGCGAACAGCACGTAGCGCGCCGCCCAGGCCGCCATGCCGACCAGCAGCATGTTCTTCACGCCGAGCCGCACGAAAAACAACGGCATGACGAGCATGAAGGCGATCTCCGAGACCTGTCCGAGGCTCTGGATGCCCGCCGTGTTGGTCATGCCCAGCTCGTTCAGGAACGGGTTGGTGAACGCGTAGTAGAACTGCAACGGGATGCACACCAGGAACGATCCGAGCACGAAGATCGCGAAGGACTTCTCCTTCATCAACTGCAGTGCGTCCAGGCCCACGATGTCGCGCAGTTGCACCTTGTGACCCAGCTTGGCCGGCGGCGTGTGCGGCAGCGTGAAGCAGAACAGGCCGAGCACCGCGGACGCCACCGCCCCCACCCGGAACTGGAGTGCTACGGCTTCGGCGCCCAGCGTGCTGATGGCCACGCCCGCGACGATCCACCCAATGGTGCCAAGAACACGGATGCCAGGGAATTCCTTGCCTGGGTCCTTCATCTGGTGGAACGACAGCGAGTTAGTGAGCGCCAACGTCGGCATGAAGCAGAGCGTGTAGGTGAGCAGGACCGTGTAGAACGACCCGAACTCGGTGAGCGTCGAGACGTAAAGCAGCAGGCCGGCGCCGACCAGATGCAATGTCGCGAGGATCTTTTCGGTCGCGAAGAAGCGGTCTGCGATCATCCCGACGAAAAACGGCGAGACCATCGCCGCCAGCGCCGTGGTGCCGTACGCCAGGCCACTCTGCTGCCCGGAGAACTGCAGCGTCTGCAGCAGGTAGGTGCCCATCGTGACGTACCAGGTCCCCCAGACGAAGTACTGGAGGAACATCATCACGGACAGCTTGAGGCGCGTCGTTGAGTTCATGAGGGGTCCTAGTTCGTGCCCTTGCTCGAGGGCAACACCTTGATCTTCAGCGAACGGAACGACACCGGGTTGCCGTGGTCCTGTAGCGCGAGGTGCCCCTTCTTGGCGGTCGCATAGGCCGGCATCGCGTTGAACTTGCTCTTGGCGACCTGCGCCTTCCAGGCGTCGCTCCACAGTTGGTACTCCACGACCTTCTCGCCGTTGAGCCAGTGCTCGACGTGCGCGCCGTTCTTGACGATGCGGCTCTGGTTCCATTCGCCGACGGGCCGGGTGGCTGACTTGGTCGGTGCCTGCAGTGCGTAGTTGGCGCCGGCGAAACGGTCCGGGCCATTCTTGGCGTCGGGATGCCCCTCGTTGTCGAGCACTTGATACTCGGGTCCCGAGTTGTAGGTGTTCTGAAGCTCGGGCCTTTCCTGCACGAGGTAGAAGACGCCGCTGTTGCCGTTCTTTGAGATCTTCCATTCGAAGGCGAACTCGAAGCTCTCGTACTCGTCGAGCGTGATGAGATCGCCGACGCGTGCGCCAGTGAGGGTGATGGCGCCGTCGACGATCTGCCAACCCGCAGGCACGACGTCTTTCTTGTAGCCGCGCCAGCCCGTGGTGGTGGTTCCATCGAACAGCAGTTTCCAGCCGTCGGCTCGTTCCTGATTCGTGAGCGTGTTGGGTGTGTCTGCGGCGTGAAGCGAGGCGGCCATGGCCAGCGCGATGGCGGCGATGAAAAGGTTGCGCGTCATGAGTGCGACTCCATGCGGATTGCGGGGCTGAAGCCCCGCCGCCACGAATTGCTACCAGCGCCAGGCGCGGGAGCGGCGCCATGACTCCTGTCCGTGTGAAATCGTGCCGACCAGCGCGGCGACACCAGGCGTGCCATCGACCAGCGCCATCCCGTCGTCGGGACCCAGAACGTTCACCGCGGTCGCCAGCATATCCGAAGTCATCGCGTCCCCGGCAACCACGGTGACCGACTGATGCCCGGTCAATCCGAGCCCGGTATTGGGATCGACGATATGGGAGTAGCGTTGGCCGGAAATCTCCACCCACTGCTCGGCATCGCCGGATGTCGAGATGCCGACGTTATGGGCGAGGATCGGGCTTGCCGGCGCCGTGGCTGATGGTCGCAGGCCCGCCAGGGCCACCCGCCAACCCGTGTGATCCGGTGGCGCGTCGCCAAGGGCCAGGTCGCCGCCGATGGCGACCAGCGCCTGATTCACGCCCAGGCCACGCAGCACGACGAGCGCCTCGTCGGCGGCAAACCCCTTGGCAATGCCGCCGGCGTCCAGACGCATGCCGGCTCTGGCCACAGACGCCGTTTGGGCCTTCGGATCGAGGGTGAGCAGCGTGTGCTGGCTGAGCCCGCGAGCGACGGCGAGCTCTGTGGGCGATGGCAACTCGATCTGCCGGCGCGCCCGGCGCCAGAGCTGCGATAGCGGGCCTACGGCGATGTCGAAGGCGCCGCCTGTGCGCACCGCCATGCCCTGGGCCGCATCGAGCACGCAGAAGAGATCGCGGCTGACGGCGACGGGTCGGCCCACCGCGTTGCGCGTGAGACGACTGATCTCACTGTCAGCGCGATAGTCGCTCAGCGTGGCGTCGAGCGCGGCGATCCGCGCGAAAGCCGCCGCGGCCGCCCGCTCCGCGTCGTGCTGAGTGGGCTCGTACAGGACGACGCGGGCCGTCGTCCCCATGTGGGGCTGGGTGAACTCGAACCGTGTCAGGTCGGGCGCGGTGACGACGTACGCCAACCACGGAGACACGGAGAACACCGAGACCACACAGAGAACAAGTACAAGCAGATCCCTGTGCGTCCTCTGTGTTCTCCGTGTCTCTGTGGTTGGCGCACGTCTCCGCAATCGTGAAAATCTACTCCAGGCCCAGGATCCAACGGATGCC
>JAENWD010000293.1 GCA_016650245.1 Vicinamibacteria bacterium
CAGGGCCGCCCCCATCCGAAGAGTCGTCGAACTCGGCTTCACGTCTACTGACATCATCAAGCCCCTTGCCAGGTCCGGGATCGAGATATTTCTCGGTTTTGCTGGCAATTTCTATAGCCTTGTCCGGCTGAGACGGCCGTTTTCCCGTAAGTTCTACACCGGACATGTGCCTGAGTGTAAGAAATACTTACCCGCGGCCGAGCCCGGGAGGGTCAGGTAATATGCCCTCATGTCCAGCACCACCAGCATCCCGGTCGCCACCCGGGTTCACAACTTCACCTACGCCATCAGAAACATCGTGGTTGAGGCCAAGGCCGTGGAACGCAAGGGGCTCAAGGTCGACTACCTGAACATCGGCGACCCTATTCCCTTCGGGTTCAAGACCCCGCCGGCATTGGTGGAGGTGGTTGCCAAGGCCATGATCGACGGCGCCAACAACTACGTGCCTTCGCCCGGCATCGCCCCTGCGCGCGAGGCGGTCGCCACCGAGTGGAGCCAGCGTGGCTTTCCGGTCGATCCCGATCGGGTGCTCGTCACGGCGGGGACGTCTGAAGGCATCGAGCTGGCGTTGACGGCTCTGGCCAACCCGGGCGACGGCGTGCTGGTGCCGATGCCCACCTACCCGCTCTACACGGCGGTGCTCGCAAAGATTGGCGCCGACGC
Organism: Vicinamibacteria bacterium; assembly: GCA_016650245.1. Lineage (GTDB taxonomy): Bacteria > Acidobacteriota > Vicinamibacteria > Vicinamibacterales > JAENWD01 > JAENWD01. Next base: position 664 of record JAENWD010000293.1, read on the forward strand.
CGCCTACTATCGGACGGACCCGTCGCGCGGCTGGCTGCCCGACGTCGACCACCTGGAGAGTCTGATCACGCCGCGCACGCGGGCGCTGGTGGTGATCGACCCCAACAATCCCACGGGCGCTGTCTACCCTGAAGGCCTGCGGCGGCAGTTGCTGCAGGTGGCCGATCGCCACGGACTGGTGATCCTTGCCGACGAGGTGTACGGCGATCTCGCGTACGACGGCGCGGTGCCGCCGCTTGGCAGCCTCGATCCCGACGGTCCCATCGTCGCCTTCTCCAGCCTCTCCAAGGCGTATCTGGCCCCTGGCTGGCGGACCGGCTGGCTTGCCGTGGGCCGCAGTCCTCGGCTCGACGACCTGCTGGCCGCGATCAAGAAGCTGGCCGACGGCCGGCTGTGCAGCAACGGGCCGACGCAGCACGCGATCGCGCCGGCGCTGCTGGGCGACCGTTCGCACCAGGCGGTGTTTCGCGCGGCGCTCGGCGAGCGCGCGGAGCTGACCACTGCCTCCTTCAACGCGATCCCCGGCATGTCGTGCGTCGCACCAACGGGGGCGTTCTACGCGATGCCGAAGGTCTCATTGCCGCCCGACACAACCGACGAGCAGTTCATCGTGGGCCTGCTGCGCGCAACCGGCGTGCTGTGTGTGTACGGATCCGGGTTCGGCACGCGCCCGGTGGACGGCTTCTTCCGCGTCGTGTTCCTCGCCTCGCCGCATGATCTGACACGCATCTACGGGCGGATCGCCGAGTTCACCGCCGAGTTCCTGCGGACGTGAACCAGACGCCATCCAGGTGGTTCGACTCGGCCTGGCGCGTCACCGCGATCTACACGCTGGTGACGCTGGCGACGACCTGGCCGCTGGCCGCTCACCTGACGACATCGCTGCCGGCCGACTTTGGCGACCCGCTGCTGAACAGCTTCATCCTTCAGTGGGGCATCGATCACATCCGCGCGCTCGCCGCCGGCGACATCGGCGCCTTCCGGTCGTACTGGCAGACGCCGATGTTTTATCCCGAGCCCCTGGTGCTGGCCTATTCGGAGCACCTGTTTGCGCAGGCATTGCAGGCCGCGCCCATTTACGCAGCCACAGGCAACATCCTGCTGTGCTACAACCTGCTGTTTCTGGCAACGTTCGTGCTCTCGGGCCTCGGCATGTACCTGCTGTCGCGGGAGCTGACCCGATCGGCGGTCGCCGGCTTCGTAGCGGGGCTGCTCTACGCCTTTGCGCTCTGCCGTCTCGCGCGGTATCCGCACCTGCAGGCGCTGTCGTCGCAGTGGCTGCCCTTTGCGTTGTACGGCCTGCGACGGTTCTTCACGACCAGGCAGCTCGCGCCGCTGGCGGGCGCCACACTTGCGCTAGTCGCCCAGAACCTCTCCAACGGCTACTACCTGATCTTCTTCGCCCCGTTTGTGGCCGCGTATTGCCTGTTCGAGATCGCCGACCGGCGCCTCTGGACTGACGTGCGCGTGCTGTCCGGCCTGGTCGCCGCGGGGTTGGCAACCGTTGTGGCCACGGCGCCGTTTCTCGTGCCGTACCTGCTGCTGCGCGGCGTGGGCTTCGAGCCACGGCCGTTTGAAGAGGTCCGCGGGTTCTCCGCCGATCTGCTGGCCTGGGTGACGGCCGCGCCCGGCAACCGAGTGTGGGGATGGCTCAACACCTTCGAGAAGGCCGAAGGGGAGCTCTTCCCTGGTCTTGTCGTCCTTGTGCTGGCCTCGCTCGGCGTGGGTGCGCGCGTGCGGACGCTGTGGCGAGAGGCTCCGCGCACCGCGAGCCGATTGCGCGCACGCGCAGCGATCACGGCCCTGCTCCTGGCGGCGGTCGTTGCGGCCTTCACGCTGCTCGTCCTGGTGACCAGCGACCCGCATTGGCGTCTGTTCGGCGTGCTGATCACCATGCGCGCGCCGTGGAAGGGAGGCGCGATAGCCGCGTTGCTGGTCGCGGCACTGCTTGCGCTGTCGCCGCTGGCACGGACGCTCGCGTGCGGCGTGCGCGGGTCGGCGCTGGGCTTTTTCGCCGCCTGCGCAGTGCTGAGCGCGCTCCTCACACTGGGGCCGGTGGTGGACATCGGCGGCATGCCGACCTGGCTTCCCGCGCCGTACGCGATGCTCTACTGGCACGTGCCAGGGTTCGACGGCCTGCGTGTCCCGGCCCGCTACGCGATGCTCACCGCCTGCTGCCTGGCCGTCCTGGGCGGATTCGGCGCGCGGGCGCTGCTGACGCTGCCCAGAGGCCGAGCCATCGTGGCAGTCCTCTCGGCGGTGTTCGTGCTCGAGTCCACCGCCATGCCGATCGCGCTCGACCAGCGGCTGGCTGCCGCGCCGTACCGCGACACGCCGCCGCGCATGCACACCGGCGAGTCGGTGCCGGCGGTCTACCGCTTCGCGGCGAGGTTGCCGCCCTCGACCGTGCTGGTTGAGTTCCCGATCGGTTCTCCGGCGTGGGATCTTCAGTCGGTGTTCTACCAGCCCGTGCACCGTCATCCGATCGTGAACGGGTACAGCGGCGGATTCCCGCAGAGCTTCTACAACAACAGGGACGCGTTCACGTCCTTGTCAGCGGTACCTGACGTCGCGTGGCAACGGCTGCGGCTCAGCGGCGCCACCCACGTGATCGTGCACGGCGACGCATTCCGAGTCAGCCAGATCGACCTCATCGAGGCCTGGCTGGCTGTCAGGGGCGCAACGCCGCTGGCGAGGTTCGGCAACGACCGCGTGTTTGCCGTGCCGCAATGACGATCGGTCGGCTGACGGCGTGGCGCGCAACGGTCGTCTACCTTCTCGCCGCGCTGGTGATGAGTTGGCCGCTGGTGCTGCGGTTCGACAGCGCCATGGCCGGTGACCTCGGCGACCCGCTGCTGAACGCGTGGATCTTCGTGTGGGGCGCCGACCACGTCACCGCAATCCTGGGGGGCGACCTGGGCGCGTTCTCGCGATGGTGGAACGCGAACATCTTTCACCCGGCGCCGCTCACCCTCGCCTACTCCGAGCACCTGACGCCGCAAGTCGTGGCTGGCCTGCCGATCTGGTGGCTCACCCGCAACGTGCTGCTGGTCTACAACCTGCTCTACGTGGCGAGCATCGTGCTGTCGGGCCTGGGGATGTTCCTCCTGGTGCGCGAGACGACCGGCCGTCCCCGCGCCGCATTGGTGGCCGGCTTGTTCTTCGCCTTCGTGCCGTATCGGATCGGGCAGACGGCACATCTGCAGGTGCTGTGGTCGCAGTGGATGCCGTTGACGCTGTACGCGCTGCGCTGCTACTTCGAGCGAGGGCGTCGTCGAGCGCTGGTCGGAGCGCTGGCGGCCCTGGTCGCGCAGCAGTTGTCCTGCGGGTACTACCTCGTGTTCTTCAGCCTGTTCGTGGCGCTGTATGCCATCTGGGAGGTCACCGCGCGGCGCCGGTGGCGCGACTGGCGCCTGCTGACGGCGATGGCCGCGGCCGCGGCCGCCGATCTGGTCATCGTGTGGCCGTTTCTGGCGCCGTACCTGGAACTTCGGGGACTCGGCTTCTCGCCGAGACCGCTGCAGGAGGTCGCGCGGTTCTCGGCCGACACGATGGCGTATTTCGCCGTCCACGCGACCAACCGGGTGTGGGGCTCGGTCCTCACGAGCCTCCCGCGGCCCGAAAACGATCTGTTCGCAGGCGTGCTCCCGATGGCCATGGCAGCCGCCGGTCTGGCGGCGATGGCGCGTGCGCGTTGGACCGCCACGGCAAGCCTGTCGACACGCCATGGCTGGCGCCGATGGGTGGTCGTGGGGTGTGCGGCCCTCGCGGTCGTGGGAGGTCTGGCGGTTGTGACCTTCGTGATGACCGGCGGCACCACGCTGCGCGCGGCAGACCTGCCGCTGGTGCGGGTGCGAACCATCGATCGGGGCCTGATTCTGCTTGGGCTGGGCCTGAGCGGTCTCTTTCTC
>JAENWD010000294.1 GCA_016650245.1 Vicinamibacteria bacterium
CCTCAGCGGATCGGGCACCGCCACGATGCAGCAGGTCGGCGTCGTGCCGTTTCTCGTGCTGCTGGTAGTCTCGCTGGCCGGGTCGCTGGTCGCCTCCCTGCTCTACGTGCACTTCTATTCGTCACGTGCCACGGGCAGCCACGTATATCGAGCGTTCCCGCTCCTGGGCCTGTCGATCACGGCGATTTTCGTCTGCATCCAGTTCTCGCTGCCGCTGTCGCTGGGCCTGCTCGGCGCGCTGTCGATCGTGCGCTTCCGAACGCCCATCAAGGAGCCCGAGGAAGTCGGCTTCATCATGCTGGTGATTGCCGCTTCCATCGCGACAGCGACCTTCAAGCTGGCATTTGTCGGCCTGCTGTTTGGTCTTGCGCTGGTGGCTCTGCTGATCCAGACCAGGGGTGGGCCGCTGGGACGCCAGCGGCGGGACGGCACACTGGTGGTCACCGTGCCGGACGCGGGAGCCGCGACGCGCCAGAGCGCCATCACGGAAGTCGTTGGACGCCTCGTGGCCGGCGCCCGGCTAGAGAGCCTGGCCCGGCACGATCAGACAGTGGTGTTGTCCTACGTCTTTCAGGACCTGGCGCCCGAGGCAATCGACAGCCTGCAGGGGGCATTGCCGGCAGTGGCGTCGGACCTCACCTACAGCCTGTTTTTCTCCCGACCCGGGTCGCCGTGATCGGCGACAGCCGGCAGACGCGCCTCGCAGTCGTGCTGATACTGCCCGTCGCCCTCGTTGGTCTTGGCTTCGTACTCGACGCCCGCGGCACCTTCCCGCTCCTCCGGTTCGCCATCGAGCGGTCGGCGTCGCGTGCGCCCAGCACGCTCATCGTGCCACCCGACGAGCTGCGCCGCGGAGTGTCGACGGTGTCCCTCTATCTGCGGCCGCAGGACCTGACCGACCCAAAGACCGGCATCCTGCCCAACCGGCTCCAGCATGGCCCCGCCTGGGAACGTTACGGCTGGGTGTCGTTCTTCGAAGGCGGCCGCGTCGTGCACAGCAGTGGCGTGGGCGTGCGAATCCATGGGGGAGGAAGCCGTGTCGGCACGGGGCCCCAGGGGTTCCGCCTGTTCTTTCGACGGAGGTACGGCCTGCACGAGTTGCCCGGCGGCATCGCGTTCGACGGCGCGCACGCGCACCCGCTGCGACGGCTGATCCTGCACAGCGACGTCCGACGAAGTCGGAACGGCCTCGCTTGGCATCTGGTCAACCCACTCGCCTACGACATCGCGGCCGCGGCCGGCGGCATCACCTCGGCGACGCGACCCGTTCGCTTCTTGCTCAACGGCCGGTTTCAGGGTGTCTTCGTGCTCAAGGAGCACTTCCATCCGCAGCACTACTTCGAGACCCACGCAGGCCACCGGGTCAACCTCAAAGCGGCAGAGTTCGACGAGCTATGGAGACAAGTGGCCGACCTGCGTCCCCTGCGAATGCAGCGTGTGGCGCGGCTGGTGGACCTCGACAACCTGACGCGCTGGTTCATCGGCGTGGTCTTCTGCGCCACGGCGGACGCCTACCAGGGCCCGGCCCAGTTCCGCGATCCGACGCGCGCCGACGCGCAGTGGTTCTGGGTGAGTTGGGACATGGACGGCAGCTTTCGCGATCCGAAGGTGGACAGCTTCCCGTACCTGTTGTCGCGCACTGGCCGGCGGCGTGCCCGGCGACCAAGCGATCCACGCCCACGCATCCTGACGACCTTGCTCGACGAAGACGCCGACTACCGCGCGTACTTCATGCGGGTCTGGGTGGACGTCATGAACCACGCCCTGACACCCGAGTTTCTGGACCAACGCTTTCGCTACTACCGCGATCTCGGTCAGACGCTCGGCCTCGAGAACCGTGCCGACCTCCCCCTGATCGAGCAGTTCCTCCGTGAGCGGCCGGCCATCGTGCGCACCCACGCCGAACGCTGGCTTGGCACGCCGCCAAGCGTGCCGGTCGCAGTCGTCGGTGACCGGGGCGCACTCGAGGTCGACGGCCACGTCGTGCAGCCCGGCTGGACAGGCCATTACTTTCCAGGGATGACGGTCAGCATCCGCGTGCCCGAGGTGATGGCGTATGCGCTGTCCCACTGGCGGGTCAACGGGCGCGAGGTGCACTCGGCGACGTTGGCCATCGAGGCCCGCGAGGCGCTCGAGATCGAGCCGATCTGGGTCCGCGGAGCGACCTTGCCCAGGCTGCCCTGACACAGGGTGGGTATGATCGATTGTTCATTCACGAGGCGGGATACGCGCGTATGGGTCAGCGGCTCGTTCTGAAGTTTGGAGGCACCTCGGTCGGCAGCGCCGAGGCCATGTGTCAGGCGGCCGAGATCGTCCGCTCGGTCCAGGCCGACGGGCACGAGGTCGCCGTCGTGACCTCCGCGATGAGCGGGGTCACAGACCTGCTGCTCGGCAGCGCACACGCCGCCGTCAAGGGCGCGCGGCTGACGGTAGTCGAGCACACCGCGGCCATTCGCACCAGGCACGAGGCCGCGGCTGACAAGCTCGGGCTTCGCGGAGACGACCGTCACCTGGTGCTGGACCCCATCACGGCACGGCTGAGTGAGCTGTCGCTGCTCTGCGACGCGCTTGGCGTGCTAGGCGAAGCCTCGCCGCGGGCGCTCGACGCGGTCGGCGCGCTGGGCGAGCGCATGAGCGTTCATCTGCTCGCCGCGGCCTTGCGATCGCGCGGGGTGACGGCGCACGCCGTCGATGCCGCCCGCGTTGTCCGCACCGACGACACCTTCCAGGCGGCCGTGCCGCTGATGGAGGACACACGCCGTCTGGCGGCCGTCGAGCTGCTGCCGCTGCTGGCCGCGCATGAGGTGCCGGTCATCACCGGCTTCATCGGCGCGACCGCCGACGGCGTCGTCACGACGCTTGGCCGAGGCGGCAGCGACTATTCGGGCGCCATTGTCGGCGCGGCCATCGACGCCGACGAGGTGTGGATCTACACCGACGTCGACGGCGTGATGACCGCCGACCCCCGGGTCGTGCGCGGCGTGCAGACGCTGGAGTCCCTGTCGTACCTCGAGATGTCGGAGCTGGCCTATTTCGGCGCCAAGGTCCTGCATCCGAAAACCATTCGGCCGGCGCTCGAACGCGGCATCCCCATCCGCATCAAGAACACGTTCAATCCGACGCACCCGGGCACACTCGTCGTCGGCCGGTCCGACGACGGCGGCGGCGGGTTGAAGGGCGTGACCGCCATCCGCGCGCAGAGCCTGGTGACCATTGCGGGCCGCGGCATGCTGGGGGTGCCCGGCATCGCGGCACGCGCATTCGGCGCCGTCGCGCGCACAGGCACCAGCGTCTCGATGATCTCGCAGGCCTCCTCGGAGCAGAGCATCTGCTTCCTGGTCGCGGAGAAGTCCGCAGTCACTGTCATCGAGGCGCTGCGCACGGAGTTCCACCACGAGCTCGAGCGGCGCGACATCGAAGACATCTCGAGCCTCGACCCTGTGGTGATCGTCACCGTGGTGGGCGGCGCCATCAAGCGCACACCGGGTGTGGCCGGCCGCGTGTTCGGCGCGCTCGGGACCGACGGCATCAACGTGATCGCGATTGCGATGGGATCGTCGGAGTGCAGTATCAGCCTGGTCGTCGCAAGCCCGGACGCGGACCGGTCCGTCCAACGCCTGCACGACCTCATCGTTGCGGGCTGACGTCGATGCCCGCGTACTCCTCCTGCATTGTGTTGCCCTTGTAGTTCATCTCGTCGTGAATGCCGAGGCGCGAGGTGTAGTAGCCGCGCACGGTGCGTCCCTTGAGCGTCACAAAGAACCGAGCCTCGTCGGTCTTGGGGTCGGCCTCCCCCTCGGCCATCGTCGCGACGACGGCGCCGCGCTCCTCGGCCGAGAGCGCCACGAAAGAGCGGCCGTGACGCTGCTGGGCCATGCCATCCACGCGCGC
>JAENWD010000295.1 GCA_016650245.1 Vicinamibacteria bacterium
ACCCCGATCCTGCCCTCGCCCGAGGGCGTCGACGTGATAGAACTGGCCGCCGAACAGGGGCCGGTCGAGTCCATCGAGGACCTTGTCGCCCGCAACGACATGAGCAAGGTGGTCGCGGACTTGATGACGCGGCTGCCGGAACAACAACGGACGGCGATCATCCTGAAGGAGTACCACGGGATGACCTTCCAGGAGATCGCCGACCTGCAGGGCGTCCCGCTGAGTACGGTGAAGACGCGCCTGTATCAGGGGTTGAACGTGCTGCGCCGGCACTTGCAGCAGCAGGGCAAGTACGATCCGGCGACGACGAAGGTGTCATGACGAACCGGTACATCTGCGACGACAAAGAACGGCTGGTCGCCTTTCTCTACGGCGAGACCAGCGATCGCGAGCGCGCCGAGGTCGAGGCGCATCTTGCCGGCTGCGTGGCCTGCGCGGAAGACGTGGACCAACTGCGCGCGGTGCGCGCGGATCTGGCCGCGTGGCAGCCGCCTGGCGCTGACCTCGGATTTCGCATCGTCTGCGAGGCGGTGACGACGAGCCGGCGTTGGTGGCACGTGCCCGCGTGGGCGCCGGTGGCGATGGCGGCCGGACTGCTGCTCGCCTGGGCGGCCAGCGTTCAGGTCGAGTACGGCAATGGCGCGATCGTCGTGCGCACGAGGTGGGCGACCACGGGTGCACAGCCGTCCGGCGTGGCTCGTGGGCAGGCCGCGCCGGCAACGCCGGTCGCACAGCCGGCCAGTCCGACGGCGTCGGCAGCGATGAGCGACGCGGATGTGCGCGCCGCGTTGGGCGCCCTCGAGTCGCGGCTGCGCGCCGAGATGGCAACCTCGCGCACGGCGTCGACACCGGCCACCGGCGGCGCAGGGCTCGACCGCGCCGCAATGGTCAAGCAGGTGGAAGGCCTGATCGACGCCAGCGAGCGCCGGCAGCAACGCGAGCTCGCGTTCCGCCTCGCCCAGGCGATGCAGGACGTCGACACGCAACGGCGCAGCGACATGGTACGCATCGAAAACGGCCTGGGGCAGATCGAGGGGCTCACGGGCCAGGAAGCCGCGCGCCAGAGTCGGTTGATCAACTACTTGATGCGCACCTCGCAGGAGCGCTGATACGAAGTGCCGCGTGCTGATGTTGGAGAGGGGACGATGGTAATTCGAGGATGTGCGGCGTTGGCGCTGGTCGCCATCACCGCGGCGGGTGCCTCGGCGCAAGATGTGGCGTCGGTCGGAGGCCTCGCGCCTGCGCCAGAACAGATGCGCGTGCGCTTCCAGATTGCGGCCATGGAAGGTGTGCTCGAGCGCGCCGTGCAGTTGGGCGCGCGACGATTGAGCCAACAAGTGCAGACCGTGAGCCCGGACATGCTGGTCATCGCCGGCTCGGCGCGCGCCAAAGGCTTCATGCTCGACGGCTACGGCGTGTTCTTCGACGTGGACGTGCCCGCCTTGCGGCGCAGCGTCGCGTGGAGCTTCAGGCAGCTGGGCCGGCCCGACGGCTCGGTCGAGACCGCCATCACCTCCCTCAAGCGCAACCTGCCATCGGTGAACGACCCGGCAGCGCGGCGCGAGATGGACGAGGCCATCCAGAGGCTTGCTCGCGTCCAACAGGTGTCGGCCAGCGCAGGCGCGCAGTCTTCGGCGAGCGGCCTTCCGCCGTCGGTGACGCCGCAGCAGGCGGCCATCATCGACGACCCCGGCCTGGCGTACACCAATGAGGTCAAGTCGGCACTGGTCGATGCGATGCTCGACTACGGCGCACCGATCCCCATCGGCAACGACCAATGGCTCACCATTGCCGCGCGCGACGACAACGACAGCCGCCTGGGCGGCGGCGATCCCTACGACGTGTCGACGATCGTCCTGCGTATCAGCGGGGCCGCCCTGGCCGCCTTCCGCGCCGGCACGCTGACGCGCGACGAGGCGTTGGCGAAGGTGGATGCTCGGGAGTACTGACGCATAATGTGCCCATGTCCCGCCTCGCCCCCGTTGCCCTGCTGGCCCTGTTAGCCGCCGGATGCAGCGGCCCGCCGGCTCCCCTCGACACGGTCGTCCGCGTTGATGACGTCGTCACCGGCTGGTTCGACGCCGGGGTGACCGACGACGGCAAGAACAAGATCGTCCCGAGCATTTCGCTCAAGCTCTCAAACACGGGCGGCGATCCCACCGGCGGGATCCAGCTGAACTGCATCTTCCGGCGCGTCGGTGATCCCGAGGAGTGGAGCACCGCGCTGATCCGCGTCGTGGACACGACCGGCATCGCCCCTGGCGCGACATCGACGCCGGTGGTCGTGAGGGCCCCGCAGGGCTACACCGGCTTGCAGCCGCGGGCGCAACTGCTCGACAACCGCCTGTTCATCGACGCCAAAGTCGAAGTGTTCGGCAAGCACGGGTCGGCGAACTGGGTGAAGCTGGGCGATTTCCGAATCGACCGGCAACTGCTGATCCGGTAACGCGTCGGTGACGACCGCAGTCCTCCAACGCCGGCTGGGGCCGCTCGACGCGGCCGCCATCATCGTCAGCAACGTCATCGGGGGAGGCATCTTCCTCACACCTGCCGTCATCGCGGGGTTGATGGGCGATGCGTGGGCGATGCTCGGCGTCTGGTTGCTCGGTGGCGCGATCGCCTTTGCCGGCGCCATGGCCTATGCCGAGCTGGCCGCGCTTCGGCCGCAGGCGGGTGGGGAGTACGTCTACCTGCGCGAGGCGTTCGGGCCTTTGGCGGCGTTTCTCACCGGCTGGACGTCCTTCGTCGCGGGATTTTCTGGCGCCATCGCCGCCAGCGCGGTCGGGTTTGCCTTCTATCTCGGGCGGTTCATTCCCGCCGCCGCCGACACGCGCCCGATGCTCGAAGGTGGGCTGGGTCCCATCCGGCTCGCCGTGACGCCACAGGCGCTGGTCGCCATTGCGCTCATCGTGCTGTTGACCCTTGTGCACGTGCGCGGCGTCGGGCCGGGCCGCATCGTGCAGAACCTGCTGGCCGCGGCCAAGATCACCTTCCTCATCCTGCTCGTGCTTCTGGGCTTCGGCCTTGGTGACGGATCGTGGACACACATCGAAGCGCCGCGTCCTCTGGGCGCCGGCAGCTGGCTGCTCGCACTGGTGCCGGTGATGTTCAGCTACGCGGGATGGAACGCGGCGTCGTACGTCGCCGAAGAGATCCGCAACCCCGAGCGCTTCCTGCCGCGCGCTCTGGCGTTAGGCACCGGCGCGGTGGTGTTGCTCTATCTGGTCTTGAATCTGCTGTACGTCTATTCGATCCCTGTGCCGGAGCTGGCGGCGCTGAAGGGGAGCGTGATGGACGTGATCGCCGAGCGGCTCTTTGGTCCCCGCGCCGGCGATCTGCTGGCGGTGATGACGGCGGTGAGCATCGCCGCGAGCGTCAGCGCGATGATCATCGCGGGTCCCCGCGTTTACTTCGCGATGGCGCGCGATGGCCTGTTCTTCCGCAAGGCGGTGGAGATCCATCCACGGTACGGGACGCCGTTCAACGCCATCCTCGCGCAGTCGGCGTGGAGCGTGCTCCTCGTGCTGTCTGGCAGCTTCTCCCAGCTGATTATCTACACGGGCTTTTCCGTCGTGCTCTTCTCGGGGATTGCAGGAGTGGCGTTGTTCGTGCTGCGCCAGAGGTATCCCGACGAGCCGCGGCCATTTCGTGCGTGGGGGTATCCGGTGATGCCGGGCCTGTTCGTCTTCGCGTCGGCGCTGATCGTCGGCAATGCCATCTGGCGCGATCCAGGCCCATCGGCCGCAGGCCTGGGCATCATCGCGGCGGGGCTGCCGCTGTACGTGTACCTACGGCGTCGGTAGGTCCAGATCCAGCCGTCCGACGACGTCGCCGACGCGAATCGTGCCGGGCTGCACGACACGTGCGTTGATGCCGCGCAGGTTGAGGGCTCGGCCCACCGGTGAGTTGACGAACTTCATCGCGTCGAGCCCGAACCGGTCCACGAACTTCCGACATCCCGTGTGCGGCTCCGAGGTGACCTCGATCACGGAGGTGCCGATGGCCAACCGTGTGCCGGCCGGCAGGTTCTCGCTGCTCAGATCGAGATCGACGTACAGCTGATCGCCGGCCAGGGCCCATCGCTCGGGGTGCTGCGCGACCAGCGCCGCGGCGCGCACGTTCATCACATTGAGCTGCATCTCCGGATGCGCTCGACCATCGACGCTGCGCGAACTGCTGCGCCGGCTCCAGCTGTCACCGACCAGTCCTTCGACGAGATCGAGGTGCCCTTCCTGAAGCACTTCGCGAGCGTCGACGGCAGGACGCCGTACGATGAGCGCGAGCACGCCCGCGAGCTTGGGCGAGCGCTGGATCTCGTCGAGCCCGGCGTGCAGCTGTTCGGTTGTCAGGTGCGTGATGGTCGGCATCCCCTGATGCTACCGCACTCGCCATTCCTGCAGACCCGCCGAGAAGGTGGGCTGCAATCTCACCTCCAGGCGCAGGGCGGTCGTCTGTACCGGTGCGAACTGCACGCGGTTGTAGCGATCTTTCTCGACGCCGTACGTATCGGGCATCTCGGACTTGTCTCGCCGAAGCGGCCCAGGGCCGCGAAGGCGGACCGGCAGCCAGGCGTCGCCGCTTTGATAGAGGACGCGCCAGGCCGCGGGCACCCGCACCTGACCCCGGCCCGTATCGTCGAACCAGTAGACCTCCACCTCGGAGACCCGGGAGGATGCAGCCAGGGCGAGCTCGACCCACTCGGTCGTGCCTTTCGTGGGCCACCAGTCGAAGTAGAGCGTCGGGTCGTCGGAGGAAGCCGGTTCTTCGCCGTCGTTGATGAAGATCGTCAGCCTCCTGCTTGGCGACGCCGTCACGGTTGCGGTCGTCGCCAATGTCGGGCGGGGGGTTGCGCGCGCAGCCTCCTCGGTACGCGCGATCCACACGGCCATCTCGCCTCGTCCTCGATTGGCCCATGCGAAATAGGGAATCGCTTTGAAGGGCTGCTCGACCGTTGCGATGGTGCCGTCGCTGTCGAAGGCGCGCGCGAGCGCCGAGCCCGTCACGACCTGCACACCCCCGAGCAGCGTCGACTCGAAGTGTGATTCCAGGGCAGCCCTGTCTTTCAGCACGCGATTGCGCACCCCGCCTGGATTGTCGGGCCACTCGGCGGCAAACACGATGGGGCCGCGCTGCAGCGCGACGCGGCCACGATCGGATGCGACGTGATCGTTGGCGACGACGCGCCGAACAGGCATTGGCAGGTGCAGGTCCATGACGTCGCCGGCGCGCCAGGCGCGTCTGATGTGAACGTAGCCACGCTCCAGCACGACGTCCGCGCGGGTGCCGTTCACCGACACGGTCACCGGCGTGTCGATGCGATCGAGGAATCGATACAGGTCGCTTGGCACCGGCTCGTCGCGCGCCCAGCCAGGAATACGCAGGTTGACGGCGAATTCGCCAACCTGTCCAACCTGATCCACCTGTCCAACCTGATCCACCCGGATCCGTATCGCGCCGTCCCACGGGTAGTCGGTCGTCTGCGTCAGCGTGACGCGTCCGCCAGCGGGAAGCGCCAGCTCGCCACGGCCGGCTGCGTACAGGTTCACGTAGATCTCGTTGTCTCTCACCGCGTACACGTAACCCGGCACCGACGCGAGAAAGCGCGTGACGTTGGACGGGCAGCAGGCGACGCCGAACCACGGGCTTCGCTGGTGCTGGCCGGCCGATTCGAGCGGGTTCGGGTAGAAGAACGCCTGACCATCGAGCGACACGCCCGAGATCAACCCGTTGTAGAGCGTTCGTTCCATCACGTCGATGTACTTCGCGTCGCCGTGAAGCAGAAACAGCCGGTGGTTCCAGTAGTCGTTGCCGATGGCCGCGCACGTCTCGTTGTAGGCCGACATGTTGGGCAGTTCGTACGGCCCGCCAAACGCCTCGCCGCGGCCCGTCGCGCCGATGCCGCCGGTGACGTACAGCTTGCGCGAGACGACGCTATCCCAGATGCGATCGGACGCATCCAGATACGCCTGGTCGCCAGTGAGCGCGGCCACGTCCGCCATACTCGAGTACATGTAGGTCGCGCGGACCGCGTGCCCCACCGCCTCGGCCTGCTCCACGACCGGCACATGCGACTGGTTGTATTCCCGGCCCGCGCCCTGGTCGCCGTCGGGCCCGCGGACGTCGAGCATGAACTTCGCCAGGTCGAGGTATTTCTGCTCGCCGGTGACCCGATAGAGCTTCACCAACCCCATCTCGGTGATCTGATGGCCGGGCCAGATGGCGCGCTTGCCCGGGCCAAACGTGCGCACCAGCAGGTCAGCCGTCTTGAGGGCGACATCGAGCAGTGTGCGCTTGCCGGTGGCCTGGTAGTGTGCGACCGCGGCCTCGTACAGATGTCCGAGGTTGTACAGCTCGTGGCTGTCCACTTTCTCGAGGACCCAGCGCTCCGGTCCAGCCCACGGGTGTGGCGCCTTCGGGTTGATCGTGCGCGTCGTGTAGAGATACCCGTCGGGCTCCTGCGCAGCGGCGATCTTTTCGATGAGGCCGTCGACGTAGCCTTCCAGCTGGGGGTCAGGATGCACGCTCAGCGAGTAGGACGCGCCCTCGATCACCTTGTAGATGTCGGTGTCGTCAAACGGGTACCCCGGCGGGTCGAGATTGGCGACCGGCTCGCCGCGCAGCACCTTGGCCGCTCGCACGAAATGATCCAGCCGCCCGGTCTTCTCACACTGCGCGAAGGCAAACGGGATCGTGACGCGGCGGTTGGTCTCGATGCGAGGCAGCCAGAAACGGTCCGTCAGGTGGACGGAGGTGAACGGAACGGGTTTGATCTGGTTGGGCCGGGTTGGGGCGGGTTGGGCCAGGTTGGTGCTGGTTGGCGCACAGACCAGAGCGACGACAACGGAAACGGCGACGCGTAGGACAGGCATGGCGCACTTATCGCACGCCTATTATAATTTGCCCATGTTGCGCCTCCTCACAACCCTCTGCGCTGTCGTCAATACCGGCGCCGGCCTGGCGCTGGCGGCCACCCGCGGCGGCATCCTCGGGCAGCTGGGGGTCCCGCCGCCGTTGCCGTTTTATGCAGATTTGCTCGCGGTGTTCCTGGTGGGCTCTGGCGTTGGCTTCATCCCCGCCGTGCTGAATCCGCAGACGCAACGTCCGTATCTGTGGATCTTCGGCGTCGGCGTGAAACTGGTGGCCGCGTCGCTGTTTGCGCGCCTGTGGCTTGCTGGCATGGTCGGATGGCTGGCGGGCGCATCCGCGATCGCCGATGGGGCACTCGCCGTGCTGCTCATGGTGGCGTTGGTCAAACCGTCTAGATGACCTCAATCGCGTGCCGGGCAATACCCGAGCCCTGCGGCTCGAACCACGTGACCCCTTCTTCGACCAGATCGAACTTGAAGTAGTGCAGCCCGCGGGTGTCGGGTACGCGGCACGAGACGGCGATCTCGACGCTCTGTCCTGGCGCCACCGGGCTGGAGAGATCGTGCCGATGAAAATCACGGTCCAGCAGCCGCTCGTCGGCGGCCAGCAACTGCACGCCCAGGCGAACCGCGGGCGTCGAGGACGTGCGATCGGTTGGCCACGCGGCGTCCCCTGTGTTGCGGATGCGCAGTCGCACGGGCACGTGGCTGCCGGCCGCGACGCGCGACGGCGCGGCGACGACCTGGATCTCCGCGCTCCGCGTCGCGCCACGGTGCGGCACGGAACCGTGCTTGGCGGCGACGATCACGGGATGATCGGCCATCGCGCCGCGGAGCAGTCGCACCAGCTGCATCGCCAGCGTTTCTTCGATGAGGACGTCCTGCTTGCCGAGCCCGAGCAACTCGAGAACCCCGCGCCAGATCGTGGACGCCGCGCGCGCGGGGCGCTTGGACGCCGCACGCCGCACCCACGCCTCCCACTGTGTCGCGGTGATCTCGACCTGTGGAATGAGATACGACATCGGCCGAAGCGTCACGTGCGCAAAGCCCGCGCACGCGCAGGCCGCCATGAAGTCCGACGCGACGATATCCTGCTCGAGCACGCCGAAGTCGCGCATCGCCGTCACCGAGCCTGCCTTGCCGGCGTGCCCGACGCCGGGCTCTGAGAAGAGCACCGCGCCGGCCGGTGTCAGCACCCGATACAGCTCGGCCAACGCGCTCGGCATGTCGCGGATGTGATGAATGGCGCTGAGGCAGTACACCTTGTCGAACGTGCCCGCGGCAAACGGCAAGCGCTCGAGATCTCCTGCCACGACCCACGGGCGCGGGCCTATCAGCCGCGTGCGTCCCAGGCGCAGCATGTCCACCGAGATGTCCACGGCGACGGTCCGCAGATTGAGTCGTTGCAGCCAGTCGGAGCACCAGCACGCGCCGGCGCCGAGATCGAGAATCAGATCGTCTGGCGAGGGCGGCAGGTGATGGAGGGCCGCCGCGAAGTCCTGGATGAGAGCGGCGCTGTCGGTGAGGGTCGATGTGCCGGGCGGCGAGAACGGCTTCAGCCGTTCCCACGCGCCGCCGGCCGCGCGGCGGAGGTATTCCTTCTCCGATTGTTTCGAGTCGGCGGCGACCGGCGATCCCATCACCGGGATTCTAGCCGGTCGTCAAACCGCACGGGTACTCACGGGTTCGGCTTGAGTTCGCCTTTGTAGGTGATCTTCTCGTCCGGCTGCGTCCGGATCTCGAAGCTGACCGGCTCGTAGCCCGCGGCTCGCACCTCGATGCGGTGGGGGCCCACATCAAGATTCAGCTGCTGGAACGCGCCGTCGAAGTCGTCCACCACACCAGCAAAGTAGCCATCGACGAACACCTCGGCCTCGCGCGGCTTCACCTTCAGTCGGAGTCCGCCGTAGATCTGATAGGTCGGGCCCTGATAGGGACCGTAGCCGCCGTACCCGTAGCCATAGCCGCCCCCGTAGCCGCCGCCATACCCGTAGCCGCCGCCGTATGGGGATCCGTAGCCCCCCCACGGATCCCAGAAGAAGCCATAGGTCAGCGGGTAGTACGGGTAGTACCACGTGCTCCAGCCAGGGTAATAGCCGCCGCCATAGCCGGGTCGTGGCGGATAGCGACGCGCGGTTGCAGTCCCGAAGCTTTGACGTCCACCGCGGCCGCGCTCGGTGGCCTGAACCGGCCATGCTGAGGCGCCGTCCTCGCGCGCCGAGCCGCCGCGGCGCGCCACGGCGCGATCGCCGTCGCCCGAGCCACGACGTTCCGGAGGCGGCGATGTGCGTTGACGCGCCTGGTCACGTCCCGACGCGGGGCGAGCGCGACCCGAGTCGCCGCTGGACGCACTGGTGCCTGATGTGGCGGGCGCTGGCGCCTGGCGCGGTGCTTCCGCACGCGGCGCAGGCGCCACGCGCGCTACAGCTCGATCACCGCCGCCATTGGCTCGCGCGGGTGGCGCCTGCCGCTGCGCTGCGCGGGTCGGCGGCGGTGCGGGCGCGGGTTTGGCGTCCTGGGCGTGGGCAGCCACGCCCGGGGTCGCGAGCGCCCCGACGATGATCGCGACGCGAAAGTGACGGCACATGGCGATGTCTCCTGAGCCGCCACGGTCCTGGGAGCGTTGGCGGCGACGTTCACGACTTGTAAAGCAACCGCCCTGCCAAATCAAACCTCGCGCAAAGGACGACATTTTGAGCCCATTCGGGCCCATTGTCCTACGACGGCGTCACCTCGGCGAGCAAACTCCGCCTCGACTGTCCCCGTTCCTTGACACCCCTACTGGCGACCGATAGGCTCGAAATCACCGACATGTTTCATTCCACCACAATCCTCGCGGTTCGGCAGGGCGACCACACCGTGCTCGCCGGCGACGGCCAGGTCACCTTCGGCCAGACGGTGATGAAACAAGGCGCGCGCAAGATCCGTCGCCTGTACCACGAACGCATCCTGGCGGGATTTGCCGGATCCGCCGCTGATTCCTTCGCGCTCTACTCACGCTTCGAAGCCAAGCTCGAACAGTATCGCGGCAATCTCGAGCGCTCGGCCGTCGAGCTGGCACGCGATTGGCGCACCGACCGCGCGCTGCGGCGCCTGGAGGCCATGCTGATCGTCGCCGACAAAGACGCGATGTTCCTGTTGTCCGGCACCGGCGATCTCATCCAGCCCGACGACGGGCTGGTCGCCATTGGTTCCGGCGGCCCTTACGCGCTTGCAGCTGCCCGGGCGCTCACGCGGCACACGTCGCTGTCGGCGCGCGAGATCGCCGAGCAGTCGATGGCGATTGCGGCCGACATCTGCATCTACACGAACCACCAGATCGTGGTCGAGGAGCTGTAGCCGCACGTGGCGATTCAATTGCCGGAACGGACGCAGACCTCGACCGAGACGATGACGCCGCGCCAGATCGTCGCCGAGCTCGACAA
>JAENWD010000296.1 GCA_016650245.1 Vicinamibacteria bacterium
GCGCCGAACTTGGTGGCCTCACCGGCCAGGTCCACTTGAATCAACAGTTTGGGTGAGGTCCGCTCGGCGGCGGCCGCCTGGTCGAGCCGCGTCAGCAGCTCGAGACTGTCGACAGAGTGGACGTAGGCGAACGGTCCGACGACCTTTCGTGCCTTGTTCGTCTGCAGATGGCCAACCAGATGCCACCTACTGTGAAGTTCGGCCGTTGCCCGAATCTTCTGTAGGGCGTCCTGCACGCGGTTCTCCCCGAAATCCACCTGTCCGGCGGCAAACGCCTCGCGGACAGCTTCGGGCGGGAAGGTCTTGGAGATGGCGACCAGACGGATATCGGAGAGATTGCGACCCGCCGTGTGGGCCGCCTGTTCGAGGCGGCCGCGCACGGCGGCGAGGTTGGCAGCGATGGGCGAACCCGTCACTTCTTGATCGAGGTCAGGATGCCCTTCACCTGATCGGCGAACTCTCCGGTCGGCGCGGCTTTCAGATAGCCCTCAAACGCCGCAACCGCCCCCGGCATGTCGCCGATGTTCAGATTCGCCATTCCCAACCGGTAATGCGCGTCGGCATAGCTGGGGTCCGCCTTGGCAGCGGCCTCGAACTTCTCCTTGGCCTCGGGGTACTTGCCCTGGTTCCAGAGGATGACGCCCTGGTTGTAAAGCGCGCTGGCGCTGCCCCCACCGCCGGGGGCGCCGCCGTACTTGGCCGCGTTGGCGCTGGCTTCGAGCGCCAGATCCAGCTTCTTCTGCGTGTTGTAGGCGTTCGCCAGGCCGCTCCACGCCTCGGCGTAGTCGGGCTTCAGTTCGGTCGCCTTTTTGTAGGCGGCCTCGGCCTGGTCCCATTCCTTCTTCTGCGAGTGCGCAAATCCGATGTTGTAGTAGCAGTCGTGGCAGTTGGGCGCCTGCGCGATGGCCTCGTTGAACTTGGCAATCGAGCCGTCGAGGTCGCCGGACTTGCTCAACGCCACGCCCTCGTCGAAGGACTTCTGCAACGCCACAGCCTTGGCGGAGGCTTCCGGGGACGGCCCCGCCTTACCGATTCTGATCATGAGGTCCGGGTTCTCGCCAATCGAGACCCGCGTGCCCACCGTGCCCGCGTCGCCGTCTTTCTCCGCGGTGACGCTGTACTCACCCGGGAAGAGCCCAATTTGCACCCACTCGCCCTTCTTGTTGGTCTTCACCTCACGGGTGTTCTTCATGCCCTTGGCGGTGATGGTGACCTTGGCGCCTTCCACCGGCGCGTCTTTCACGTCGACGACCTTGCCCTTGAGCATGCCGGTCTGCGCCGAGGCCGGAGCCCCAAACGCCAGCAGGGAGAGGGCTGCCGTGCACGCGACCACCGACAGGCCTAGTCGTTTCCGATCCATGGGAATTGCCCTCCACCGCGTCGTCATGACGCGACAATGTTGCCAGAACACTGGTAGTTTACTACCGACTCAGGCGCAGCGCGCGGTGCCCGCGGCCGCGCACGAGCGGCCACCTTCAGGAGGACCCCACGATGACACGGTCTTGCCTTGCACGCCCGCTGCCCTGCCTGCTCGCCGCAGGCGCGCTCCTGGCCGTCGGCGCCGACCCTGCCTGGGCGTCAGAGGCGGCGCTGCAGGTGGCCGCGACGTTTCCAGCCGAGCGCAGCGCGCAGCCGATCGATGGCCGCTTGCTGCTGCTGATCTCGGCAGAGACCGAGGGCGAACCGCGGCTGCAGGTCAACGACACGGCGAAGACGGCACAGGTGTTCGGCGTGGATGTCACCGGCTGGAACCCCGGCGAGTCCCGCAATGTTGACGCTTCCGCGTTCGGCTACCCGATTCGCTCGCTGGCGGCGTTACCCAAGGGCACATACCTGGTGCAGGCCCTGGTGAACCGCTACGAGACGTTCACGCGCGGCGACGGCGTCACCGTAAAGCTGCCGCCTGACAAGGGAGAAGGCCAGCAGTGGGCGCGCAAACCGGGCAATCTGTATTCCAAGCCCCAGCGAATGACGCTGGATCCGGCAGCCACGCAGGTGATCCGGCTCATTCTCGATCAGGAAGTGCCGCCCGTAGGCGACTTCGCGAAGCTGGAAACGACGTACGTCAAGTACGTGCGGACCCGCAGCGAGCGGCTCTCGAAGTTCTGGGGTCGCGACATGTACCTGGCTGCGTGGGTGCTGTTGCCGTGGGGCTACGACGACCATCCGGGCGCGCGGTACCCCCTCGTCATCGACCATGGCCACTTCCCGGCGCGCCTCTCTGGCTGGCGAGAGACGCCGCCCGATCCCGATCTGAAGCCTGACTTCAGCGAGCGCTTCAACCTGGCGGGCTACAACCGAATTCAGCAGGAGCTCGAGTACCAGTTCTACAAGGACTGGACAGGACCCGGTTTCCCACGCGTGCTGCTGGTCGAGATCCAGCACCCGACGCCGTTTTATGACGACTCCTACGCGGTGAACTCGGCCAACAACGGGCCGTACGGCGACGCGATCATGTTCGAGTTGGTACCCGAGATCGAGCGCCGCTTCCGTGGCCTCGGGCAGGGATGGGCGCGGTTCACGTACGGCGGATCGACCGGTGGGTGGGAAGCCATGGCCGTGCAGATGTTCTACCCCGACGCCTTCAACGGCGCCTGGGTCGCCTGCCCCGACCCAATCGATTTCCGCCACTACACCGTCGTCAACCTCTACGACGATGAGAACGCGTACTACAAGGAGGGACCGTTCAAGCGTGTGCCCCGGCCGGGGCTGCGCAACTATCTGGGTCACATCACCACCACACTCGAGCAGATGAACAACCGCGAGCTGGCACTTGGAACCAGGACGCGATCGGGCGACCAATGGGACGTGTGGGAGTCCGTGTACTCGCCGGCCGGCGCCGACGGCTACCCGCGGCCGATCTGGAACAAGCTGACCGGGCAGATCGACAAGGAGGTCGCCGCCTACTGGCGCGAGCACTACGACCTGTCGCACATTCTCCAGCGCGACTGGGCGACGCTGGGGCCCAAGCTCCGCGGCAAGCTGCGGATCTACGTCGGCGA
>JAENWD010000297.1 GCA_016650245.1 Vicinamibacteria bacterium
ATGTTGACGTTGTCGCCCGGCATGACCATGTCCACGCCTTCGGGCAGCGCCACGTCGCCCGTCACGTCCGTGGTCCGGAAATAGAACTGGGGACGATAGCCCTTGAAGAACGGCGTGTGCCGTCCGCCTTCATCCTTGCTCAGGATGTAGACTTCCGCCTCGAACTTCGTGTGCGGCGTGATCGACCCCGGCTTGGCCAGCACCTGGCCCCGCTCCACGTCTTCCTTCTCCACCCCGCGCAGCAGCACCCCGATGTTGTCCCCCGCCACGCCCTCGTCGAGCAGCTTGCGGAACATCTCGACGCCCGTCACGACCTTCTTGGTCGTCGGCCGGAAGCCCACAATCTCGATCTCCTCCCCCACCTTCACCTTGCCCCGATCCACCCGCCCGGTCACCACCGTCCCCCGCCCCGAGATCGAGAACACGTCTTCAATCGGCATCAGAAACGGCTTGTCCACCTCGCGCTGCGGCAGCGGCACATACGTGTCCAGCGCGTCCATCAGCTTCAGGATGCTCTCCACCCCCGCCGGCTCCCCGTTGAGCGCCCCCAGCGCACTCACCCGCACCACCGGCACGTCGTCGCCCGGGAACCCATACGACGTCAGCAGCTCCCGCACCTCCAGCTCCACCAGGTCCAGCAGCTCCGTGTCGTCCACCGCGTCCACTTTGTTGAGCGCCACCACCAGGCACGGCACATCCACCTGCCGCGCCAGCAGCACATGCTCGCGCGTCTGCGGCATCGGCCCGTCCACCGCACTCACCACCAGGATCCCGCCGTCCATCTGCGCCGCGCCCGTGATCATGTTCTTGATGTAGTCCGCGTGCCCCGGGCAGTCCACGTGCGCGTAGTGCCGGTGCGCCGTCGAATACTCCACGTGCGACGTCGCAATCGTCAGAATCTTGGTCGCATCCCGACGCCCCTGCGACTCGCTCGCCTTGGCCACTTCGTCATACGGGATGAACTTGGCCCACCCCTTGTCCGCCGCCACCTTCGTCAGCGCCGCCGTCAGCGTCGTCTTGCCGTGGTCGATGTGCCCAATGGTCCCCACGTTCACGTGCGGCTTGGACCGATCAAACTTTTCCTTCGCCATGATGTGCGCTCGCTCTCGAATTAGGGGCTCTACCGCCCACGTCCGCCTTCGCGTCTTCGACGCTTCGGCGAGACAGGTAACTCGCCGGTCTGGTCCCTAGCCAACCAAGTCAGCGGTTGCTCGCCCTTGCCCAACCAAGTCAGCGGTCGGCCGCTACACCAACTCGCGTGCCTAGCCGAAGCTCGGCGCACTAGCTCGGCGCACTGCGCCGAGCGAAGGCTGGAGCCGATGACCGGGATTGAACCGGTGACCTCGTCCTTACCAAGGACGCGCTCTGCCAACTGAGCTACATCGGCCTGGTACTCAGTCCGCCTCCGCACCTTCGGCGCTACGGCGAGACAACCTTCGCCTGACCTCTTGCTCGCCTAGCCAAAGCGCGCTCGCGTAATCGGGCGCGCGAAGGCTGGAGCGGGAGACGGGGATCGAACCCGCGACCAACAGCTTGGAAGGCTGTGACTCTACCACTGAGTTACTCCCGCAAAGTCCCAGTGTAAAGTGCTGAATGCAAAGTGCGAAGTGGGGTTGCAGCCTCGCGTCGTACTTGGCATCTCGCACTTGGCACTTCGCATTTCGCCCTTTCACACATGGTGGCGAGGGGAGGATTCGAACCTCCGAAGCCGCTAGGGCGACAGATTTACAGTCTGCTGCGTTTGACCGCTCCGCAACCTCGCCGTGAGTCCTTGCTCGCGCAGGCGACACACCCTTTACGGAAGGCAACAACTGCTGCCCCCGGGGCCGCCGCGAGAAATTGTCGTAAGTCTTTTGAAATCAGCTACGTATGGCGTCTTACCCTGGCAGGCCCCAGGCCTGGGACAGCACTGGAGCTGGCGGAGGGATTCGAACCCCCGACCGGCTGATTACAAATCAGCTGCTCTACCGGACTGAGCTACGCCAGCCGGACAAAGACGCGAGTCTAGCACGTCCCGTGCCACGAAGGCAACCAGCCTTCGGCCTGCGTGTCAAGCCTTCGGCCCGCGCGCCACCCGACGAACTGCCGCGCTGACACGCCCAGGCCCGGCATCCGGAACTCCCCATTATCCTGTACTCTGGCCGTCCGACGCTAATGCCCTCCGCGTTCCGGGTTCTCCACGCCCTCCACGACTACCTCCCACGGCATCAGGCGGGTTCTGAGATCTACGTCGCTCAACTGTGCGCCGCGCAACGCCGTGCGGGCCTGCGGCCGACGGTGCTGGCCGCCGAATTCGATCCTGCGCGGGTTCACGGCCAACTCGCCTGGCGCTCGCACGACGGCGTGCCGGTGGCCGAAGTGGCCAACACGTGGCAATTCGCCAGCTTCGACGGCAGCTATCGCGACCCGGCGCTGGCGGCGACCCTCGGGCACGTGCTCGACATCGTGCAGCCGCACGTGCTGCACGTGCACAACCTGCTCAACCTGTCCTTCGAGCTGCCGTCGCTGGCGCGCGCGCGCGGAATCGCCGTGGCCGCCACGCTGCACGACTACACGCTGGTGTGCCCGTCCGGGGGCCAGCGCATCCATCGCGCCGAGTCGCACGTGTGCCACGTCATCGAGCCGGCGCGTTGCGCGCGCTGCTTTCCGGCATCGCCGTTTCACGCGCAGTTGCGGTTCGGCCAGCTCGCCCGCCACGCACCCGCACGGGCGCTGGGCCGGCTGGCCGCGGCGATGCGGAATCGTGCGCCGCGTGCGACGACGGCGGCTGGCGCCGCGCTTGGGCGCACGACGGATGGTGCCATTGACGCCGCGACGATCGAACAGCGACTGGCCGCGGCGCGCACGGCCTTCGCACACTTTGACGTCGTCGTCGCGCCGTCGGCCTCGCTGGCGCGCGAGTATGCGACGCTGGGCTTCCCTACCGAGCGCGTGATCGTCTCCGACTACGGGTTCGTCCCCCTTGCGAGACAGCCGCGCGTGGCCGACCCCGACCGGCGATTGCGCGTCGGCTTTGTGGGCACGCTGGCCTGGCACAAAGGCGCCGACCTGGCGGTCGACGCGATCAGGCGCCTGCCCGCCGACCGCGTGGACCTCCGCATCTTCGGCGACCCCGGGGTCTTCCCGGAGTACTCCGCCGCACTCCAGCAGCGTGCGCTGGGCCTGCCTGTGCACTTCATGGGCCGCTTCGATCACGATCGCGCCGAGGCGATCTTCGCGCAGATGGACGTGCTGGTCGTCGCCTCCCGCTGGCTCGAGAACTCGCCGCTGGTGATCCACGAGGCGTTCATGACGGGCGTGCCGGTCATCGGCGCTGCCATCGGCGGCATCGTGGACCTGCTGGACCACGGGCACGGCATCCTGATCGCCCCCGACGACCCGGATGCGCTGGCCTCCGCACTGCGCGGACTGATCGATGCGCCATCGCGACTCGACGAGCTGGCGCGCGCCGCGCCGCCCGTCAAGACAATCGAGCAAGACGCGGCCGAGTGGATCCAGCGTTACATCGCGGTGGCCGCCTCGTGATGCGCGAGGTCTCGATCGTGGTGCCGACGCGCAACGGCGCGGCGACCCTGCCGGCCTTGCTCGACGCCATCACGTCGCAGAACGACACGGCCGCGCGCGAGCTGATCGTCGTCGACTCCGGTTCCACCGATGGCACGCTGGACGTGGTCCGGGCCGCCGCCGACCAGGTGATCACGATCGCGCCGAACCGCTTCAACCACGGCACCTCACGAAATCTGGGCGTCGGGCGCGCATCGGGCCGCTTCGTCGTGCTGACCGTGCAGGACGCCCGGCCCCTCACGCGGGACTGGCTGACCCACCTGCTCGCGCCCCTGCGCCAGGACGACCGTGTCGCGGGCGCCTTCGCGCGCCAGGTGCTGCACCCCGGGGCCAGCGCCGTGACGCGCGACCAGCTTTCCAGGTGGGTGGCCTCGCAGGACACGCCTCGGCTGATGACGCTGGACCCGGAGACGTTTGCGGCACTGCCGCCGGTCGATCGCCTGATGCGCTGCGCTTTTGACAACGTGTGCTCGGCTGTGCGGCGCTCGGTGTGGGAGACGTCGCCGTTTCCGGCGACGCCGATTGCCGAGGACCTGGAGTGGAGTCGCAACGTGCTGCTCTCGGGTCATGCCATCGCATACGCGCCCGACGCCGTCGTCGAGCACTCGCACGATCGCGGCGCGCGGTACGAGCTGGCGCGCACCTGGGTCTTGCATCAGCAACTGCAGCGCCTGTTCGGCCTCCGCTCGGTGCCCACGGTGGGGGCGTTGGCGCGTAGTGTCGCCTCGACGGTGCGAGCAAATCGGCAGCTTGCTGGCGCGGCGGGTGTGCCCACCGGCTCGGCCGACTGGCGACGCGCCGTCGGTCTGGGCGTGGCGTGGCCGCTGGGACAGTTTCTCGGTGGATGGACGGCCGCGCGAGGCCGCCCACACTGGCGGCCACGAGGCGTGTGATGCGCGTGCTGCAGATCGTGCACGGCTATCCGCCGCACGGACACGGCGGAGCGGAGCTGTACGCCGAGTCGGTCGCGACGCGCCTTGCCGCGCGCTGGGGCGATGCCGTCACGGTGCTCACGCGCGAGCACATTGCAGAGGCCCCGGAATTCCGCGTGCGGAAGGAAGCCCGCGACGGGCTGGACGTGTTCTGGATCAACAACACGTTCCGAACCACGCGCCGCTTCACGGACACGTACGTCAACCCGCGCATCGCCGCGCGTGCCTCGCACGTCATCGACGCTGTCCTCCCCGATGTCGCCCACATCCATCACCTGACGTGCCTGTCTACGACGATCGTCGACGAGCTGGCGCGGCGCGGCATCCCCGTGGTGCTGACGCTGCACGACTACTGGCTGCTCTGCCACCGTGGCCAATTGCTCGACCGGACGCTGGCGCGCTGCGACGGTCCAGGCGAGCACGGGTGCGCGCGGTGTACCGGCGTCGAAGGCGGGGCGCCGCTGGCGTTTGCCGGGGCGCGGCTGCTGCGTCGGCTCGGTCGCGGTGTGCCCTCGGCCGTGCGCGCGCGCCTGCGTGTTGCGGCTGGACGCACCCAGGCCGCGCTCGTGTCAGAGAGCGCCGCCCGCGAGTCGTCCCTGCGACGGCTGGCGCACATGCGCGAGCGGTTCGGGCTCGTGTCGATGGCGTTGGCGCCGTCGGCGCACGTGCGGGACCGGTTCGTGCGCACCGGGTTCGTCAACGTGCCGATCGTCGTCTCCGAATACGGCGTGGCCCCCAGCGCGCGCCCCGAGCGGAGCGGTCCTGTGGGGCCCCCGCTTCGGCTGGGATTTGCCGGGGCGCTGATGGTGTCCAAAGCCCCGCACCTGCTGGCTGAGGCCGCCGCCGCGCTCCCGGAAGGATCAGTGGCCGTTGAGGTCTACGGCGCGCCGGCGTCGTATCACGGCGACGACACGTACACGCGGGATCTCGATCGGCGCCTGTCGCATCCGGCCATCACCCGGCATGGCCCGATCGCACATGCCGATGTGCCACGGGTCCTTGCCTCGCTCGACGCGCTGGTGTTCCCCTCCGTGTGGGAGGAGACCAGCGGTATCGGCGCACGAGAGGCGCTGGCGGCTGGAGTCCCTGTGGTCGCGTCTCGCATCGGTGGCATCCCGGAAACGGTGCGCCACGACGTCAACGGCTTGCTGTTCGAGCCCGGCGACGCCTCGGATCTGGCGCGTCAGATTCGCCGGCTGCTCGACGAGCCCGGCCTGCTCGATCGCCTCCGCGACGGCTGCCAGACGCCGCGCACGCTGGACGACGACGTCGACGCGACGCGCGGCCTCTATCACGACCTGGTGCGGCGTTCCACGACCCAACGGGCGGCCCCATCGCAGACCTCTGCAACCGATGCGGTCCCTTCTGTCGCCGCCGTCGTCCTCAACTACCGCACGCCTGGCCAGACCGCGGTGGCGGTCGAGATGCTGCGCCGATCGGACACGCGCCTGGCGCCGCTCATCGTTGTGGACAACGGCGACGGGGTGGACTGCGGCGTGGCGCTTGCCGCCGTCGGCGGCGAGGTCGCCCTTCGAGCAACCGGCGGCAATCTCGGCTTCTCCGCAGGATGCAACGTCGGCATCCGCGACGCCCTGACGGCGGGCGCCGACGCGGTGCTGCTGGTCAACAGTGACGTGATCGTCCCTCCAGACTGCGTGACGTTACTGATGGACGCCATGCGCCGGCAACCACGGCCCGGCATCATCGCGCCGGTCGTGCGGAGCCGTGTCTGGCCCGACCGCGTGTTGTCGGCCGGCATCGACTACGACTCCGCCACCGGGCGCGTGCGGCATCGACTCGAGCCACCGGACGGCCGTGAGGTCGCGTCGGTCAGCGGATGCGCGATGCTCGTGCACCGCCTGGTCTTCGATCGGATCGGCCTTCTGCCCGAGGAGTACTTCTTCTCGTTCGAGGACATCGCGTTTTGTCTGCGCGCGCGCGCCGCAGGGTTCGACGTCGGGCTCGAACCACTCGCCACCGTGTACCACGAAGGCAGCGGCACGATGGGGACCAGCCCCAGGCGGCTCTACTACGCGGCGCGCAATCACTTGCGGCTCGGCGCCCAGACTCCGGCGCGCTCACCGTGGCATCGCCTGGGGCGACAGTACGCGATCGCCGGCTACAACCTCGCGCACGCGGTGACAGCTCGTGGCGGAGCCCTGCCGACACGGCTGGCCGCTGTCACGCGAGGCATCGCCGACCACCTGCGCGGGCGCTACGGTGAGGGCTGAGCGGACCTGGCCGACGCCAGATCGCGCGCGACGAACCAGATCGCGGCCAGACAGAGGACGGCTTCAAACGGGCTCAGCAGGTGAAACCAGCGCCCGCCGGGCGTGAGGCGATAGAAGGGCCGCTGGACCAGCGGTCCAGACGCCAGCGCAACCAGTCCGGCCACCGCCAGCGCGCCGGCGACGCGCGTCGCCGACAGCACAGGTTCGGCCACCGGCGCACGCCGCATGCGAACCACGACGAGCACCCCCAGAGCCGCACCCACCGCGTTGAGCACGACGTCGTTCCAGTCCAGGCGCGATGACGGCGCCCAGACACACCAGGGCGCGGCGCACGCCGGCACCGTGCGCCGATGGCAGCCAGAGCCATGCCGCGCTCGCCATGCCGCCAACCAGGAACACCACGCGCGTCACCGTGTCGTATTGGGTGAAACCGTAGCGTCGGGCGAGGCCGTCGAAGACGTCGGTGACCGGCAGGTGCAGGAAGAAGTTGAAGGCGACCAGTGCGGTAACCCACCACCGCCCGGCGCGCCAGGCGGAGTTCACGGATGCTCGCCCGGCACGACCCCGCGCAGCGGCGTGAGCGCGATCGCAAGCGCGATACGGGCAGCCGCCACGACCAACCGCCCGGGCGTGAGCGTCGTGCGACCCGCCAGACGGGGTCGCTGCTGAATCGGCACTTCACACACCGTCAAGCCATGGCGATGCAGGAGCAATCGGAGCTCGACTTCCGGGTAGCCCCCCGGATGATGCGAGGTCAGCAGCCGGAGCGCGCGCGGGCCGAATGCACAGAAGCCCGAGGTCGCATCCGTCACCGGACGGCCGGTGATGGCCGACAGCACAAGGGCCAGGCCCCGCTGTGCCACGCGTCGCAACGCCCCGGCAGGGCCGGGCCTGCGACCCGCGTACCGGGTGCCGATGACGACGTCGGCTTCCCCGCGAAGCACCGGTCCGGCAATCGCCGCGATGTCCCGCGCGTCGTGCTGGCCGTCGCCGTCGATGCGCACCACCGTGCCGTAACCAAGCGACGCGGCGCGCCGCAGTCCCGCGCGCACGGCCGTGCCAAGCCCGACGCGCTGCAGCAATCGCAGGCTGTCCACGCCGTGGGCGGCCAGCACCGCCGGTGTGTCGTCCACCGACCCGTCGTCGACGACGAGCAGATCGACGCCTGGCATGATCGCGCGCACTTCATTCACCACTGCGGGCAGGCAGTCGGCCTCGTTGTGCGCCGGCACGAGCACGAGGAAGCGGTCGGCCGGGCTCATGGCTCTTCCGCCACCGGCATGGGCATCACGCGGCGTTGGGCCGCGCGCGGGTGCATGCTGTGCGCGGGCGCCAACGGCGCGCCGGCGATCCGGCGCGTGAGCCATCGCGCCATGGCGGCCACCCATGCGAGATCGCGAAGCAGATGCACGACGGGAAAGAGCAACGCGGCCGGGTCGCGCCATCGCCGGGCCGCTGCGATCCCGGCAGCGGCCCGCTCGGCGACCAGAAGTCCGAGCAACGCGGCCGCACCGAGCGACCACGGGAGCACAGGGCGCGCAAGGAGCCAGGACAGGCCGGCACACAGCAGCAACACGAGCGCCGCGGCCATCAGCACGGGGTGCGCCATCATCATGGGCGGCGAGACGGCGTCACCCCGCAGGCGGTTGCGGTGCCTGGTCAGCAAGTCGATGCGCCCGTAGCCAAAACCGTACTGCTGCGTGAGGTAGCCCGCCACGCCGTCGCGCCAGCGATGTACGCTTGCGGCCTGGCGACGAATCACCAGGCGGTAGCCGGCGGCGATCAGGCGATAGCTCAGGTCGTTGTCGTAGCCGTAGCCCAGCGTCTCGTCGAGCAGGCCGACCTGGCGCAGGGCCTCGAGCCGCCACACGACGTTGCCGGTGCACACGTGGTCGGTGACGCCGTGGCCGATGCGCGCATAGCGTTGCTCGAGGTCGATCGACATCACGCGCGCCAGCGCCGGGGCGGCCGGGTCGGTGACATACCAGCCCTGGGCGGCGGCCACGCGTGGATCGCACAGCGCGTCGATGAGGGCGTCGAGCCAGCCGGGCTGCACGATCACGTCCTGATCGACCTGCGCGACCACATCGAAGCGCGCCAGACGCAGCCCGGTGTTCACCGCGGCGGCGGCCCCACGGCGTGGCCCATCGATCACGTGGAGATTCGCATCGCCAATCCGGCGGCAGGCCTCGACCGACTCGTCGCGGCTGCCGTCGTCGATCACGAGGATCTCATGCGGCCGATCCCCCACTTCGGCGCGGATCGCACCCAGCACGTCGGGCAGCCACCGCGCGCCGTTGAGCACGGGCACGACCACCGAGACCGGGGCATCAGCGAGCGAGGACTTCGCGATAGAGGGCATCGACTTGTTCAGCTACCACCGACCCGCCAAACCGTTCACGCACGCGGATTGCACCCGACATCGCCCGCCCGCGCCACGCCTGCGGCGAGGCAAGGACGCGATCGACCGCTGCGGCGAGCGCCGACGGATCGCCCACCGCCACAACCTGCCCGCCGCCGAGCAGTCGTACGATTTCGCCGCATCCGCTGTCGTCAGCCACGACCACGGGCGTGCCGCACAGCAACGCTTCCAGCGGCACCAGCCCGAACACTTCGTCAGCCGACGGATAGACCACGACGTCGGCATCGGCCAGCAGCGCCAGCCGGGCCCGTCCCGTCAGAAGCCCCACGAACTCGATCCGATCGGCGATCCCCAGGGTGGCGGCCAGCTGGAGGGCCGCCGTGCCGGCCCCCATATCGTTGCCCGCCACGACGAGCCTCACTGCAGGCATCTGCAGGCGGGGTATTGCGGCCAGCACCAGGTCGAGCCGCTTGCGCGGCGTGATCTTGCCCAGGAACACGACCAGCGGCGCGTTGCCGAGGTCGTGCTGCCGGCGAAAGCCGCCGCGAGCGGGCGCCGGGTCGAACTCATCGAGATCGAGCGGGTTCGGCACGACCCGGATCCGCTCCGGCTCGACGCCCACCGCCAGTAGCTGCGCGCACTCGGCCTGACTGACGGCCAGCACCGCGGCGGCTCCGGCGAGATCGCGCCGACCCCACACCGTATCCCACACCTGCTTGAGCGCCTGCCGGCGCTCGATGCGCGGCGCCGTGCCGTTTGGCGCAGACACGTAGGCCACCCGCTGGCGGCGACACCATCGCGCGGCGGCCACCTCGAGCAGGTGCCGGTGGCCGTGGATGTGCACGATGTCAAACTGCGCAACGGCGCCCGCAAGATACCGCCCCAGTCCGTTGGGCGTGAAGAGCTGCAACTCGTAGGCCAGCCGATTCGACCAGTTTCGGAAGACGTGAACATCAATTCCCGAGGGTGCCGGGGTGGGGGGACACGTCGGAAGACGGCTGTGACGGTCGCACACGTCGGTGGTGCAGACGGTGACGCGGTGGCCGCGGCGCGCCAACCCCGTCGTCAGCGTCGTTGCGAGCCGAGGAATACCACCGTATGCCCACGCGTCCGTGAAGTATGGCGTCACGTGTAGTATACGGAGCGACATATCTGATGCGTTTTCGATACTGGGGCGGCGACTAGTCGAAATTGTAATCGCCGTTTCATTCATAGACTAGCCTTCGTCGTGCCCGTCCGGTCGTCAGCCGCCTCCCCGGCCACCTCACAAACCGCACGCTTGGGGTGGCTGGCCGCCCTGGCGGCGGCCTTTTCGGCTCTGGTCTACGTCAACGCCCTCGACAACCCCTTCGTCTACGACGACTTTCGCACGGTTCTCAACAACCCGTCGATCGAGGACGTGTGGGCCGTGGGCGCCATCGTCTACCGGGAGATGACGCGACCGGTCGTCAATTTCAGCTACGCGCTGGACCGGGCGATCTCTGGCGGGAGCCTGCTGGGCTACCACCTCACCAACGTGCTGTTGCACGTGCTCAACGTGCTGCTGCTCTTTCACATCGCGCGCCGCACGGTCGAGGACCAGCACGCGCGGATGTCGGTCCTGCCCGGCCGCCAGCCTGTTCGCGCCACGGTGGTCGCCTTCACGGCTGCCGCCACCTTCGGCCTCCACCCGATGATGACCGAAGCGGTCGGCTACATCAGCGGGCGATCGGAGGTGCTGTGCGGCGTGTTCTTTCTGGCGGCGCTGCTGGCCGCGCGGCGATGGCTCCTGGGCGCGGGCCGGAGGTGGCTCGTGCTGGCCTTCGGGCTTTGGATCGGCTCGTTGCTGTCCAAGGAGATTGGCGCGATCTGGCCGCTGGTGCTGCTTGGCTACGACCGTCTGGTGCTGGCCGGTGATCCCGAGCAGTCACGGCGGCGGTGGCGGCGGGTCCTTGGCCCGTTACTGGGGCTCACCGTGCTGGCCGGACTGGTGCGCGTGGCGGTGCTCGTCCTGGTGGAGAACCCCGGCGGCGCCGAGATCATCTGGCGCTACGCCCTGGTCGAAGTCGAGGTGATGTTTCGCTACTTCAGCCTCCTGCTGTCGCCTGCCGATCAGTCGATCTTCCACCAGGTGAGCGAGGTCAGTTGGCCGCCGGCGCCGAGGATGATCCTGGCACTGATCTGGCTGGGCGCCTGGCTCGGCACGGCCTGGAGACTGTCGCGACTTGACGGCGCAATCACGCTGGGCATGGTCTGGTTCGTACTGCTGCTGGTCCCTTCGTCCGTGCTGGTCCTGTTGAACCTGGGCGAACCGATGGCCGAGCACCGGGTCTATCTCGCCGCGGCCGGCTTCTTTCTTGCTTCAGGGACTCTCGTCGGTCACGTGTGGGCATTTTTCGACACACGTACGCCCCGCAGCCGGTTGTTGCTGCGATTTTGCCTGGCGGCGTGGCTCACCGTGCTTGGCGGACTGACCGTGCTGCGCAATGAGGTCTGGTCCGACCCGATGCGGTTGTGGTTGGATGCGGCGGACAAGGCGCCAGGCATCTGGCTGCCGCACATGATGCTGGGGGCTGCGCTCCAGGAGCGCGGCGCGCGCGAAGAGGCGATTGCCGCCTATCGCCGCGCGATTCACCTGCGGCGGACCGAGCAGGCCCCGTACATGCGATTGGGCCTGGCGCAGGCCGAACTGGGCAGGCTGGCCGAGGCGCGATCGACGTTCCAGGCGCTGCTGTCGCTGGACCCCACATCGGCGGTGGGCCACAACGGCCTGGGCGCGGTGGCGGTGCTGGAACACAAGCCAGACGAGGCGCGCCGGCACTACGAGAACGCGTTGGCGCACCACCCGGACGACCTGGCGGCTCGGCAGTCGCTGGCGATGCTGTACGAGACGGTGTGGCAGAATCCCGCCGAGGCGCTTCGGCTGTGCGACCAGGTTCGCCGGATGGCGCCCCGGACCCCAGATATCGATGCCTGCATCGAGCGCAACCGAGCCCGTCTCCCTGACTCCCCCTCGCGCTGACGGAGTGACGCCGCATCCTCGTCTGACGACCATTGTGCCGTCTCCGGACGTGGCTTGGCCCGGCCTGGTCTGGACGCTCGTCCGCACCGACTTCAAGGCGCGGTATCACGGCACCGCGAGCGGGTTCGCCTGGGCGCTGCTCAAGCCGGCCACGATGTTCGTGGTGCTGGTGGCGGTCTTCTCGTTCGTGTTCGCCAGCGAGCCAACCTACAGGCTGGACCTGATCATCGGCTTGTTCCTGTGGGACTTCTTCGCCGATGCGACCAAGACCGGGATGACGTCGCTGTCGGCCAAGAGTTTCCTGCTGACCAAGGCGAAGCTGCCCCGCTGGATCGTCGTCGTGACGTCGATGGCCAACGCGGTGCTCACGCTCATCGTGTTTGCGGTGGTCGTGTCGCTCTTCATCGTCGGCTCGGGCCGCTCGCCGGGTGCGGCGGCGTTTGCCGCGTTTGCACTGTACCTGGTTGCGTTGACGCTGATGGTCGCCGGGTTGGCGCTGGCATCGAGTGTGCTGTACCTCCGCTACCGCGACCTGAACCAGGTGTGGGACATGGCGACGCAGGCCGGCTTCTTCCTTGCGCCGATCATCTACCCGCTGGGCGTCATCCCCGAGCGCTTCCACCTGTGGCTGTTTCTCTGGCCGCCGACACCCGTCATGGAATTCGCACGGGCGGCGCTCGTGGATGCCACGCTGCCCACAACGCGCGGGCACGCGTGCCTGGCGCTCATGGTCGCCATCCTGCTAGGCGGCGGTGCAGCCATCTATCGTCGTTACGCCCCGAGGGCGGCGGAGTACCTGTGAGCGCAGCCTCACTGATCGACGTGGAGGCGGTGTCCAAGAGCTTCCTGATCCCGAGCGTCCGTCGCGATACGGTCCGCGAGCACGTGTTCGGAGTGTTCGAGCCGAGGCGCTTCGAGCAGTTGCATGTGCTCGACCGGGTGAGCTTCACGCTGCGCCGCGGCGAGACGCTGGGAATCATGGGCCGCAACGGCTGCGGCAAGAGCACGCTGTTGCGCATCCTCTGTGGCATCTACATACCCGATGGCGGGCGCGTGGGCGTGCACGCCGGGATCACGCCGATTCTCGAGTTGGGTGTCGGCTGGAATCCCGAGCTCGACGCCGTCGACAACGTGTACTTGATGGGCACCGTGCTCGGGTTGACGCTGCGCGGCATCTCCGCCCAGCTCGACGGCATTCTGGCCTTCGCCGAACTCGACCGCTTCGCGCGGCTCAAGCTGAAGCACTACTCGAGTGGCATGGCCTCGCGCCTCGCGTATGCGGTGGCATTTGCGGCCGTTCGTGAAGTGCTTGTCCTCGACGAGATCTTCGCCGTCGGCGATGCGGGTTTCCGCGCGCGCTGCGAAGCGCGGTATGGCGAGCTGCGTGAGGCTGGCCACACCGTCCTCATGGTGAGCCACGACCCACGAACCATCTCGACGTTCTGCGATCGGGCTCTGCTGCTCGACGGCGGCAGCCTGATCGCTGAGGGCACCGGCGCCGAGGTCGCCGCGCGCTACGTCGAGTTGCTGACGGCCACGCCGTGACGATCCCCACAACCTCGTTCGTCGTGACGTGCCATAACCTCGGCGCGTATCTCGACGAGACGCTCGACAGCCTGTTTGCCCAGACCGTCCAGGACTTCGAGATCGTCGTCGTCAACGACGGCTCCACTGATGGCGCTACCTGTCGCCTCCTCGCCGACTTCGATCGCCCGCGTACCCACGTCGTGCACAGCGAGCGACGCGGCCTGCCGGGCGCGCGTAATGTGGGCGTCCGCCACGCGGTCGGCCGATACCTGTGCATGGTCGACGCCGACGACCTGCTCGAGCCGACCTATCTCGAACGGTCACTGCAGGTGCTCGAGCCGCGACCCGACCTCGCCTTTGCGTCGCACTGGCTGCGCGCGTTTGGCGACCAGACGTGGGACTGGACCCCGACCGACTGCACCTTTCCGGCGCTGCTGCACGCCAACACCCTCAACGGCGCGGCGCTGATGCGACGCGACATGTTCGAGCGCGTCGGCGGCTTCGACGAGACGATGGTCGAGGGCTGCGAGGACTGGGAGTTCTGGATTCGCGTGGTCGACGCCGGGTTCACGGGCGTGATCATCCCCGAGTTCCTCTTCCGCTATCGGCGACGCGCCGATTCGATGAGCCGGATCATGCATACCGTGCCAGGGATGCCGGCGCTGTACCGGCAGCTCGTCGATCGCCACAACGACGTCTTCGCGCGCCACCTGGTGGCGCTGCTCGAACATCGAGACGACGAGATCGCGTCGTTGAGCACGAGCCTGTGGCGACTGGAACAAGCCTGGGCCTCCGATCTCGAAGGCCGCCAGCGGTGGCAGCGCGACAACGAGGTCGGGCGCCAACGTCAGGCTGATGATCTGCGCCAGGCCGAGCAGGCACGGCAACTCGAACCGACCCAGGCAGAGGTGCGCGGGTTACGGGCCTCGTGGAGCTGGCGTCTCACCCGGCCACTGCGCGCACTGTTTGGATGGGTGCGGGGATGATCTCGCTGGGGGCGATCGTCGTGGCCGGCGCGGCTCCGCGGATCGCGCGGAGCCTGGACAGCCTCGTGCGACAGACGCGCCCGCTCGACCGCGTCACCATCGTCGTCGCGCCCGACATCGACCGCCGGGTCGGCGACTGGCTGGATGCCACCGCGGCCGCGCGCGGGTGGACGGTGGTCCGCGAGCCGTGCACCGCACTGGGTGCGATGTTCGACGCGGGGCTCGCGGCCACTCCCACCGAGTGGTTCGTTGCCCTCGAGGCCGGAGACGTGCTGGTGCCGTCGGCGGCGGCCGCGCTCGAAACGGCCATCACAGGCGCCCATGAGCCGGCCGACGTCATCGTTGGCGCGGCCCGCTTGGTGGCGCTCGGCGTCGACGAGACAGCGTGCGCCGAGGCGCCGGCGGACCTCGGCGCACTGGACCCCGCACATCCCGCGCTGCGAAGCATCTGCTGGAGGCGCGCCGCCGTCGACGCGTCCGGCGGCTTCGACCCGGACCTTGCGGCAGCTGTGCGCTACGACTTGTGGCTGCGGCTGATCGCGCGAGGCGGCGGGGGACAGCTCGTGCACGACAGCCTCGTGCGATTGTCGGTCGACACCGGTGAACCGTTGCCGGCCGAGCTCAACGCTGGTGGGTATCGAGACGCGGTCCGTGCCGTGCTGGCCAGGCACGCCGGGCTGCTCGCCACCCGCGTGGGCGACGTGCTCGAAGGGCGGGCTCGACGCGTGACGGCGCTCGGTCCGCGACACCTCCGCGCACTCGAGCGACACCGCGTCGTCCAGGAGCAGTCAGAGGCCGAACGCCGCGATGAGACGCTGCCGGCAGTGGCCGGCGCGTTGCCCGGGCGAACCTCGCCGCTGTCGCGCAGCTGGGGCTACGACCGCGGCGGCCCGCTCGACCGCGTCTTCATCGAACGATTCGTCCGCGAGCACGCGGCCGACATCAGAGGCGCCGTGCTCGAAGTACAGGAGGCCGACTACACGCGCCGCTTCGGTGGGTCCGCCGTCGAGCGCAGCGACGTGGTGGACCTGGCCGAGTCCAACGCGGGCGCGACGGTCATCACCGACCTGCGGGCTGCCACCAACATCCAGGACGCGGCGTACGACTGCGTGATCCTCACGCAGACGCTGCACGTGATTGCGCCGATGGCCGAGGTGGTCGCCGAATGCCACCGCATCCTGAAACCCGGCGGCGTCCTGCTGGTGACGCTCCCATGCGTCAGCCGCGTGTGTCTGGAATACGGGCGCGACGGCGACTTCTGGCGGGTCACGCCGGCCGGCGCGCGACAGCTCTTCGAGCCGGCGTTTGGTGAGGGCGTCGCCGTCTCGGTGTTCGGCAACGCGCTGTCTGGCGCTGCCTTTCTCTACGGCCTCGGGCTCCCTGAAGTGGACGAGCGCGATCTGGCCGTCACAGACATCTACAACCCGACGCTGGTCGGCGTACGTGCAGTGAAGTCCGGCCTGGCGGCGAAGGCACCGTCCCTCACCGCCGGACGCCACAGCCGCGGATTGGTGCTGTTGTACCACCGCGTGGGAGGCGCCGGGCCGGATCCGCATCGCGTCAATCTCGATCTCACCGCGTTCGAGCGGCAGATGGCGTGGCTGGCGTCAGACTGTGCAGTGCTTCCACTCGACGAACTGGTGGAGGGTGCCAACCGCCGCACGCTGCCGAACCGTGCCGTCGCCCTCACGTTCGACGACGGCTATCTCGACACGCTGACCAACGCCACGCCGATCCTGCTGAGGCACATGCTGCCGGCGACGTGCTTTGTCGCGACTGAAGGTCTCGACGGCTCTCACGTGTTCTGGTGGGATCGGCTTGCAGTCCTGTTGCTCGGCGACGGTTCGCGCCCAGACTCCTTGACACTCGACCTGCCTGATGGCCCCCGGCGACTGGCGACGACGACGCCTGGTGAACGGCTGTTCGCGCACGGCCTCGTCTATCACGCGATCGTGGCGCTGCCAGCGGCGGCGCGCGACGGCGTGCTGGCACAGGTCGCGGCGTGGGCGCCTGGCGCCGCGGTTGACCAGAAGTCCCGCAGGATGTCGGCCGGCGAGCTGCGAGCTCTCGCAGGCCAGGGCATCAGCATCGGCGCCCATACCGTTCACCACCCGCAACTGCCCAGGCAGGCTCACGCCACGCAGGTGCGGGAGATGGCCGACAGCCGCGTGACTCTCGAGCGCATCGCTGGCATCCCGGTGACACACCTGGCGTATCCCTTCGGCGCCTTCGATGACACGACGGTCGCGGCAGCCGTTGAGGCAGGCCTCACGCACGCCTTTACCTGCGAGCCGCGGGCGCTGGCGGCTGCTGACCCGCCGCTCAGACTTCCGCGCCTCGATCCGCAAGAGCCCTTGCTGGAGCGGTTCGCCGCGCGCGTCGTGCTGTCGCTCGAGTCCGGGGTGTGATGACTCGCGCCATGGTCCGCCTCCACGTCACCTCCGCCGGCAACGAGTTCATGGTCCACATCGCGGGCCTGTTCGCCGAAGGACTTGTGGCCGAGGGCGTGGAGTGCACAGTCGTCGTCGACGGGCTTCCTCTCGACGACCGTGATGCGGGAGCCGTGTCGGTCGTGGTCGCGCCCCACGAGTACTTCCCGCTGCATTTCCTGCGCACGCGGCCAACCATCGAGTTGGAACCCACGCTTGCCTGGGTGGCCGTGCTCAACGTCGAGCAGCCGGGCAGCCAGTGGTTCGAGGTCGCGTGGCAGTTTGCGCGACGGGCACGACACGTCTTCGACATCAGCCCGGCGGGCGTCGCCGAGTTCCAGCGGCGTGGTGTCGCGGCCGTCCACACTCCGCTTGGATACACGCCGTCGCTCGAGGCCTCGGCTCTGCTGCCCACGGTCGACCGCCCGGTCGACGTGCTGTTCCTGGGCCACGCGTCCACGCGCCGAAACGCGTTCTTCGCACGGCACGCCGACTTTTTCAGCGCCTTCAACTGCCACATCGTCGTCACCGAAGTGGATCGGCCGCGGCTGGCGGCCACGCCGGGGTATCGGTCTGGCGACGCGCGAGTAGGCCTTGTCGCCTCCAGTCGCATCGTCTTGTGCGTCCACTCGACGGACCGTCCGTACTTCGAGCAGCATCGTGCGATGCTGGCGCTCGCCAACCGGTGCCTGCTCGTCACTGAGTCGAGCCGTTACACCGAGCCGCTCGAAGAGGGCGTGCAATTCGCGTCGGCGGGGCTCGACGATCTGCCAGCACTCTGCCGCCGCTACCTTGTCGACCCGGCCGCGCTCGAGACGGTCGCCTCGGCGGGC
This sequence comes from Vicinamibacteria bacterium, assembly GCA_016650245.1. Taxonomy (GTDB): domain Bacteria; phylum Acidobacteriota; class Vicinamibacteria; order Vicinamibacterales; family JAENWD01; genus JAENWD01. Next base: position 17,866 of record JAENWD010000297.1, read on the forward strand.
CGCGCGCTCGCGATCACGCGCATGCACCTTCGCCAGAGTTGCGCGGTGATGCTCGACGCGCTGCGACCACCCACGCCATCGGCCCACTCCGGCGATGCCGATGCGCTCGCGCGGGACGCGGTCCGTGCCAGGCTGGCCCAAAGCCGTGCCCGTCTGGCAGCCGGGGACACGCCGTGGACGACGGTGGCCAATGCGGCGTTCGCCTCGACGCCGCCGCCCGCGTTGACGGTGCTCGTCACGCTCTTCAACTACCGCCAGTACGTGACTCGGTGCCTCGAAAGCGTGATGGCGGCGACCCCGCCCGCGGGAGGCCTCGAGATCGTCGTCGTCGACGACGGGTCGTCAGACGGCGGGGCCGACCTGGTCGAGAGCCTGATGGAATCGGCGTCGGCGCCGATGCTGCTGGTACGCAAGGCGCTCAACTCGGGGCTGGCCGATGCCCGCAACGTGGGCCTCACGCTGGCGCGAGGACGACAGGTGTTCGTGCTCGATGCCGACAACTGGATCTACCCGGCCTGCCTGGCCGTGTTGCAGGCGGCACTCGACCAGGGCGAGCTGGCCGCGACCTATGGGCACATCGCCCGCATCGACGATGAGACGGGCGAGGGGCTCGACCTGGTCTCGTCGCTCGACTGGAGCCCACGTCGGTTGCTGGAAGGGCCGTACATCGACGCGATGGCGTTGCTCGACAGGCAGGCGGTGCTCGAGGTCGGCGGCTACTCCACCGAGCTCATCCGCTATGGCTGGTTCGGCTGGGAGGACTACGACCTGTGGTTGAAGCTCGCGCAGGCCGGCAAGGCGTGCCGCCTGGTACCCCGCATCCTCGCAGGGTATCGCGACCACGACGCGTCGATGCTAAGGCGCACGAACCGCAGTTCAGAAAGCCTGGCGCGCTACTTCAAAACGAAGTTCGCCGCGTTGCTGAGCCAGCATCCGGGACTCGAGACACACTTTGCCTTCCACGCCGGCGATGAAGAGTGGATGTCGGCAGAGCAGGCCGAGATCCGGCGCGTGCGGGAGCACGCCATCGCGCTCGAACGCCAACTCGCCGACGTCTACACGTCGAAAAGCTGGAAGGTGACCGGGCCGCTGCGTGCCGCGCTGAACTGGTTGGGAAAGAAGGACCGTACGTAGGCCCGAACTTCAGTTCGGGCGCAGCGACCCGCACGCCGGAACTAAAGTTCCGGCCTACGTACCGCCTCGCCGCTGCCTGGCGGCCTCGAACAGCACCACGCCAGCGGCCACCGAGACGTTGAGGCTGTCGACGTGACCTGCCATGGGAATTGACACCAGGAAGTCGCACGATTCGCGCACGAGGCGGCGCATCCCATTGCCTTCAGCCCCAAGCACGATGGCCGAAGGCGCGGTCCAGTCGATGGACTCGTAGGACTGCGCTGCGTCCCCGGCCAGACCGACCACCCAGACATGCAGCTGCTTGAGCTCGTCGATCGCGCGCGCGATGTTGACGACGTCGGCGACCTTCACGTGCGAGACGGCGCCGGCCGACGCCTTCGCCGCCACCGTGTCGAGCGCGGCAGCGCGGCGCGTCTGCCGGACGACGCCGTGCGCGCCGGACCCGTCCACGCTGCGCAGGATCGCGCCGACGTTGTGCGGGTCCTCGATGCCATCGAGCACCACGAGCAGCGCAGGGCCGTCGGCGCCTTGCACGAGATCGCCGACGCTGTAGTCCCGTGCGGCACTCACCTCGGCCACCACGCCCTGGTGCACGCCGTCGCGACTGCGCCGGTCGAGTTCGCCGGTCTCGACGCGTTCCACCGGAACGCTGTGTTGGGAGGCCAGCCCCATCAGGCGCTGCAGGCGCTGGTCGTCTCGGCGCCCGACGAGCAGGCGCTTCACGCGGCCCGCCTTCAGCGCCTCGGCGACGGGGTTCACGCCGTAGACGATCATCCCAGTGCCTCGACAAACGCCTGGGCCCGCGCCCGGCACCCGGTGATGGGCGCCAGGCCGCTATCGGCGCCAAGCGCGGCGCCGGTGTCGATCGCCGGCACCAGCAGATCGAGTTCGGGGCCCTCGTTGTGACCGGTCAGCACGATGCGGATGGGGTGAAACAGCGCCTTGCCCTTCTGCCCCGTCGTCTCGCGCACGCGCTGTGCGGCCGCACGAAACTGCTCGCGGTCGGTGAGCGGAGGCGCGGACGCTAAGTCTTCCGCCAGCGCGCGAGCCACGTTACGCGCGCCGTCGGCCAGCAACTCCGCCCGGACGCCCTCGCGGGCCAGTGCCTCGATCGCGTCGTACGTGAAGACCAGCGCCAGCCGGGCAGGTACCTGATCCAGGCGATCCACCGCGGCGGTGGCCATGGGCAGGATGGCCGTCAGCCAGGCGCGCGCCGCCTCGCTGAGCGTGTTCGCCAGACCGGCCTCGCGCAGATAAGGGAGCGACAGCGCGCAGAGCCGCTCGCGATCCGCGATCTTCAGGTAGTGGCGGTTCACCCAGGCGAGTTTCTCGACGTCGAAGACGCCGGCGCTGTGGCTGACGCCCTCGAGCGAGAACCGGCGCGCCAGTTCCTCGAGCGGCAGCAACTCGTCGCCGCCGCCGGGCGACCACCCCACCAGCGCGAGGTAGTTCACCAGCGCTTCCGGCAGGTAGCCGCGATTGCGAAACTCGACCACCGAGGTCGCGCCGTGACGCTTCGACAGCGGCGCGTGATCCGGCCCCAGCACCAGCGACAGGTGCGCGAACACCGGCGGCGTCCAGCCGAATGCCTCGTACAACAGCACCTGTCGGGGCGTGTTGGGAATGTGGTCCTCGCCTCGCACGACGGTGGTCACCCCCATCAGCCCGTCGTCGATGACGACTGCGAAGTTGTATGCCGGATGCCCGTCGGAGCGCAGCAGGACGGGGTCTCCGATCACGTCCGTGCTGATGGTGATCGAGCCGCGGACGACGTCGGCGAAGGTCACGTCGCGATGCGCGGGCACGCGGAAGCGGACGACGGCTGGCTCGCCGGCATCGAGGCGGAGGCGAACGGCTTCCGGACCGAGCGACCGGCACCGCCCGGCGTAGCGCGGCGGTTGGCCCGCCGCACGCGCCGCCTGCCGATCGGCCTCGAGCTGCTCGGTCGAGCAGAAGCACCGATACGCGTGGCCGCTGGCCAGCAGACGATCGGCGTGCGCGCGGTACAGGTCGAGCCGCTCGGACTGGCGGTACGGGCCGACATCGCCGCCGGCATCCGGCCCCTCGTCCCAGTCGAGTCCCAGCCACCGCAGGTCCTCGAGAATGCCTCGCTCGGACTCGTGCGTCGAGCGCTCGCGATCGGTGTCTTCGATTCGCAGGATGAGGGTGCCGCCGCGATTGCGCGCGAGCAGCCAGTTGAACAGCGCCGTGCGGGCATTTCCGACGTGCAACTGGCCCGTAGGGCTTGGAGCGAAACGCAGGCGCACGTCCTGCTACCCTCTCCGCAGCAGCGCCACGGCGTGAACGGCGATGGCCTCGGCCCGTCCCACCTCGCCCATGCCTTCATTGGTCTTGCCCTTCACGCTCACGGCGCCTGCCTCCACGCCCAGCGCGCCGGCCAGCCGTGCCCGGATGCGATCCACATGTGGCGCCAGCGTCGGCCGCTCGGCGATCACCACCGCGTCGACGTTCTCGATGCGGTAGCCGGCCTCATGGATGATGCCGACGGCCCGCACGAGCAGCGCGAGGCTGTTGGCGCCCTTGTATTGCGGGTCGGTATCTGGAAAATGCCGGCCGATGTCGCCCAGCGCCGCGGCGCCGAGGATGGCATCGGTGATCGCGTGGCACAGCGCGTCGCCGTCGGAGTGCCCCTTGAGACCCGCCGAATGCGGCACGACCTCGCCGCCGAGGATCAACTGACGTCCTTCAACGAGGCGGTGCGAATCGTAGCCAATGCCGATGCGGACCATGTTCAGAGCGCCTCGCCTCGCTCGAGCAGCAAACCTCGCGCAAAGGCGAGGTCGGTGGCGGTGGTGATCTTGATGTTGCGCGGGTCGCCTGGCACCAGCAGCACGGTGCATCCGGCCTGTTCGGCAAGCGCGGCCTCGTCGGTGCCTTCAGCGCCCTGCGCGCCGAGCTCGAGGACACGCGCAAGGACGTCGCGCCGGAATCCCTGCGGAGTCTGCGCCAGGAAGATCGTCTCACGGGGCAGCGTGCGTTTCACCGCCGGCACCGACTTGGGCCGGACGGCTGGCAGCGGCTCGCCAAACTCGGCCCCCACCCACGACGTCTCGGTGACCTCGGCCAGCTTCACCGTGTCGCGCGCCGGCAAGGCTGCAATCGCCGCCCCGGCCTGCGCCGCGGCCTCGATCACGCGTTCAATGGTCGCCAGGTCGACAAAGGGCCTCGCCGCATCGTGAATCAGCACGACCTCGGCGTCGGCCGACACCGCATTGGCGGCGTTGGCCACCGAGTCCTGGCGTCGGACACCCCCTTCGACGACGCGTATGCGTGGGTCGCGAAGGTAGACGGGCGGACGGGCGAGGTGCGCGGCGGGCAACGCGACGATGACCTGTCTGATGAGGGGCGAGGCCAGAAGCGCCCTGACGCTGCGCTCGAGCAGCGACCGGCCGCCCAGCTCGAGAAATTGCTTGGGCACCGCCGTGCCAAGGCGCGTGCCCTGTCCGCCGGCGGCCACCACGGCCACGACATGCATCACCGCCTGAAATTATATTACGGCGCGCAGCGTCTGCCGACCGCCGGCGAACTGGATCAGGCGCTGCGCCGTGACATCGAGCACCCAGGCCAGCCGTCCCTGTGTGGTTTGGGCTGGGGCAAAGACGACCGCCAGGACGGCAGCGGTCGCCTCGGTGACCATCGTGCGCGCCGAATCCGACGTCGGGTTGCCAAACGGACCTGCCTGGTCGGCCAGCGTGAGGCGATCGGCAACATTGACGACGTCTTTGCGAATGCCGGGATAGCTCTCGCCCTCATGGCCTATCCGCAGGACGACCGGCGGCTGAAGCGCCGAGACGTCATAGAGACCGTACGGCAACTGGAACTCGAGCGAGCACCAGTTACAGATGTCCACCAGCGTGTTGATGCGTGGCAGGCGGTCACCCTTGCGCACGCGCCGCAGCAGTGCCTCCGAGGACGGACGCGTCTTGGTAGGGTCCAGGCCGATGCGCCGGTACATGGCGCGAACGGCCTGGCTCTCCTCGGGCGGATGGGCGCGGACGGCCGCCTCGGCCGCCGCCAGCGGCGGATCGAGGCGCGCATCGGCAGAGGCGTTGGCCGTCTGCTCGATGACGAGCGCGCCGAGCCGGACGATGGCGGCCAGCCCGGGCGCTACGACAATGTCCAAGGTGTCAGGCCTTGTCGCCTTTCTTCGGCATCTCGATCGTGCCGTTGAACGTGGCGCCTTCAGCCATGGCCACCTTCGGCGAGGTCAAGCCGCCCTCCATGACCCCTCCGGCGCGCAACTCGAACTTCTCGCGCGCCGTCACGTTGCCTTTCACCGTGCCGAGCACGATGACGACCTTGGCGACGACCTCCGCGTCGAGCGTGGCATTGGCCCCGACGGTGAGCACGTGCTCCGGCAGGCTGACTTTCCCTTCGACGCGGCCTTCCAGCGTCAGGTCTTCGCCGCCACTGAGGTCACCCTTGACGATCAACGACTGTCCCATGTTCATGCTGTGCTCCCGGGGGGGCGGCCCGACGCCGCACCCCACCCGCCGTGGTTTCGGTCGATAGGGGCATTCGCTTTACGATTCCAGGCCTCGAGATCGCTCTCCAGCCACCCAAAGCAGGCGTCGAAGACCTGCCTGTCGAATGCGGCCCCGTCCGTCGGCGTCGCCACCGTTGGCCGCTCCAAGTTCCGCCGGCACCGGCCCTACGGTGACACCGTCCCCTGCGCGCGCTCGTGCCGGAGCCGACGTTTGAGTTCGCGTGGGTACTCGTCGAGATCGACGGTCAGCCCTGCCACGTTGCTCTCTGTGGCCGCCGTCGCGACCGCAGTGGCGACCTGTACCACGACACGCGGGTCGAACGGCTTGGGAATGAGGTAGTGCGCACCGAACTGCAGAGACTCTGACGGGTAGAGCGCCCGCAATTCCGCTGGCGTCGTGTCGTGCGCGAGCGCGCTGATCGCGCGCGTCGCGGCGAGAAGCATCGCGTCATTGATGACGGACGCCCGCGTGTCGAGAGCGCCCCGAAAGATGCCCGGAAAGCCCAGGAGATTGTTGACCTGGTTCGGATGGTCCGATCGACCGGTGGCCACGAGGGCATCGGGGCGCGCGCGTCGGACGTCGTCGTACGGAATGTCCGGGTCCGGATTGGCCAGACCAAAGACGATGGGATGGCGCGCCATCACCTGCAACGCACCAGCGGGCACGCTGTTGGCTACCGACAGTCCCAGGAACACGTCGGCGTCCACCAGGGCGTCTGCAGCCGTTCGTGCCGACGAAAGGCGGGCGAACTTTCGCTTGTACGGGTTCATTCCAGCCTCGCGCTCGGCGTAGATCACTCCATGCGAATCGCACATCAGCAGGTGTGTCGGTGCCAGGCCGAGCCGGATGAGATGCTCTGCGCAGGCGATTGCGCTGGCGCCGGCGCCGTTGACGACGACGCGAATCGCGCGGATGTCCTTCTGGACGACCTCCAAGGCGTTCAACAGCGCGGCACCAACGATGACGGCAGTTCCGTGCTGATCGTCGTGGAACACGGGGATCTTCAGCAATTCCCGAAGCGTACGCTCGATCTCGAAACACTCCGGTGCCTTGATGTCTTCGAGATTGATGCCGCCGAATGTGGGCTCGAGCATCGCGCACACCGCAATGACGTCCTGCGTGTGCACCGCAGCCAGCTCGATGTCGAACGCATCGATGTCGGCAAAACGCTTGAAGAGGAGGGCTTTGCCCTCCATGACGGGTTTGGCTGCGGCCGGGCCGATGTTTCCGAGCCCAAGTACCGCCGTGCCGTTTGTGACCACTGCGACAAGATTCGACCGCCCGGTGTAGCGGAACGCGGCCGCGGGGTCGTCGCGAATCGCCAGGCACGGCGCCGCGACGCCCGGGCTGTAGGCGAGACTGAGATCCTCCTGCGTTTCGCAGGGCTTCGTGATCGCGATCGCCAGCTTCCCGGCTGGAGTCGCCTCATGGTACGCGAGGGCTTTGGCAATCAGTGGCATCTCATTACTCGCTGTTCTGGTGGTTGATCGTGCCGGGGCCGCGCGCTACAGAGATCAGGAAGGCCTGAGATATTACCTAAACAATACAAATATATTAATATACGTATGCTGTCCTTTCGCCGAGAGCAGGACTTGCTGCGAGTGACTGAGGCGCGCGGACGGCCTGATGGCGAGCGACTCACACCGGCGCAGGGATGTTGAATATTTCTATATAGTAACGTAATGTGGTCGCCTCGCGGTCTTCAGCGTCGGCCTGAGACGCGCGGTGATGAACCGATGGTAGCGACTGCCCTTCAGACCTTCAAGGCTCGATTCTTTCGGGCGCTGGCCCACCCGGCCCGCATCCGGATCCTCGAGACGCTTGTCAGGGGCGATCGGTCGGTTCAGGAACTCCAGGAGGCGCTTGGGTTGGACCAACCCGTCGTGTCTCAGCAACTCGCGGTGCTTCGAAACCAGGGCATCGTGACGTCCCAAAAGCAGGGATTGTCGGTTCGGTATTCGCTGCGCGATCCCGCCATCGAGGAGTTGCTCTCGGTGGCCCGGCGGATCTTCAACAACCATTTGGTCGACACCGGAAGCATGCTCCGGGAACTGCAACGCGAATCCCGCCGGGGATAGCGAGGCCGCGACCTGAAAGACTCGCACGCGTAGTATATGCATATATTACAATATAACATATCGTGCAATTCAGACGCTCCCAGCCCAGGCGCGGCCCGCCCGACCGACGACGACGGACGCCTCGACCCGCCGCCTGGCACACAGGAGTCCGACGATTCTGTAGAGTCCGAACGCCCACCGAACACGCAAGACGAGATGGAGCCCGCCGGGTACGGGTTCGGAGTGTGAGCGATGCCTGAGTCTCCTCGTCGGTTGGGGCGACTTGCGCGGGACCCACGGACTCGAGCTCGAGAGAGCCGAACCACGGATCCGACAGGGGGAGTCCGTGTTCCTGGATCCCTGACGGTCGAAGTCAGTCGCGGCGGATGCGCGGCCATCGATGCCGATGACCGCTGTGCAGTCCTAGGCCACTCACTGAATCGCGCTCGTCGCCGTTACCTGCGGCAAGCAGAGTGGATCGTCGCGATTGATGACACCGGGCCAGTGGGATTGGCGGCCTACCACCGCGTCGAAAGCGACGTCCGTCTCGTGCTCGAGTTCCTGCTGGATCAAACGCTGAGTGAATCGTACGCCAGGCGTGTGACCGACCTGCTACTGTCCACCGTCGAGAGGCTGGCCTGCGATAGCGGCGCCCGCTGTCTGATGTTCATGCTTGGCGGTGACGTGACGTTGAAGCCATTCGAACGACGCGGATACCAGACCGTCGGAGTCGACTCGGCAGGCTCGTGGGTGCAGAAGAGGCTTGATGCTGTCAAACGACCGCGGGCCCTGACGCGACGTACTCACTAAGCCACGGGGATCGTTCGCACGCTCGACCTCACCCCTCCCGGCAGATCCGACGGAGCGCCGGAGGATCGGCGTGCGCCTTGTCATCCTGGCTGTCCTGGGATTCCTCGCAATGATTCTTTCGACGGTGACACAATGACGCCGTCTGGGCGGGTGGTCTGGCTCGATGAGAGCGCGGGACGAGCTGCAGCAGGGATCGCGGGACCGGGACGCGGGCCGTTTGACCACAAGTGTTTATATATAGTAATACACTAATATGCCAAGCCCCGCGCGCGACATAGGGACTGCCCCGAGGCGTCGCGTCTGGTACTTGACCCGTCACACCGTGCGCTCCCTGCCTGAAGAACCTGTCAATTCCGCCAAGGTAGCCCCGAAAGGCTCAGCCTCCGGGCGCGCCCGCGATTGGGGGGCAACGCGATGATGCCATTCGATTCGGCGAACGCCTTGCCCGTCACGCTCGCGTTCCGCCTCGGAGTCATCGCCTTGACGCTTGCGCTCTCGGGGCGCAGCCGGGCGGCGCGCCGGGTGGCGTTTGTCGGATCCGCGATGGCCTCGGTTGTGACCGGCCTGATGGCTGCGGACGTTCTGCGCGCAGGAGCGGGTGTGGACGGGGTGCTGCTTCTCCATCAAGCCTCGGGCCTTGCCCTGGTCTATGCGGTGGATGGACTCTCCGCGTGGTTTCTGATCGTCCTCTCGGTGCTCGCTGTTCCCATTGCGGTGTACAACCTCGGCTACGTGGCGCACCCGCATCTCAGCGGTCGATCGGTCTTCCTCGGCGTCACTTTCAACGTGCTTGTCGGCGCAGTCGAGACCGTGTTTGCGGCGGGCGACGTCATCACCTTCCTCTGCGCCTGGGAGCTGATGACGTTGGCCACGGCGGCGCTGGTCGTCACCGAGCATGAAGAGCGGGCCAGTCGGCGCGCAGCGTATCTGTATCTGGTCATGTCTCACCTGGGCACCGGCTGCCTCATTGCGGGGTTCCTGGCGCTGGCCTCGGCGTCCGAGGCACTGACGTTCTCGACACTCTTGTCACACGCCCCAACCGACGGGTCGATGCGCAACGTGTTGTTTGCGCTGTTCTTCGTCGGCTTCGGCGTAAAGGCAGGCATTGTCCCGCTCCACGTGTGGCTGCCCGAAGCTCATCCCGCAGCGCCGACGAGCATTTCCGCGTTCATGTCTGGCGTGCTCATCAAGACCGGGATCTACGGACTCGTACGGGTGTGCGCGTTTGGGCTCGGCGTGCCGCTGCTGTCGTGGGGCGTGCTCGTGGTCGTCGTCGGAGGATTGTCGGCCCTCCTCGGCGTGTTGTATGCCCTCATGCAGCACGACCTGAAACGCCTGCTCGCGTACCACAGCATCGAGAACATCGGGATCATCCTCCTCGGTCTCGGTGCCGGGATGATCGGACTGACCTACGGGAGAAGCGACGTCGCAACGCTGGGCGTTTCGGCCAGCCTGTACCACGTCCTGAATCACGCCGTGTTCAAAGGGTTACTGTTCCTTGGCGCCGGGGGCGTTGTGATGGCGACTGGCACGCGGCAGATCGAGCGCCTTGGCGGTCTCCTGCACCGGATGCCATGGACCGGGCTGTGCTTCCTCATCGGTGCATTGGCCATCTCGGGGCTTCCGCCGCTGAACGGCTTCGCCAGCGAGTGGCTGACGTTCCAGGCTTTTCTGTTCGGTTTCCGCGGGTCTACGGAACCGCTCGTTCATCTCCTGTTTCCTATTGGCGGGGCTCTGTTGGCGCTGACGACGGCGCTGGCCGCCGCGTGCTTTGTGAAAGCGTTTGGCATCAGCTTCCTGGCGCTGCCGCGCAGCCGAGCCGCTGCGGAAGCTCACGAGTCTCCAGCCGTGATGCTCGCGCCTCAGGTATGTCTCGCAGCACTCTGTCTGGGGTTGGGGGTCTTTCCTGGGTTTGTGCTCGGTACTCTCAACCCCGTCGTCGCGTCGTTGCCAGGATTCCCGCCACCCGCAGACATAGCCGGAGGCAGCATGGCGATGGTCTCAGGGCTCGAGTCCTTCGACCGTGTCGTGCCAGCCATGTTCGGCGTGGCGCTGATGGGTGGAGCCGTGGTCGCCCTGCTCCTCACGGCACGTCGGGGTGCGACGGCACGCCGCGTTCCCACGTGGGGATGCGGGGGCGAGTTGACTGCGCGCACCGAGTACACCGCGACGGCGTTCACAAAGCCACTGATGTTGATCTTTGCGGCGCTGTATCGGCCGAGCCGCCAGGTAGAGGCACTGACGGAGGTGTCGCCGTACTTCACGCGGGAGGTGCGTTACCGTTCAGAAATCGAGCCCACGTTTGAGCGACACGTGTATGAGCCGCTCGTACGTGCCGTGCTGCGAGTGGCCGGGGGAATGAAGGTCCTGCAGGCCGGGAGCCTCCATGCGTACCTCGGGTACGTCATCGCCATGGTCGTGACGCTGGTCCTCTTTGTCTGGTGGACAAGTTGATGGTGGGATTGGTGGCAGTCGGACTGCCCGCCGCGCTCTTGATTCGCCTACTCACGGTCGCGGCCACGCTGGCACTGGCCCGGCGCGCGCGTACGTGTCGCTGGGTTGCCCTCGTCGGTTCGATGCTCGCGTCGCTCCTGACGGTGACCGTGGCTCTGGAGGTGATCGCCTCAGGGCTATCCGTCGAAGGCGTGTTGGTTCGTCATGCGGCGTCAGGCATCGTATTCGACTACGCGGTCACTCCATTGTCGGCGTGGTTTCTGATGGTGCTGGGCGTCGTCGCAATCCCGACAGCCCTCTACAGTGCGGCGTATTTTTCCCACTCCGTGGTGGCGTCCCGTATCGCGGTCGTTGGCACCGCCTTCAACGTGCTGGTCGGGTCGTTGGAAGCCGTCTTCACCGCGAGTGGGGTGGTCGCGTTCCTGTGTGCGTGGGAAGTGATGACGCTGGCGACCGCCGCACTCGTGGCGACCGAACATCAGGAGCGCGCGAGTCGGCGCGCCGCGTATCTCTACCTGGTCATGTCTCACATCGGCACCGGCTGTCTGGTGGCGGGATTTCTGGTTCTGGCGGGCCAGGCCGGGTCGCTGTCCTTCTCTGCGTTGCTGTCCGGCCACGTTGTGTCCGGACCCCTACGAGATGGCCTGTTTGCGCTCTTCTTCGTGGGGTTCGGCGTGAAGGCTGGGGTCATCCCCTTGCATGTGTGGCTGCCTGAAGCCCATCCGGCGGCGCCAAGCAGCGTCTCCGCGCTCATGTCGGCAGTGCTGATCACGGCGGGGATCTATGGGCTCTATCGGGTGTGCGGGTTCGGACTCGGCGTCCCGGACCAGAACTGGGCGCTCGCGTTGATGGCCGTCGGAATGCTGTCTGCGATTCTGGGAGTCCTGTACGCACTCACCCAAACCGATCTCAAACGCCTGCTGGCCTACAGCACGATCGAGAACTCTGGCATCATCGTCCTCGGGCTGGGCGCCGCAATGATGGCCCTGGCCCACGACCAGCGTGCGCTGGCCACCGTCGCGGTGGCCGCGAGCCTCACGCATGTGTTGAATCACGCCATATTCAAAGGGCTGCTCTTCCTCGGCGCCGGAAGCGTCGTGATGGCGACCGGGACGCGGCAGATCGAGCAGTTCGGGGGCTTGCTACGGCGGATGCCCTGGACCGGGCTGTTCTTCTTGATCGGCGCACTTTCGATATCGGGGCTGCCCCTCCTGAATGGCTTCCCAGGCGAGTGGCTGACGTTTCAGGCGCTGCTACTCGGCTTCACGGCGACGCCGGGCTTGGTACGCCTGAACTTCCCCCTCGCCGGTGCGATGCTTGCGCTGACGAGTGCGCTCGCTGCCGCGTGTTTTGTCAGGGCCTTTGGTATCAGTTTCCTGGCCCTGCCGCGGAGCCCGGCAGCCGGTAGCGCGCACGAGTCCCCGCTGCTCATGCTCGTGCCGCAGGCATGGCTGGCGACGCTGTGCGTCGGGCTTGGGCTCGTTCCTGGTGTCGCACTTCGTGCCCTCGAGGGCGTGATCGTGTCGTTGCCCGGGCTGCAGCTCACCTCGCCGATGGCAGAGGGCGCCTGGGGGATGGCGTCCGGGATCGGCTCGTTCGATCACGTCGTTCCAGGCATCTTCGGCGTGGCCGTGCTCAGCGCCTTGGCCTTCGCGGCGTTGCTGACAGTACGGCGGGAGGCGGTCGCGCGGCGTGTGCCAACGTGGGCGTGCGGTGGGGACCTGACGGCGCGCACCGAGTACACCGCGACAGCCTTCTCGAAGCCTCTTCTGATGATCTTCAGGGCCGTCTATCGGCCAAGGCGGCAAGTCGACTCGTTGGCCGATGTGTCTCCATACTTTCCACAAGAGGTGCGCTACCGCACCGAGATCGAGCCGACGTTTGAACGCTACATGTATGCCCCACTGGTGCGACTTGTTCTGGGAAGCGCGCGCGGGATGAGGGTGTTGCAGGCCGGTAGCCTCCACACGTATCTCGCCTACGTCCTCGTGCTCGCGGTCATTCTGCTCATCTGGCTGGGAGGAACGACATGATCCCGGATGCGTTTCTCACGATAGGCGCGTCGCTGCTGCAGGCCGGCGGCATGCTCGCGGCGGCTCCGTTGTTGAGAACCGCCATCAAGAAGATGAAGGCGAGGTTGCAGAATCGTCAGGGCCCCCCGCTGCTGCAAGGGTACTACGACCTGGCGAAGTTGATTCGCAAGGAGCCCGTCCGATCCGAGACGGCGTCCTGGGTGTACGTCGCTGGGCCCCGAGTGTATTTTGCCGCCGCCGTGGCCGCCACGACGCTCGTTCCGGTGCTCGTCGCGGTGGCACCGCTCGAAGCGGCAGGTGGGATCCTCCTATTGGTCGGCACACTGGCGTTCGGCCGCTTCGCGCTGGCGACAGCAGCGCTGGACACCGGGAGTCCCTTTGGAGGGATGGGCGCAAGCCGCGACATGACGATCGCCGCACTGGCCGAGCCAGCGCTGATGCTTGGGCTCTTTGCGCAGGCGCTCGCCGCCGGCACCATGAACCTCGGGGTACTGGTGAGGGCGCTGGTGCAACAGGGGCCGTCGTGGCATCCCAGCGACTTGCTGGCCTTCGCTGGCCTCTTCATCATCGTCATCGCCGAGACGGGACGCATCCCCGTGGACAATCCCGCCACACACCTCGAGTTGACGATGATCCACGAAGCGATGGTGCTGGAGTACGCCGGACCCGATCTCGCATTGGTGGAATGGGCCTCGGCGGTCAAGGAACTGCTGTACCTGACCCTCCTGGTCAACCTCTTCATGCCCGTCGGCATCGCGACGAGCGTCGAGACGGAGGCCTTGTTCGTCGCCCTCATGGCCTGGACCGGCAAGGTGTTCCTCCTGGCGATCGCCGTGACCGTCGTCGAGAGCACGAACGCCAAACTCCGCCTCTTCCGTGTGCCGGAGCTCGTGTCGGTGTCACTGGGTCTTGCCTTCCTCGCGTTGGCGATCCGATTCCTGTGAAGGTCCGCGTATGACTGCGAACATCTTGATTTTCTGTGCGGCGGGGATGCTGGTGACCGCCTACCTGATGGTCGGTCAGAAGGCGCTGTTCACGACCATCCGCCTGTACGGAGTGCAGTCGCTCCTCCTGGGGATTGTGGCCACGACAATCGCGATCGCCGAGTCGCGCCCCGAGCTGTTCGTCACGGCGGCGCTGACCGTGACCTTGAAGGCGATTCTGATTCCGTGGTTTCTGATGCGCACGGTGGATCGCATTGGCATCCATCGTGAAATTGAGCCGTTCCTGAGTGTTCCGGCTTCACTGCTCGTCTGTCTCGGCCTGACGGTCGTGGGATACCGCGTCAGCACCGGGTTTCAGGAAGGCGCGCGAGGCGTGGGCCACCATCTCATCGGGGTGGCACTCTCGCTCCTGTTGATTGGGCTCTTCCTGATGGTGACCCGCAAGAAGGCGATCACGCAGATCCTGGCACTGCTGACCGTCGAGAACGCGGTCTTTCTGGTCGCCCTTGGGGTCACCTCAGGCATGCCCCTCATCGTGGAACTGGGCATCTCGTTCGATGTGATTCTGGCCGTTCTGGTGCTCGGTGTCCTGGTCCGGCGAATCGTGGGTCGGTTCGAGTCGATGGACGTCAGCCGACTCTCGAAGCTGAAAGGATAGTGCGTGAACCTCCTGCTCTGGACCCTCACCGTTCCGCTGTTGACCGCTGGGATCGGAGGCTTGGGCGGTCCACGCTCGTTCAAGGAGCTCACGATGGTCGGCGGCCTGGCGCTGACCTTCGGACTGTGCCTCGCCACCGCGGGCGATTTCCTGGCGGGAAGCACACCTGTGGCGTTCGGTGATGCGCTGCGCGTCGACGGGCTGTCCGCGCTCGTGCTGGTGCTTTGTGGCTTCGTGGGTCTGCTGTCGGGGACCTATGGAGTCGGGTATCTGAGGCGTAATGAGCGCCGTGGCCTGGTCACGCCGCGCATGCGGCGGGAGTTCTACGGTTTGATCCCGGCCTACGTGTTCGCCATGTTGTTCGTCTCGGTTTCGAACAACCTCGGCGTGCTGTGGATTGCCGTCGAGCTGACGACGCTGGCATCCGTCTTTCTGATTGCTTTCCACGATCGGGATACATCACTCGAAGCGGCGTGGAAGTTCCTGATGCTGGGCAGTCTAGGCCTCGGGTTTGCCCTTCTGGGAACGGTACTGTTGTTCGCCGCCGGGCAGGGACATCTAGGAGAGGGATTGGCCGCGCTCAACTGGACGCGGCTCGTGGAGGCTGCGCCCCAGATGCATCCGTTCACGTTGCGGCTGGGTGTGGTCTTCGCGCTCATCGGGTACGGCACCAAGGCCGGCCTGGCCCCGATGCACACATGGAAGCCCGACGCGTACCGCGAAGCGCCGTCGCCGGCGGTTGTACTGATGGCGGTCGGGATGCTGAACGGAGCCGTGTACTGCATCCTGCGGATCCATATGATCTCAAAAGCGGCACTGGGGCCGGAGTTTTCCGGAGGCCTGCTCTTGACACTCGGTCTACTCTCCGTGCTCATCGCGGTACCATTCATTCTGATCCAGTGGAACCTGAAGCGGCTGCTGGCATATTCGAGCATCGAACATGTCGGCATCATGGCCGTCGGCGTGGGGCTCGGCGCGGAAGCGGGAGTGTTTGGAGCGCTTCTGCACATGACCTACCACTCGCTGGCAAAGCCAGTGGCGCTGTTCTCCGCCGGGACGCTCGCACAACTGCATAGCTCTTCCGATCTCGACCAAATCGGAGGGGGCACGCTCGGGCGCGCGCCGGTCGCCAGCTCGCTTCTGGTGTTGTCGGCCGTCATGATCACGGGCTCACCCCCATTCGGCTTGTTCTTCAGCGAGATGACGATCCTCAGGGCGGGTTTCTCTGGCTCGCACGTGACAGCGACCTCGATATTGCTCGCAGCGCTGGTCGCGCTGTTCTGCGGCGTCGCCTATCAGGTAGGACGAATCGTGGCCGGACCATCGCCCGATCCCGCCGTGAAGGCTCCGGATCCCGAGCGCTTCGACATCGCCCTGGCGACGACGACCGTGGCGGCGGTCGTGGCGGTCGTCTCCGCCTTCTACCTGCCTGCGCCGCTGGTGGCGCTGATTCGCGCCGCAACGCAAGTGGTCTGGGGGACGCCATGAGGTCCAACGCCGCCACCGTGGCTGCCGCGCTCCAAGTGCCGGAAGAAGACATCCGCGAAGGGCGCCCCGGTGAGCTGGTGCTCGACGTCAATGCGCAGGCGCTGCCGGGCCTTGCCGACCGAGTCAGCCAGGAACTCGAGGGACGGCTGATGTCGCTGTTTGCGAGTGATGAACGCGACCAGACGGCCCAGTTCCGGCTGCACTATGTCTGGTCTCTGCCGCGCTTTCAGACTTTTCTGCTGTTGTCGGCGCCGATCAATCCCGCTCGTCCGTCGTTCCCGTCGATTGCCGCGAAGTATCCGGCAGCGAACTGGTTCGAGCGAGAAGTGATGGACCTCTATGGTCTGGTACCCGATGGCCATCCGAACCCCACACGTGTCGCCCTGCACGAGGACTGGCCCGACGGTGCATGGGCGCTCCGGAAGGACTTCCCGGAGGATCGCAACGTCCCGCGTGTGCCGGGTGACCACCACCCGTTCCGGCCTGTCACCGGTGAGGGCGTCTTCGAAGTGCCAGTCGGCCCCGTTCACGCCGGCATCATCGAACCCGGGCACTTCCGGTTCGGTGTGGCTGGAGAGCCGGTCTTGTATCTCCAACTCCGGTTGTTCTACGTTCACAAGGGCATCGAAAAGCGCTTCGAGCGGCTTCCGTGGCGCCACGGCCTGTTCCTCGCCGAATCGATCTCGGGAGACACGGCGGTGGGTCACGCATTGGCCTTTGCACACGCGATCGAGCGTCTCGGCAATCTGGAGGTGCCGCCTCGAGGTCAGGCACTCCGGGTGATCCTGCTGGAGCTCGAGCGCATCTACAACCACATCGCAGATATTGGCGCACTGGCCACCGATGTGGCGTTCACGGTTCCGGCGAGCCGCGCCCAGGCGCTGCGCGAGGGTCTGGTCCGAACACAGGACCAGGTGTTCGGGAACAGACTGCTGCGTGGCACCATCGCCGTGGGTGGGGTCAAGCGTGACCTCCTGCCAGAAGGGCGCGAGGTGCTGCGAACACACCTTCGCGCGTTCGGGAAGGAGTTCGAGAGGCTCATCGCGCTCCTCGTTGACGCGGGGACCTTCACCGATCGCGTCGATGGGACGGGAATTCTGACGCGACAAGCGGCACTGGACCTCGGAATCGTCGGCGTGGCTGCGCGGGCGTCTGGGGTTGACGCCGACCTGCGCCGCGATCATCCGCATGATGCCTACGAAAGCCTGCAATTCAAGATTCCGGTCGAAGACGGCGGGGACGTCAGGGCGAGGCTCATGGTTCGAGCGCGGGAGGTGGAGCAATCCCTTGAAATCCTCGACCAGATCCTGGATTCGCTACCCGACACGACGTGTGCAACAGAGCTACCAGAACATCTGCCTCCGCGTGCTTCGGCCCTTGGCTGGGTGGAGGCGTGGCGCGGGCCGTGCACACACTTTGTGGCGACGGATGAACGGGGTGAGATTGCGCGAGTCAAAGTGACCGACCCCAGCTTTCTGAACTGGCCTGGGCTCGTGCATGCGGTTCCCGGCAACATCATTCCGGACTTCCCGGTCATCAACAAGAGCTTCAATCTCTCGTACTCCGGCAACGATCGGTAGGGCGCACAAGGACGGGGACCGATGCTAGGAATTATCAGCAAGAGCCTAAGGACCGGGACACTGACCGAGGCCGACCCGTTCGGTGGTCACGCGTCATTTGGATTCCCGGTCATGGACTTCAGTCGCTGCACCGCGTGTGACGAGTGCGTCCGGTCGTGTCCGACAGGTGCGATTCGGGCGGTACCGACGACGCCGGATGGGAAGCTGATCTCATTGTCGTACGCCTCCTGCATTCAATGCCGCGCCTGCGTGGCAGCGTGCCCCGAGCAGGCAATCAGCGTCTCGACCGACGTCGAAGTCGCCGCGTATAGTCGCGAACAGCTCGCCCGGACCGCCTCTTTCGACGTCGACCCAGTGACGGGCCGGGGTACGTTCCGTCAGGTCGAACTTGAAGCAGGGCTCAGCCTGGCCGACGCCGCCGCCCGCTTGAAGGAACGCATCCGCGGACGTCTGGGCCGTTCGCTTCACGTGCGCCAAGTGGACGCCGGAAGCTGCAACGGCTGTGAACTGGAGATCGCAGCGACCACCAACCCGTTCTATGACCTCGAGCGGTTTGGAATCCACTTCGTCGCCAGTCCCCGGCACGCTGACGCGCTGCTAGTGACGGGGCCGGTGACGCGCAATATGGAAGCCGCGCTGCGCAGGACCTATGAAGCGACGCCGGAACCGCGCGTGGTGGTCGCCGTGGGCGCGTGTGGCTGCAGCGGCGGGATATTCGGAGAGGGGACGTACGCGGCGCTCGGCGGTGTCGATCGCGTCCTGCCCGTGGACGTGTACATTCCGGGCTGCCCACCTCGCCCACAGGCCATTCTCAACGGTCTACTCGTCGCGATGGGGGTTCGCGAAGCGCGGGTTGGGACCAGGTAGCGGTCCGCGTCAGCCGACAGTGGTCGCGCTCGACACGACCTCGCGCACCCGCTTGGCGAGCGAACGGGCGTCAGAGACCTGGAGGCTGGAAGTCTCAATCGGCGCGTGCACCACGAGCGTGGCGTGGCCGGGGCAGGTCATCAGGCGGCCTTTCCGCATCACGCGGCGAGTGCCATCCACCGACACGGGTACGATTGGCAGCTGGGCTTCGATAGCCAGGAGAAAGCTGCCGGCTTTGAAGATCCCCACATGGCCGGTCTCGCTGCGGGTGCCTTCCGGGAAGATGACGAGCGAGAGGCCTTGCTCGACCAGCGCTCTCCAGCGCCTCAGGATGCCGGCGCGATCGGGCTTCCGGCGGTCGACCAGCAGGTGACCGGTGCGCCGCAGATGCCAGCCCAGGAACGGGAAGCTGCCGAGCGACTCCTTCGCGATGATGCGGAGCTGGTACGGCAGCGTCGCGAAGACCACCGGGATGTCGTAGATGCTCTGGTGATTCGAGACGAAGATGTAGGTCTTGCCAGGCTGCAGTTGCGCCAGCCCCCGCACCTCCACGCTCACGCCGGTCGTCGCCAGAATCAGCCACGACCACACGCGCGCGCAGCCGTGCGCGAAATGCCCGCGCCGATCGACCAGACTCGAGCCCAGCGACAGCGTGCCGAGCACGGCGGTGTAGACGCCGATGGCGGGAATGAGGAAGAAAACCGTCCGCCACCAATGAAACGGGGGGATGCCCACGCGTTATCCGCGCAACGGCCCGTCCAACCCGCCGTTGACACCCGGCGCGGCCGCCGTTGCAGCCGCCCCGGCCGACGCCGACACAGACGCCGGTGTCTGCGGCTGCGGAGCCGGCGCCACGCGGGGACGCCGCTGCGGTTCATCGCGATCCGCTGGGCCACTGCCTTGCGGCCCGGCGACGCCGTCCACGAAGCGGCCGAAGATCATCTTGCCGGCCGTCGTCTGCAGGACGCTGGTCACGACGACGTCGATCGTCTTGCCGATCAACCTGCGCGCGTTGTCGACCACGACCATCGTGCCGTCGTCGAGATACGCAACGCCCTGGTTGAATTCCTTGCCTTCCTTGAGGATGAACACCTTCATGATCTCGCCCGGGAGCACGACCGGCTTGAGCGAGTTGGCCAGCTCGTTGATGTTGAGCACGGCCACCCCGCGCAGCTGCGCGACCTTGTTGAGATTGAAGTCATTGGTGACAATCTTGCCCGACAGCGCGCGCGCCAACTCGATCAGCTTGAGGTCGACTTCGCGAACCTCGGGGAAGTCCAGGTCCGAGATCATCACTTCGAGCCCCGACATCTTCTGCATCCTCTGCAGGATGTCGAGCCCTCGCCGGCCGCGGTTGCGCTTCATCGAGTCCGGCGAGTCGGCGACCAGCTGCAGTTCCTTGAGCACGAACTGCGGGATCACGAGCGTGCCGTCCAGAAAGCCGGTCTCGCAGATGTCGACGACACGGCCGTCGATGATCACGCTGGTGTCGAGGATGCGGTAGCGGCGCTGGGGGCCGGTGCCGCGGAACAGGCCGATCAGGCGTGCCGGCTCCAGCCACTCGCCCTTGCGGCCACCCAACACCAGCCCGAGGTACGGCAGCGCGAGCAGCACGAAGGAGTGGAGGAAGGCGACGCGGTCGTCTTTGGTATCGGCCCAGAACAGCGCCGCGCCGACGGTCTTGGCAATACCCAGACCGATGGCGCCGCCCAGCATCGCGCCGAGCATGTGCGTGACGGGGGTGTTCCTGAGCCGCGACTCGAAGGCGACAAACACCACGGCCAGCGCCACCCCAAAGGCGGCATTGACCGCAACGGACCCGCCCAGCGGCCTCAGCAGGACCGCGGAATAGACGACGGCGATGACGAAGAGCAGACGGGCAAGGAGAAACCAGGCCATGCGGACGCTCCGGAATGACGAAGCCGGCTATGAATCACCAGAGAATTATACGAGCAGCGCATCGAGCGCCTCCGACACCGAGCTCACCGCGACCAGTTCGCACCCGCCCTCGACCAGGATGCGGTCGGTCGGGTCGATATTGGCGCGTGGCAGCACGCACCGCTGAAATCCCAGCTGGGCCGCCTCGCGTACGCGCAGGCCGGCCTGTGTAATTCCGCGCACTTCGCCGGCCAGCCCGACCTCGCCAAAGACGGCGGTGGACGCCGCGATGACCCGGTTGCGCAGGCTGGACGCCACGGCGGCGACTACGCTGAGGTCGGCCGCCGGTTCCTCGATCGTCATGCCGCCGGCGACGTTGACGTAGACATCCTCGCCGGCCAGGTGCAGGCCCGCGCGCTTCTCGAGCACCGCCAGCAACAGGGACAGCCTCCCCTGGTCGATGCCGTTTGCCGTGCGGCGCGCGTTGCCAAAGGTGCTGCCGCTGACAAGCGCCTGCACCTCGACCAGCAGCGGCCGCGACCCTTCGATGGCGCAATGCACGGCCGACCCTGGCGAATTGGCGGGGCGCTCGGCCAGAAACAGCTGCGACGGATTGGGCACCGCCCGCAGGCCCTCGCTCGTCATCTCGAAGACGCCGAGCTCGCTGACGGCGCCGAAACGATTCTTCACGGCACGCACGACACGGTGCGAGTGATGACGCTCGCCTTCGAAGTAGAGCACGGTGTCGACCACGTGCTCGAGCGTCTTGGGACCGGCCAGCGCGCCGTCTTTGGTGATGTGCCCGACGACGAAGATCGGGATGTTCTGGCTCTTGGCGGCAAACAGCAGCTGCGTGGCGGACTCGCGTACCTGGCCCACGCTTCCTGGAGCCGACTGCATCCGCATCGAGAAAACGGTTTGAATCGAGTCGACGATGACCAGCGTGGGGCGCAGGCGGCTGAGCTCTTCCAGGATGCGCTCGAGACACGTCTCGGCGAGCAGATAGAGTGGCGCGCGCCCCACGCCGAGCCGCTCGCCGCGCGACTTCACCTGGTGCTCGGATTCCTCGCCCGAGCTGTAGAGCACTGGCCCGATGTCGCGCGCGATGTTGGCCGCAGCCTGCAGCAGCAGTGTGGACTTGCCGATGCCCGGCTCGCCGCCGAGCAGCACCATCGACCCTGGCACGATGCCGCCACCAAGCACGCGGTCGAGCTCGCCGATGCCGGTCGACAGCCGCGTGGTGGTGCTCATCTCGACGTCGGCGTACAGCTTGGCGCCAGCGCCCCCTGGCACGAGAGCGCCGTAACGGTTGCCGCCCGCCGGCGCGGTCGCCGGCTCGCCGATGCGTTCTTCGACCAGGGAGTTCCACGCCCCGCAGTCGGTGCAGCGGCCCAGCCACTTGGGGGACTGGCTGCCACATTCCTGACACACGAAGACGTTTTTCGCCTTCACTCCTGGATTATGCCTCAGACGTGCGGCCGCCTGGTGAGCCCGAACGCCAGGCCGCTGCCGAACATCAGCGCCTCAAAGCCGCTCACGAGTGTGCGCGTGATGGGCTGCAGGCTGTCTTCGCCGAGCAGGCGAGCGAGCGGGTCGAGTCCGACCTGCGAGCCGGCAAAGGTGTTGGCCATGAGGTCGAGGCTCGAACCAACCAGGTGCCGCCCGGCCAGCGCGAGGGCCATGGCCGCAAGGGCCGTGAAGGTGCCGGTCGTAAGCGCCACGCGCCAGCGTGCGCGGCCACGGGGCGCGGCCATGCCGCCTTGCGACAGGCGACGCGTTGCCAGAGCGTAGCCGGCGCCGACGGCGGCGCCCACGACAAGTCCCTCGAGCCCCCCGACCAGCGCGACGACATCGCGGCCAAAGACACCGCCAAGCAGTGACCGCACGAGATGGTGAGCGAGCCAGCCAGTCACGAGCCCCGCCACTGCACCCCCCATCGTCAAGGCCGCGGCGCGCGCCGAGCGCGCCAGCGATTCAGCGGCGGCAAGCCCCGCGCCGACTCCCGCGCCGCCCAGCGCGCCGGCCGCTGCACCGACCAGCGCGAGGGTGACCGCGACCTCGGCGCCCGTCTCGGATCCCGGCACCAGGGCGAGCGCCAGGCCGCCACCGACGCCTGCCACAAGTCCCGCAAGCCCCGCCGAGGCCGACGCCGACGCCCAGCGCCGCGAGGCCAGATGCGCCGCGTGGCGCGCGCGCAGCGCCAGCACATCGGCGATCGCGCGCATGCGGCCCTGCGC